>DASZIA010000517.1:0-3532 GCA_035949535.1 Planctomycetaceae bacterium | reverse complement strand
GCACTCACAACACCAGCGCCGATGCCTTGGGAGGCTCCCGTCACGATTGCCGTTTTGGATTTCGCTGCCATGGACGTCCTCCATCAGTTGCGATCCGGTTTCGTTTGACTTCAAGCAGCACTTCTCTCGAATGTTACACGCTGCCGCGGCAATCTTCCGCACCCTTCCGCAACTGCCTCAGTACGTAGCCGCGATGTCGCGATTCTGGTCCAATGAGCAAAGGACTGAACATGGCAGAACGAACCCCGACTGTCGTGATCGTGGGCGGCGGTTTTGGCGGACTGGCAGCCGCGAAAGCGCTCCGCCGATCTCCTGCCCGTGTCGTGTTGATCGATCGCACGAACCACCATGTGTTTCAGCCCCTCCTCTATCAGGTGGCGACTTCGACCCTGTCGCCTCAGCAGATCGGATCGCCGCTCCGCGCGATCCTGGGGCGCAACGCCAACACCACGGTCCTCATGGGCGAGGTTACGGGAATCGACTGCGAGCGACGGTGCGTCATCGGCAACAACCTGGACCGGCAGCAGGTGCCGATTCCCTTCGATTACCTGATCGTGGCAGCCGGCGTGCGCCACAGCTACTTCGGACACGACGAGTTTGAAAAGCACGCCCCCGGATTGAAGACGCTTGCCGATGCCGTCGCGATGCGCAACAAGATCCTCGGCGCCTTTGAGCAGGCCGAAGCCGAGGAAGATCCGAACAGGCACCAGGATCTCTTGACCTTCGTGATCGTCGGCGGCGGGCCGACGGGGGTGGAAATGGCCGGCGCGATTGCGGTACTTGTGCACAAGACCTTGCCCGCCGAGTTTCGACGGATCGATCCGAAATCCGCAAGAATCGTGCTGGTCGATCGGGGCCCCCGCGTCGTTGGGGGGCTTGCCGAATCCCTCTCGAACGCTGCGAAAGCACAGCTCGAGAAACTTGGGGTTGAAGTCCGCTTGGGGACCAGCGTTGACCTGGTCGACGAACACGGTGTGATCGCGAGCGGCGAACGCATCAAGACGAAGACGGTGATCTGGGCTGCCGGCGTCGCCGCGTCACCAGCCGGAAAATGGCTGCAGACGCCGACCGACCACGCGGGTCGCGTGCGCGTCGCCAACGACTTGTCGGTGCCCGGTCGTCCAGACATCTTCGTGATTGGAGATACCGCGTCGCTCGACGAGGAGGGCAAGCCCCTGCCGGGCGTCGCTCAAGTCGCGATCCAGCAGGGGCGCTACGTTGGCAAACTCATCCATCGACGCATCGTCGGCAAGCCCGCCCCGCGCCCGTTCCGCTATTTCGATAAAGGAAGCATGGCGGTCGTTGGCAAAGGCTTTGCCGTCCTCGAGTCGCGAAAGGTGCGCCTCCACGGATTTCTGGCGTGGCTCGCGTGGGCCGCGGTGCACATCGAGTTTCTCGGGCAGTCTAACCTTCGCGTGAGCGTCTTCGTCCAATGGGTTTGGACCTATCTCACGGGAACTCGCGGCTCGCAGATCATCGTGGAAGACTCCGCAGCTTCCGGGGCAGAGCCGGCTGCCGGTCTTCGATCAGAGTCTGCTGTCGATCCGCTCGCCCTTTTGGCGGCCCGCCACTCGACGTGAAACGCGATGACGCCAGAGTCAGTGCGGGGCTGCGTTCACGGGGTCGCAATATCTCAGAGCCAGGAGGGCATAAGCCGTGCCCAGGTTGGGGTCGCCTTCCAGCCAGCGCTCTTTCGGATTGAGCCAGCTTCCGTTGGGCTGTTGCAGGCGAAACAACTGTTCGGCGAGTTCCTTCCGCCAATCGTGCTTCTGCCCCGCCGCATCCTCAAACTGGTCGACTTTCAGCACCGACAGTGTCTTGGCGAACGTGTCGAAGTAGTAGTAGAGGCCCTGCTGGCCGAGGCCTGGATTTTCTTCGACACTGTAATGCGCGCGAATCCATTCGGACGCGGCTTTCACGCGCGGGTCCTTGGCCGTGAGGCCGGCGTAGATCATGCTCTTGAGACCCGCATACGTCATCGATCCGTAGGAGCGCAGCCCGCCGTTGGCGGTGGTGCCGGCCATCGATGCACCTCCGCCCGCCACCGTATAGATGAAGCCGCCGTCGTTCACCTTCGCGGCCAGCGGCGTCTGGTTGTACTGCGACTCGAGGTTTTGGCAGCGGGAGACGAAGATCAGCGCCTTTTGAATGTTGGGGTCGTCATCCTTGGCACCCAGCGTCTTCAGGGCGTCGACTAAGAATTGCGTGTTCGAGAGATCGGGCCGCTTTTTCGACGGGCCGTAGTCGGCCCCGCCATACCGAACATCCGACTTGTCGATCCCCTCTTCCTCGTCCCATTGGAGTCCGCGAATGAACTTGTCGGCGCGGGCCAGGATTTGGTCGTACCGGCCGTCCGCGTCGGCCGCCTTGAGTGCCACGACCGCGACGCACGTTTCGTAATTCTTGTGCGACGCGCTGGGGTGATAAATTCCGCCGTCCTTCTGGACGTATTTTTCGAGCGCCGACAGCCCCTTGGCCACGGTCGGATCGGTCACAGGGACTCCGCTTTGCAAAAGTGCGGTGAGCGCGAGCGCCGTGACGCCGGTCGAGGTGTTCGACGTCCACGTGCCGTCAGTGGCCTGGGTTGTCTTGAGGAAGTCGACCGCTTTTTGTCGAGCCTCGGCCAGCTTGTGCGCGTCGGGCCCGAATTTCTGTTCGGCCGCCCAGGCCGGCTGCACCGCGACCGCAGCAGACAGACACAGGACGCTGGCGAAACTTTTGAGGCGACTCGTCTTCTTCATCGATCGGAACCTTCGGCTGTGACTTTCGGCTCATGCGGGGCGGCGGCCGCGGCGAATTGTGCGCACTTGCTATCAGAAGTATACGCGTGGGGCAACACTCGCCCAAGCAGCGCGGGAAAGAACAGGCGGGAGGGCCCCAAATCCCCGCAGGATTGGCCACAGACAGTTGCGGCGCCGCGCGGCCGTGGCAGTCCTTTTTTTGTGGATGTATTGATTCCGCGTACAGAGCGGCACGAAAATCGCTCGCTGCAACGACCGTTTCGAGCCCCCTCCTTCCTGGTAGCGATTTCACCATCTGCGAGACGGACCAAGTCGCATGCTCGTCGAAGGCAAGCGCCCGCGCGAACTGCACTGGTACCACGCCGGGCCGATGCTCTTCGGCGACTGGGGCACCAGCCGGCTGTATGTTCTGGGGTTGGCGTTCTATTACACGCGACACGCCGCGCTCTGGTACATGGTGGCGATGTCGGTGATGCTCGTGGCCGTCGGCTGGGCGTACCAGAATATTTGCCGAATTTATCCCGATGGGGGCGGGGTCTACTCGTCAGCCCGCCATCGTTCGCCCACTTTGGCGATGATCGGCGGATTGCTGTTGTGCGCCGATTACCTGGTGACGGCGGCCATCTCCACCGTTGATGCGTTCCATTATTTGAACGTCGGACGCCCTGCGCTGTTTGCCATCGGAGCGATCCTCGCGATCGGCGCCGTCAACTATCTGGGCCCGAAGAAATCGGGATCGCTGGCGCTGGTCGTGGCGCTCGCGACGGTAGCTCTGACGCTCGTGATCGCAG
>DASZIA010000516.1:0-12192 GCA_035949535.1 Planctomycetaceae bacterium | reverse complement strand
GGCCTCTTGTGGTCTGGGCTGCTCGGTCCGCTGCAACAGCGGGTGCAGGAGGCCGTGGATTTTCTCTTGAGCGGCTGCCAGCGTCGCAACAACAGCTGTGGTCGGTCCGCAGCCGACGCGCTCTTTGGCTTTATTCAGGTCGCCAGTGGCGTTCCACAATCCCACGATCAGATGCGCGTCCGGAAATCGCCCTTGAAGGCGCTTGCAAAGGTAACGCGCGTGCGCCGCGGCCGTGGGAGGCATGGCGGAAATGCAAACCACGTCGGCTTTGCGCTCCTCGACGAGATCGACCATTTCGCTGGCCAGCGCGGTCACTGACACGGCCTCCACGACGCACCCTTTCTCCGCCAATAACTGCGCGAGCATCCGGCCGGCGATTTCGTCCGCCTCATCCCGCGCAGGGAGACAGAGAACGCAAAGGCTCGACGCATTGGTCGAAACAAGAGAGCCGGCATCACCGTCCGGTTCCTTCGTCGCCTTGACGGTTTCTTTCGCCTGCAGGTCCTGCTGGCGCTCACCCAGTTCTTCAACCGTCTCCTTCAGGCTTTGGAAGATGAGTTTGTGCCTGTCTTCGTTGATCTCTCCGCGCTGCCAGTGAGTCTCAGCCATGGCCAATGCCGGGATGAGCACGGTGTCGTAGACTTCGCCCAGTGGCATTTTCTCGAGATAGCCCTCGATCAACTCGTTCGCTTCTTCTTGGTCTCCCGCCAGAAGCCGCTGATAGACGCGCTTCTTGGGCTCGAACACTTCCTCATTACCCAGCAAGATGTCCAAGAACGACAGCTGGGGCACGTACTTACCGATCACCATCAGGCACACGGTCAGAGGAGTCGCCAGCAGCAACCCGACAGCTCCCCACAACCAAGTCCAGAACACCGCTGCCACCAGAACTGCCACAGGAGAGACGCCCGTGTTTTTGCCATAGAGCCACGGTTCCATCACGTTGCCGATGAATAGCTCCAGAGCGGCAAACAGCCCCACCGTGAGCATCGGTGGGACCCACCCCGTCGAAATCGCCAGCGACAGGCCGATCGGCACCGCGGCGGCAATCCACGCGCCGATGTAAGGAATGAACCTCAGGGTCGCTCCCAGGATTCCCCACAGAATTGCGCTGGGCACGCCGATCAGGTACAGCCCAAGGGCGACGGCCACGCCAAACGTGACATTGAGCACAAGCTGCATCGAGAGGTATCGGCTGACTCTCGTGGCGGCGTCTTCGATCGCCTGGGTGGTCACCGTCACGTCGCCTTTTCCCACCAGGCGGATGAATCGATCGCGCAAGTCCTCGCGTCGGACCAGGAAGAACACGACAAGCACGATGACGATGCCCGTCGAGCCCAGCACGTCGAGCAGCGTGCCGAACATTCCCGTAATGACCTGCAAGGGGCTCGCCGGAGTGGTAATCACGCGAACCGAGTAAGGGCGGTCTTCGCGACTTTGCGGCCCTTCGGCCTGCGCTAAGGGTGCGGGATTCGGGGCTTGGTTTTCGGTTGTCCTCGTGATCTTACTGAGCAGGCCGCCGACATAGTCATTCGTCGAATGCAGCTTCGCTTGGATATTGTCCTGGTATTCAGGCATTTTTGGCGCCAGGTTGTTCATCTGGACCACGGCCATCCAGGCAACGACGCCCAACATCGTGAAGGCCAACAGGGCCGTCACTAGGACCGCCGGAATCCGGCCGAACCTCCAACGCTCGAGCCGATCGCAAACCGGGCTCAGCAAGAAGCTCAGGAGCACGGCGAGCGTCAGAGGGACCAGGACTCCCTTGGCGAGGTACAGAGCCCCCGTGACGACGGCGATCGACGCCAGCGTTAGAATGCCCGACAATTTTGCGAGGGGCTCAGGGGCCGCCATGCGATCGTCTCCGACAATTCTTGCGGGTCGACGACATTTCAACGTACGGCTACTCCTTCGCTGAGCTACGAGCTGTTGAAAGGCTCAGCGGAGGGAAAGCCGTGATGAACGGTCAGCGACGGATCCAAAATCGACCGAGGAGCACGCCGACGCCAGCGGCGATCAACATCGACTTGAGCGGATGATCCTTGATGAATTGCTCGAAGGTATGCTCGGCCTGGTATGCCTGATCACGTCCCTGCTCGTAGCATTCGGACGCTTGGTCCTGCAATTTTCCGAGATTCTCCCGGACCGCATCGCTGGCCGTGTTGCCCATTTCCTGAAGCTCTTGCGTCACTTCGCGAGCCTGCTCGCGAAGGCGGTCCGTTGCGGGCTGGTGTGTCGGCGAGCGTCCGGTCGCGGAGCCGCGATTTGCTCGTTCGGGTGTATTGACTGTCGTCATAAATCGTCCTTTCGACTGTTCGAGAATCTCGCTGGGCGCCCTTGAACCGAAGGGCGCTCCCGGGAAGACTCGCTCACTTCTGGTCCTGCGGTGGTTGCACCGGCTGATCGACCTGGTCTTTACTCTTTTCAGCGGGTGTGCCGGACTTGTCCTTCACCCGGTTGCCCAGGCTTTTGACTTCCTGGACAACTTTTTTCTCGTCGTCTTTGATCTTGTTCTGGTCCGCCGAGAATGTGACATTGCGCTGTTCGTTGGCCGAGTCCGAGGTGACTTGAAACCATCCGCGGTAGAGGCCCACGCCAGCGATACAGGCCACGACTACGACGAGGCCGATTAAGAATCGTTTCATTTCAAATCCCTTCGCAACTGGTTAGATGACTTTGCGTCCCTGAACCAGGTTGACGATCAAGACCACGACTGCGATGACCAACAGAACGTGGATTAAATTGCCCGCGACACCGAATCCGAGTCCCAAAGCCCACATTACCAGCAGAATCAGTAGGAGAGTCCACAACATAAATCACCTCGAGAGTTGAAGATGCGTAGCAGAGTTTCAGTAAGTAACGCTCACAAAAGGTCAGCAGGTTGTCCGATCGTCTCGGACGATTGCTGCGCCGATATCGGTCATTTTTGTCCGGTACCCCCAGCTGCTGAATGAAGAGGACGCGATTGGACATTCGCGTAGAACTCTCGTGCCCTTGCCAGCAGCTCTGGCTCGGTCACATGCTTTTCGTCGATCGGGACAGTGCCGACGACGCGTTTGGCCAATTGCGGATGATGGCGTTTCAGTTCGACGAGCAGCTGATCCATTGCACTGCTCGCGCCGGTACCCGGGCCGAACAATAGGATCTGCTCGGCGCCGCGCAGCGTCTTCGCCACGGCCTCGTAAAAGCTCTTGCGCTCGGGCCTGCGCTGGCCGTTGGAATCGTTCTCAACATAGTGAAGATGCCGGCCCGAGCCATCGGGGTCATACGGCACGATCCGCTCTGGCAACGAGCCAGGCGCTTCGGCCCGGTAGATGCGGGCCTGACGGTGGTCAATCACAACCAGCAGATGGCTGCCTTCAGCCGCGAGCGGCGGCACCTTTGTGCCGGTTCGCTCGAGGAATTGTCGGACCTCGCGCAGTGGCTCCGTGCCGACGAAGCTCTTGTCACTCGGCTGCAAGAACAACGTGTTCCCGTTTCCTGTAATCTTGAGCTCGCCGTCCTTTTCCTCGACGGTGTCGACGAGCACGGTGAGCAGTGCGCGAAGATCATGCCATTCAAGATCGTGCGGCATCGAGTCGCCGACGATCCCCTCGTAAGTTCGCCGCTGAGAGTCGCTGAGCAGTCGTTCCATTGCGTAGTCTCCGGGTCTCCAATCTTCAGCCACGTGTTCGCCTGCTAGTGAGACCAAGCTAGGGACTCGGGTCGACCAAACTCATCTGTCGGCGGGCCTCCACCCAAGCCGCATCAAAGACGTCGGTGTCGAAGTCGCCGTATTCTTCACAGACGCGCTGCTCGCATTGGGCACTCGTCAACGCGGCGCGGCTCGAATCCGGGACGCTCAAGAGAATTTCCCTCACGGCTTCCGACAGATAGTCTTTGGACAGTTTCTTCTGCATGCTCGCCTCTACGCGGTCTCAGGGCGCTTCCTGCCGACTCTCAGTCGTTCGCCCTCAGCCTGTCTGCATCCCGCACGCTGGCTCCGTCTCTTCGTAGGACTTTTGGTACTGGTCGTGGGTTTGCAACTGTAAGTAGACGTCGACGAATCCCAGCAGCTTCGCGTCAACCCAAGCCGCGATGCGGCCATCAAACAGGGACGCAATCGGCGTCACAATTTGATCGTGACCCGGGAACTTGAAATAAATGGGAAGAATCTCCAATTCGTATGTGACGATCGCGTTCTCGATCGCCGTATCCGGAGAAACAAGGAACGAGAGCTTGGTGCTCGCCGGAAATTCCGCTGTCTTTTGAAATCGACAGCACCATTGCGACTCGGTGTCCGATTCCGCGGGGGATAACAGGGCATTTGGAAAGAAACCCATGACCTTCTCGATACGCGGACGGATGACTGAGTCCATCAGTTGTCGGGCTGCGCTTTGATAAGCCTCGCGTCGCAGCTCACCCTCCTCGGTTTTGCGCGCACTCGACTCCTGCTCGGATTGTCGCCGATCGGTGGAACGTGCGAGCTTTACGCGAATCTCATTTTCAAGTTGTTCGAGATCTTCCATACAACACCTTTCAGATTGATTCAGCAGGAGACTGCGGGATACGGCCATTGCGGCGGTGGCGAGTTCGCCTAAAGGAACTTAACGCGTCCATCACATCGATCGGGATGCCCAGGACGACGGTATTCGAGGCGGTAGGTCCCAAGCCGTCGATGGTCTGCAACGTCCGCAATTGCATCGCTCCCGGGCTGGCTGCCATTGTTTTGGCTGCCGCCGCAAGGTTGTCTGACGCTTCGCGGTCGCCTTCGGCCTTGGTGATGGTCGCGCGTTTTTCGCGTTCTGCCGATGCCTGGCGGGACATCATCTTTTTGAGCTCCTCGGGCATATTGATGTCCTGAATCCGAATGCCGGTGACCTCCAATCCCCAGCCCTCGATGTCCTTCTCCACGTTGGTTTCGATCGCCTTGCCGATCTGTTCGCGCTCGACGAGCAACTGGTCGAGGGTCATCTGGCCGATCACATCACGCAGCGAAGTTTGCGCGTACTGCGAGATGGCATAGCGGTAGTCTTGGACCTTGATCACGGCATCAGCCACGTTGTCGACCTTAAAGAAGAAGACGCCGTTGATTGTCACGGGCACGTTGTCCTTGGTGATCACCTGCTGTGCGGGGATATCTGTCGCGCGAATGCGGATGTCGATCATCCGCACCTGATCGACCAGCGGGACGATTAAGAAGAGTCCGGGTCCCCGGATGCTGTGGTACTTGCCTAGCCGGAACACGAGTGCTTGCTCCCACTGCGCGGCCAGCTTGATGCTCGACGATGCGATGACGGCAGCCACAAACCAGACGACGGCTACGAGAACCGCGACGATGGGGTAGACCAGTCCGATCGCGAGCGCAATCGCTGCGCCGATCACAAGCAACACAACGAATACCAAACCCGAAATGTAATTGATCATGGAAAGCTCTCGACTGCAGGAGTGTGTGGGTGGGGGACCGCTCTAGCGCCAGCCCACGAGGATGCGTTCGATCTCTTCTTTGTGCCGCGTCTCGTCGGAAACCTGACTTTCCAGGTTCACTTTGAGGCCGACCTCCCCGAGCGCTTCGGCCTGGCAAATCCGTTCTTCGTAATCGGAAATCGCCTGTTTCTCGGCCGCGAGCGCGTTTTCGAGCATCTCCCGCGGCTCGTCGGCTCGCGGGACCATGCGCGGCTGGGTCGTCGGCTCGGACCCCAAGCTGGCGATCTTGTCGGCCAGAAACTGGGCGTGGCCTTGTTCGTCAGGAATCTCCGCTTGAAACAGGGCTCGCAACTCTCTGCGATAAGGGCCCGTCAGCTTGGCCGAGTATTGCGTGTACATCACGATGGCTTGGTATTCGCCAGCCAGGTCGTGATTGAGTCCATCAACGAGCGCTCGCCGACCGCCGGCGTTGGGTCGATCCTTGCCGTCGCCGCCTTCGCTGGCCGTTGATTTGCTGTCTTTCTGAATGTGTAGCACCATTGCGGTGGATTCCTGTTCGTGTGAGCGTGAGCGTATTTGATCAGCAGAATAGGGATTTGGTGTCCGACGAATTTCGGCGATGGGACTCCGATTTAGATCCCAGCTATTCAGCCGCGCCGGAGATGACTTCCAGGTCGGTCGACCGCCCGTCGGTACACTTTGACGCTCCCGAATTGTCAATTGACTGAGCTGTGAAACTCGAAAGTCGAGCCGCGGTGTGATTCAAGGCGACGTCACCGGCCTCAACTAAACTGTCGTGTCGGGCTCCGAGACTCATCTCGGTCGGCGGCACTCTAAAAAACCGGGAAATCGACGCAGTCAAATAAGTGAAAAGGCGCCCCACAGAACGTCTTTCGGAACCCGTTCGGCGAAGGTTGCCGTTCCGACGAGACGCGATTGATTTGAGGAACGCCGATGATTTGATCTCGCACAGAGACTCGCGCTTGGTCCCGTAGTTGTCGAAGGTGACTGTCCTTCTCACGGTGCGATCCTGTGGATCGAAGAACTCACTCTCAAATTCGATTTCAAAGCTGTCCGGAGCACCATGAACGATGGCAACGGCCGTTTTGCGCGGCCGAACGAGCGGCATGTCCCCATCGGGGTAAACAGTCGCCATTCGGTCAGACGTCGAAAATGCAGTCAGCAGCTCTTTAGTCGGTTCGCCAAAAAGGTCACCCTGCCACAACTCGAGCGTCGCTGCGTTTTGCGGCGACGATGCGAGGCTTGGCCCTTCCTGGTCGATGGAATCGAGTCTCGGAACGAACCGGATCGACCGAATCGCCTCGGTAACTCCATATCCCGGCACGAAGATGGCGTGTTGTGAACTCATCGAATCCTCGACCCTCGTCCCGTTTCCGGATTGTTGGAAATAAGAAAAAGCGAACGGCGTGAGACGTGTTGTTCGTGAAGCAGGCATTTCGCTTCACGCCGTCCGCAGTCGCAGCTATTTTTTCGCAACGGTAATCTTGAACTCGCTCGTGGCGTCGGCTCCGCTCGTGGGGTGGCCAGCCACCTTGACCGTGAAGTCGCCCAGCGCGGCGTCGTCCGCGACCTTGACGGTGATTTTTGCTTCCTTGTCGCTGTGCATGATGACGGGGCTGGCGGGATCGACGGTCACCCCCTTGGGCACGCCCGAGAACTTGAGTTCCACATCCTCGCTGAAGTTCTTACCCCGCGCGACATCAATCGCGAGATCCTTCGTCTCCCCCTGCTTCAGCGTGGTCGACATCTTCGGCACATCCAAACTGAATGTGTTGTCGGCCTGGCCGACGATCGGTTTGTTGGCGGTGACTTCCTTCGCTCCAGGCCCGCCGGGAGTCCCCTCAGCGCAGCCGGTCACTAACACAACTGCCGTGACCGCCAAACCAGCGAATAAACTCTTCATCGATCAATCCTTTTTCCAAAAGATCAGACCCATTCGTGCTCGCACCGAGCGAGGTCAACGCCGATCCCCAGGAACGTCCCTGGGAAGAGTTGGATTCGTTTTAGGGATGAGCACAGGCGCGCCCGGTCCGAACTGTTTGTTCGATTGTGCTTTTGCAGTGCCGTATTCTTGTTGGAGCAGCCCCGCAAACTGGTCCCGCTTCCCGGTACTCGTCATCCGGTCGTTACCCGTAAGCTTGCCCAACTTTTCTTTGACTTTGCCCCTGAATTGTCTCCAGGTGCCCGCGATCTCATCCCAATTCATGGCCGACGTCCTCGAGAAGAAATTTCCTGAAGCCAGCGGTCTTGTCCGCCTTGTCAGCGTGTTCACGGCGGCGGAAATGATCCGTTATGACCATTTCGTCGTGCTGGAGGCGTCGCGACCTCATCCTTCCGCTCTTCTGGCGCACCCCGCGCCTGGATTCGTTCCCACAGCTCCGAACGATGGATGAAAACACTTGGATCGCCCTCGAAACCCAGCCGCACTCTCCCGCCGCAAATCTCGAGCACGGTCACCGTGACCATGGGCTGGCTGTCGTTCAAACCTCCAATGGCAATCGATTCCTGCTCTTTTCTGGTCAAGACCAGCATCGCAAAACTCCCTTTATGGCTGATGGCCTGGTTCATCCCGTTCCACGTATCCGCGGACATGCTGTGGGCAAGCAGAAACACTTGAATCTGCTTTAGACGGCATTCAGCCTTCTTTCCCGACTCCCACCAATCCTCTTGGACCGAAGGGTTGTTCGGTCCAAGCTCGCATTCACCGGCTAAAGGTCAGGCCGGGGTCGTCGGCGGGTCCGCCCAGCAGTTTGAAGTTGAAATTCTTGTCGCTGCCGGGAGTGACCTCCGCAATCAGTGAGCCTCCGTTCTTACGCTGTAGAGCCAAGACGTTATTCTCGATTGTGTACGTGCCACCGAACTCCTGCGGGCCGCGGCTATCGGCGACGCGCTTGAGTGCTGGATTTAGAAAGTTCTGGTCGCTGTCCCGCTGTCGCGACGCTGCGGCCGCCGGTGTCTGCTGTTGATTCTGCGAGAATTTCCAGTCGAACGTCGAGTCCTTCCCAAGCGTCAGCTCGAACATCGAACCGTCGTCGCGAGCCGCTTTCCATGTTCCCACCAGTGCCGCCGGATCAATCGGTGCGGCTGTCGGCTTCGACTCGCCGGAGGGTTGCTGCACGGGTTTTGCCGCAATCACGGTCTCGGCCGGATGGCCGTCCGGCGATGCCGACGCCATTTTCAACAGGTCGACGGCGACACGGTCGTTCGGCACGAGTTGCACGACCTGTCCCAACTGCTTTTCGGCTGCGTCGACGTTCCCGCAGGACAGGTATTGATAGGCCAGGAGGAACCGAGCAGCGCCGTCTTTGGGCTCTTTGCGGACGAACGATTCCAGTTTCCGGAGCTGCGCGGTGTAGACGGAGACGTTGGGATACATGCTGCTGAGAGTCGCCCAGTCCCACCCGGGGCCGACGGCCAGCAGTGAATGAATCATCGCGGCCGCTGGTTGGTAGCTGCCTTTGGCGAACAGCACCAGCGCGCGAAACTCGTGCAGCACGGAGTCATCGGGAAACTGTGTGATCCCCTTGTCGGCGATGCCGAGAGCCGTCGCGTAATCGTTCTGTTTGAACGCGGCAACCGCGTCGTTCAAGATCGCATCTGCCGGGTGCGCTCCGTCAGCCACCGCCGGGCCCGGAGCGTCGTAGGCAACCGGAATCGGCTGCGCGTAGTTGTAGTTTCCGTACGAATCCGCGCCGTTGTAGTACGGGTTCGCGTAAGACAGGTAGCCGCTGTTATAGCCCAGCGATCCCAGCCCCCAAGCCCCCAAGCCCCAACCGAGCGGGGTCCAGCCGTAGCCGCCATAGCCGCGTCCCCAGCCGTAGTTACCGCCAATGCCCTCGCCAAATCCCCAATTGCCATTCCAGTATCCGTGATACCCCTGGTGACGGGAATAAGCCGGTTGGTAAGCGTTGTGACCGATATCAAAACTTCGATCGCCAACGTGGAACGTGTTACCACCGTACGGACGGTTGGCAACTCCCGAGCGGTTCACGCCCGCGGCCCCCATATTTCCACTGGACCGACTGAACGACGGCGTGCGATTACTGAATGCGCGTTGCCCTCCGCCTGTCGACGGACGCGCTCCTCCGCCTCCGCCGCCGCCTCCTCCTGAACGAGGCGCACCGCCTCCTCCACCGGAAGGGCCCCTTCCCTGACCGCGAGCGGACGAATCCGCACAGCTCAGCCAAAGGACGGGTACGAGACAGCAGACGGCAGCCGTTCTCAAAGAGGTTCGTTTCATGGTCGAGTTCTCTCGTGTTGTTTGCGAATGGTTCTACGCGACTTCGGGTGAAGGCGCCGTTACCGACTCAAGGAATTGCATCAGCGCAGCGGAAACGTCCGCCGCGCTGTCTCGCCCGTCGCCGGCGCGGATTCGCTTCCCCACCTTGCCGCGACGGACCGACGCGTCGGCGTCCACCTCAAATCCCAGTTTCACGCTCTCGCCTTGAATGCCGAGCACCGTGACTTTAAGCAGGCGACGGATCCCATCGTCTCCACTCACGACAACTGACTCACGGCTCTTTCTCGACAAGACCAACATGGAAACGCCTCACTCACTAGGACAGACTTTGGGATTCCGTCTTGCTCCAAGCGTCGGATGGCACACTGTGGGCGAGCAAAAACACCTGCACCATGGTTCCGGTCGTGAAGACCTGCACGACAGTGCCCGTCGTCGTTTCGACTTCCGCGGTCGCCTCGCGCACATTGACGCCGGTGATTCTTTTGATTTCCTGCTTGAGCGAATCGGAGTCGTTGGCGAACAACTGCCGATGAAAGTGTTGCACCTGAGCGGCGCCGGCCGGACTCTTGGACAGAGCCTTCTCGGCCGGTGAGAGCGCCTCGTGCAGCGTGATGACGAGCGTGTCGTCACTCAGCACAACGGACACTGCTTGGGGGACGTGACCCGTTCGCTGTTCCTGAAACGCACTCGCTGCTTCGGCGATTTCACGTGCCATTGTTGAGCTGGGCTTGTCCATTTCGTTCGTCCCTGTTTGTCGCGACCGCCCTGCACCGATGAAATAAAAAAACCGACGTGGCTGAACACCCTGAGGTATTCGACCACGTCGGTTTACTCGTCAACGAACTCCCCGGTCCGTCCGGGTTGTTCTTTACCTAGTCATCCGACGATGTCTTCGAAGCTTAAACTGATGTTGGCTCCGCGCAACCAATCAACTCTATCAGGCGAAACTGTGGAAGGCAATGGCACAGTGAGATTCCGTACGCGTTGTACGGTCATTTGATTTTGTCCTTGGCCTTGTCGACAGACGTCTCAGCGGCGTCCTTGATTTTGTCGACGGCCTTCTGAACGGCTTGCTTCACTTTACCGACCGCCTGATCTGTCTCGCCTTCCGCGCGCAGCTTGTCGTCGCCGGTCAGCGCGCCGACGGCTTCCTTGATTCGGCCTTTCACTTCATCTGTCTTGCCACCCATGATGGAGTCTCCCATTAAAGGTCTTCAATCAGAGATTCGGTCAAACTGCCACGGGCAGCGCCGTGGGACGCCTTGTCCAAATCGTCCTTCTACCGACCCAGCAGGAGCAGAACACCGGCAGCAATGGCCAGCGCGGCCATCACAAGACCCATGTGAACGAAATTGACTTGGACGAATGACAAAAGGCCCGTGGCGATCAGCCAGATGCTTAGCAGCAGCATCCCCAGGTTTTTGGTTCCAGCCCATTTCATCGACAAGGGCCTTTCCAGATTTTTGTAACGGTCGCGAAGCGCCCTGCCGCGCCACAAATAAAAAAACCGACGTGGCTGAGCCCCTTTGAGGGACTCGACCACGTCGGTTTACTCGTTAACAGGCTCCCCTGGGCAGGCCCGGGTCGCCCTTTATCTAGTCAGCCGACAATGCCACGAGCAGCCTGCAGATTCGCGAGGCAACTCGAACATTTAACTGTACCACGAATCAAACGAAAGATCCATGAGATTGTGGTCTTTCCGTGACGATTGGTATCATCATAAGGCCGGAAAATCGTCGGATGAACCTCCGAACGCCGCTGCCTATTCAAAACTGCGTACTAATCCGTGCGAGGCGCTCGCCGAGCGTTGCTGGGATCATGAAGACTCAGGGCGAAATCGAAGCGTCGATCTGCGAAGGGATCTCGCGCTTTGAACAGGACTTCATGGGTCGGGGTCCCAAAGACATCCGCACGCACCTGATCGGCGACCTGCTGATCGTCCGTCTGCAGGGGGTGTTGACGGCAGCCGAACAACACCTGGTCAAAGTTCTCCCGTCCGAAAAGGGGAGAGATCTCCTCAAACAGGTGCGGACGCAACTGATCGAAACGGCGCGACCGCTTCTGGAAGCCATGGTGAAGGAGACGACCGGCATTAACGTGCTGGCGCTGCACCATGACATCAGCACGACCACCGGCGAAGAAGTTGTGCTCTTTACGCTCGCCGAATCGCCGCTGGTCCGCGAAGCGAAGAGAAAATAGTCAGCAACTGCCAAAGCGCTGGCTGTCTGCCGGCGCGTCTGGGCTCTGAGAATTGACCGAGGAACGCCCACTTCGAGCGATTCGCCCTGGCTTACTCGGCAGTCGCCGGTTCACAGCGATTGAGATAAATCGCTAACCAATTGATATAATCGAACGTTGACGATGTGTCTGAATGTCAGACGACGTCGCAACATTTCTTTTTTGGGAATCGGTGAGAATGCCAGAAGGCACAATCAAGCGAAAGACGGACAAGGGCTTCGGGTTTATCGAAACGGGCAGTGGAAAAGACATGTTCTTCCACTCATCTAACGTCGAAGGGTCGAGCT
>DASZIA010000515.1:0-8254 GCA_035949535.1 Planctomycetaceae bacterium | reverse complement strand
CGCGGCATGAGCGAGCTGCATCTGCAGATGATGAAAGAGCGCGTGGCCAAGCGGGATAAGGTCGAAATGATCTCGCACCCGCCCAAGATCCCCTATCGCGAAACGGTCGCCGGCCACGCCGAGGGTTTCTACCGGCACAAGAAGCAGTCGGGCGGCTCGGGACAGTTTGCCGAAGTTCACTTTCGCATCTCGCCCGTCCCGCACGGCATCAAGCCGGAGGAGTTTTTCACCAAGGACCGTTTTGTGAGCATGCGCGAGTACCACTACGATTCCGCGCTCAACTCGGCCTTTGTCGATCGGGTCAGCGGCGGCACCGTCCCGAACAACTTCATCCCGGCCGTCGAAAAAGGTGTCAAGGAGCGGATGGAGAAGGGGGTGATCGCCGGCTATCAAGTGCAGGACGTGGCCACAGAGCTGTTTTTCGGCAAGGACCATCCGGTCGACAGTAACGAAACGGCCTTCCGCACGGCCGGCAGCATGTGCTTCCGCAACATCTTTCGCGAGGCCCGGCCGGTGTTGTTGGAGCCGATCGTGACTGCGGAAATCACCGTGCCGGCCGAAAAGTTGGGCGACATCACCAGCGATCTGAACGGCCGCCGCGGCCGGGTGGAAGGCATGGACAACGCCCCGGGCGGATTTCAGGTGATCAAGGCGAAGGCCCCGTTGTCAGAAATGATGACCTACGCCCGGTCGCTCTCGAGCATGACGGGAGGCCAGGGCTCGTTTACGCTCGAATTCAGCCATTACGACATCGTTCCGCCGAACGAGCAGCAAAAGATTATCGCCGCTCACAAGCATGAAGAGGAAGAGGAGTAGGGCAGGCTGTGCCTGCCGGCCCATGCTAGAAGGCCAATTCCCTAACACACGGCATGCAATGCCGAACTATCGTCGAGCGTACGTTCCCGGCGGTTCGTTCTTCTTTACACTCGTGACCTACGAGCGAGTCCCGGTCTTCGCTGACGATCGCGGACGTCGGTTGCTCGGGGACTTGCTGCGCGCCGCCAAGGTTCGATGGCCGTTTACAATCAATGCGCTGGTCCTCCTGCCCGAGCATTTGCACGCGATTTGGTCATTGCCTTCCGGCGACACGGCGTACTCGACACGCTGGGCATGGATCAAGAAAGAGTTCACAAAGGAATGGCTCAAACTCGGTGGCGCTGAGAAGTCGGTCACCGCAGGCGACAGACGTGAGCGTCGACGCGGCGTGTGGCAAGGTCGATTTTGGGAACATACGCTCGAGTCGGAAGACGACTTCGATCGCCATTTCGACTATGTGCACTACAATCCAGTTCGGCACAACCTCGTCCGATTCCCGCGGGACTGGCCGTGGTCGAGTTTTCATCGCTGGGTGAGAGCCGATGTGTATCCGGAAGACTGGGCTTGCTCGCAGGAAGTCCGAGATTTTCGAGACATTGAAGAATCGGTTGGCGAGCCGAGCGATTCCGATTGATGGATTCAGTTGGGCCGGCGCGAGCTCTGCGACCTGCGCTGGCGGCAGGCACAGCCTGCCCTACGGCGTCACTTGCTGCAGTCG
Organism: Planctomycetaceae bacterium; assembly: GCA_035949535.1. Lineage (GTDB taxonomy): Bacteria > Planctomycetota > Planctomycetia > Planctomycetales > Planctomycetaceae > DASPSM01. The sequence goes on along the minus strand of DASZIA010000515.1, from coordinate 6,720 downwards.
GCCCGATTTGACCTCGAATAAATAAAGGGTGCGATCGGGGAACGCGGCGCGGACCTTTGCGAGATCCGTCTGTCCGCGCCGGAACCGGCCGCGCAGGACCGGGGCATCGAGTCGGGGGTCGTTGACCACGTAGTCGATGCTGCGATCCGCGGGATCTCCGTCGATCAAGACGAGAGCCGGCCGTTGCGTCACAAGCTGATCGAGCATCCGTTGGAATCCCTCGTAGCGCTGTCGGGCGAATGCCACCTCCATGACTCGGCTATCGACGCGCGAGTCCGGCCAGAACGGGTCGAATGGGATCCAATTCGTCACCACGGCTGACGCGAGCAGCGCGGCCCACCAGATTGGCATGACGATGCGTCCGCTCGCGGTCCAGGCTGCAGCGAGTTGACGCGAAGTTAACGCAAAGAGCAAAAGCAGCAAAGGGGCCGTCTCAAGGACGTAGTGCCAGCCCATTATGCCTACAAACCAGTACGGCACATGTACAGCGTGCAGTGACACAACCGATGCTGCGACGAGCCTCCAGCGCATCTCGATTCGCCAAAGTAGGGCGATCAGAAAGACGACGCCGGCCATCGCCAGTGGAATGAGTCCGAGAGTTAAGCGAGCGCTCGATGCGAGTCGTTCCTTTTCGTTCTGCAGGGCCAAGCTCGGCGTGAGATTCTCGGCCCAGCGGTCGTAGATCTGCATCACTCGCGGCCCAATTCGCGCTTCGCCCCGCACGACGTTGTTAAAGCCGTAAACGTGACGTGGCGTGTAGGTGTCGGTGTAGAGCTGATAAGGCGAAAGCAATCCGTCGCCGGTGATCGCGCGGTTGTAGAAGACGAGGAGTCCGAGACCGAGCACAAGCGGCGCGGCGAGACAGGCCGCGCCTTGCAGCTTCATCGTGAGTGAACTCGAGGCGGATTGCGGCCGGCGACCCAACAGCTGCCACAAAAACCAGATGCCGAACGGCAGCGCAAAGCCGGCAGCCGTCATTGGGCGACAGAGCATGGCGAAGCTCAAACCGCAGCCGGCCCAAAAGGCGTCGAGCCGTCGTCCCGTCCGCATGAACCGCAAGAAAGTGAACAGAAACAAGCCGAGGGCAGCGATCGTCGGAGGATGCGACAAGAGCAAGTTGTCGAACAGGGCCAATCCCGGGGAAAGGGCCGTTAGTAGCCCGGCGAGCAGCCCCACGCGATTGCCGGCCAGCTCGCGGCCGGCCCAGAAGGTGAAGAAGGCCGCCAGCGCTCCGGCCAGCCACTGCGCCCAATACGGGTGCCCGATCGCTAAGAACGGCGCAATCCACGCGCCGACGCCTGGGAAGTAGCGACTGGCAAAGCGTCCCTCGTTGACGACGTGCATCTGATCGAACAACTCGGGCAGGCGCGGACTGCTGGGAAACGAGAGCCGGCCGTGAAGAAAGGTCTTTGCCTGCAGCAAATAGCTGAATTCGTCGTGATAAGCGGGGGGCAGATCGCCGAAACGGAGATTGAGTTCGCCACCGACGCTGCGCGACGCAATCCACGCGCTGGCCCCAAATGAAGTTGCGGCGCACGCGAACGCCATGATCCAGGCCGATCGATCGGCCCTCGCCGCGACTGAAGTCGGCTTTGCGTCGGCCGAAGAGCTTGCAGCCGGCGTGCTGGCGACGCCCGATTTTCGCCGCACGAACCAACAGATCGGCGCGATCACAAGCAGGATGAACGGCAGAGTTGTGTCGAGATGAAACTCGAAGAACCAGGTCAAGAGGCCGTATTTGTCGCCGGCCGCCAACCGCAGGCGCGCGATCTCGGTGGGGATCGAAAGCAGGAGACCGACGGCGAGCGCGAGAATCTGCGCCCCAAGAAAAACCCACTCTCGGCGCTGCGATTCGGCCGTCTGTGGGGCTTGTGTTGTCGACACCCAGAGCCTGCTAAGATCGATTGTGGAAAGTCGATTCGGCGAGCGGTCCGCCATGGCGGATCAGCCCGCCTCTTCTTTTTTGCTCGCCAGTTGCCATTTTCGCGGGATCGAGAACGCGTGGCCAGGGTCGCATTGATTACGGGCATCGCCGGCCAGGATGGGTTCTACCTGTCGCAGCTTCTCCGGCCTAAGGGATATGACATTTTTGGCCTCGACCGGCCCGGCAAGCGACCCAGTCCGGAGCTCTGCACGCGATCGTACGAACTCGACCTGGCGCAAGATCGTGTCGACGAGTTGCTCGACGAAATTAGGCCCGACGAGGTCTATAATCTGGCCGGGCTGAGCCAGGTCGCCGCTTCGTTCGATGATCCGGTCGAGTTCGCGCTGGCCAACGGCGTCGGCGCCGTTCGGTTGCTCCAGGCCGTGCGGAGGCACCGGGACCGTCTCGGTCGAGACGTGCGTTTCTATCAAGCCTCGACCAGCGAAATGTTCGGCTCGACCGGGCAGACTCCGCAGAACGAAACGACCCCTTTCCACCCCCGCAGTCCCTACGCCTGCTCGAAGGTGCTCGCTCATTTGCAAACGGTCAACTTCCGCGAGGCGTTCGGTTTGTTTGGCTGTTGCGGCATTCTGTTCAACCACGAGTCGCCCCGCCGGCCGGAGCACTTCGTCACGCGAAAGATCACGTCGGCCGCCGCCAGGATCAAGCTGGGCACTCAAGAACGACTGGCATTGGGGAACCTCGAAGTCCGACGCGATTGGGGTTTTGCCGGGGACTATGTCGAGGCCATGTGGCTGATGTTGCAGCAGGATCGACCCGACGACTACGTGATCGCCAGCGGCGAGACGCACTCGGTCCGCGAGTTTGGGGAAGAGGTCTTTACGCACTTAGGTCTCGACTGGGCCGCGCACGTCACGACTGACGCCGCGTTTCTGCGGCCGACGGACATCCAGTGCGTCTGTGGCGACGCGTCGAAGGCCCATCGCCTGCTTGGATGGCTGCCGCGGGTCACGTTTCGGGAGCTCGCGCGGATGATGGCCGATCACGATCTGAAGCTCGCACGCGGGGAACGGGAGTCGACATGAATGCGGCAGACACGAATTCCGCGGACTCGTCGACCGACGCCCCACGTCGCCGAAGCCGCTGGACCGACGCGCTGCTCACCGTCTGCGGCGTGTTTGTGCTCACCGTGCTCTTGATGCTGGCGAGCGCCCTCAATCCGAATGCCGGGCTCTTGGAGAGACTCTTCGACCGTCACGGGGTGAAGATACTGGCTGTCGAAGTTGGCGCGATCCTGGTTGTGGCCATAATTGTGTTGATTGTCGAGCGGCGGGAAACGAGCCGGCGGATTCGCGAACGGGAAGCAGCCCTCTTGGCGACGGGCGAACTCGAAATCGAACGATCTAAGTCGGGCCAGCCTTCGTCCGAGCCCCCGTCGAACGCATACCTCGACCAGGTCTGATCCAGAAGACTCGCCGATGACGAGCTCGGTAAAAGCCGAAATCGAAAAGCTGCGCGACGAATTGCGGCGGCACAACCGCCTGTATTTCGTCGAAGCGAAGCCCGAGATCACCGATCTCGAGTTCGACAAGCTGATGGCTCGGCTCGTCAAACTCGAGACGGAACATCCCGAATACGATTCTCCCGACAGCCCCTCGAAGCAGGTCGGCGGCACGCCGGTCGAGGGCTTTGACACGGTTGAGCACCGTGTGCCCATGCTTTCGATCGACAATGTTTATGAGGAAGCGGAGCTCGACGAGTTTGACAAGCGCATCCGGAAACTCGTAGCGGGAGAGCCGGTCGAATACGCCGTCGAATACAAAGTCGACGGTGTGGCCATTGCCGTGACCTATCAGAACGGCGTGCTGGTCCAGGCGGTCACGCGCGGCGACGGGACTCGCGGTGACGACATCACCAACAACGCCCGGACGATCCGCGGGCTCCCTCTGCGCCTGCGAACCAAGAAGCCGCCGGCCGTGCTGGAAGTTCGCGGCGAGGCTTACATCTCCAATAGCGACTTTGCGAAGCTCTTGGCAGAGCGAACAGGAAAGGGGCGCGAAGCGTTCGCCAATCCCCGCAACACCGCGGCAGGCGCTCTCAAGCTGCTCGACCCGAAGCTCTCGGCCGAACGCAAGCTGCGGTTCTTCGCGCACGGGACGGGCGTCGTCGAGGGAGTCGAGTTCCGCACCCACAAGGAATTCTTGGACTCGATCCGCGATTGGGACCTTCCGACCACGCCGAACGTCAAGTTCTGCGCCGGCATCGAGAAGGCTCGCGAGGCGGCCAACGAGATGGCCAAAGAAGTCCACGCCCTCGACTTCGAGGTCGACGGAATTGTGCTCAAGGTGAACGACTTCGCCCAGCGCGCCCGTATGGGGCGTACCAGCAAAAGCCCGCGCTGGCTCGTGGCCTACAAATGGGAGAAGTACGAGGAGACGACCCTCGTCGAAGACATCGATGTCCACGTCGGCAAAACGGGTACGTTGACCCCCTTTGCAGTCTTCAAGCCCGTGCTGATCGCTGGCAGCACCATCACGCTTTCCAGCCTGCACAACATCGACGAGATCGACCGGCTGGGAATTATGAAAGGCGATTGGGTCGTCGTCGAAAAGGCGGGCAAAGTCATCCCGCACGTGGTCCGCGTCGAGCTGCATCGCCGGGACGGGACACAACGCCCGTTCCACTTTCCGAAGAACTGTCCGGAGTGCAAAACGCCGGTCGTCCGAGACGAAGACGGGGTTTACATCCGCTGCCCGAATCCCGATTGCCCGGGCCGCCTGCGCGAGACGCTACAGAATTTCGCCTCCCGCGGCGCCATGGATATCGAAGGGCTGGGCGACAAACTGGTCCAACAACTCACGGCAACCGGATTGGTCCGCGGCATTCCCGATCTTTATCGGCTCAAGGACCGCCGCGACGAACTGCTCGAGCTGGAGCGCATGGGCGAAAAGTCAGTCGACAATCTGTTGTCCGGAATCGAGCAATCGAGAAATCGGCCGCTCTGGCGGCTGCTTGTTGGACTCAATATCCGACACGTCGGCAGTCGCAATGCGCAGGTGCTGGCGGAGCACTTTGGTCAGCTCGATGAGATCATGAAGCAGTCGGAGGAGTCGCTGGCTGAGGTTGCGGAGATCGGACCGGTGATCGCCAAGTCGGTCTCCAGCTTTTTCAGCTCGGCCATCGGCCGCCAAATCGTCGAGGAGCTGCGCGAGCTGGGTCTCAACTTCGGCCAGCCCGTCGATTGGTCGGCCCGTGCGGCCGAGGGTCCGCTTTCCGGCAAAACGCTCGTAGTGACCGGAACGCTGAGCCGCTTCACCCGCGACGAGATCAACGACTTCATCAAGCAGCACGGCGGCAAAGTAGCCGGCAGCGTCTCCAAGAAGACCGATTACCTGGTTGCGGGAGAGGACGCCGGCAGCAAACTCGACAAGGCGCAAAAGCTCAACGTCCCCGTGATTACCGAGCAGGAATTCCTAAAGCTAATCGGGCAATGAGCTTACTGCCCAGAATTGCGGCCCGGCGTGGAAGGCTTGGCAAACGTTGCACTCGGCGGTCGGGAGTTCGAATTGCAGCGGAACTTTCGCAGCGATCCGGTGTTGGAAATATGCTGGGATTCTTTGGACATCTGCATCGCGTGCTAGTAAGATGGCATCTGCTGGTTTGCTAGCACATTGCGTCAAAGACCGGCACAACGAGCTTTCGGGCACATCCGACTTTCGGGCACATCGGGTTGGCTGCCCTCTACTGACGGAAGAGTCGGGCGTGGTCGAATCGCACCAATTGGGGCGGCGCGAGCGGCAGATTGTCGAGGCTGTCTATCGTCTCGGAGAAGCGTCGGTGGCCGAAGTGCGGCAGGCGCTCTCCGATCCGCCGAGCTATTCGGCGGTTCGGGCCACGCTCAATCTCCTTGCGTCGAAAAACCTGCTGAGTTACCGGCACCAGGGCAAGCGTTACCTGTACCGGCCGGTGACTCCGAAGACGACCGTCAGGCGCTTTGCCCTGCGCGAGCTGGTTGAGAATTTCTTCGGCGGCCGGCCGGCAGATGCTGTCGCAGCACTGCTGGACGGCAGCGCGGGCCGCCTCGAGCCCGATGATCTCGAGCGCATCAAGAGACGGATCGAGAATGCGGAGGGGAGAACATGATTCGAGAGGCTTTTTCGTTCGCGTCGCCCGACTTTCCGGTCTGGCTGCTTCGCCTGGTCTTCAGCGTCACGCTCGTTTGTCTGTCGGCGGCCCTTGCGAGCGTGCTCCTGCGCCGTTTTTCGGCGGCCATGCGGCATCGAGTCTGGGCGCTGGGCGTCGCAGCCTCGCTGGCCATGCCGTTGATGATTCTGTGGTCGCCTGAGCTCCGGCTTGGGTGGCTGAACGTAGCCAAGCCGCGCCCGGCGCTCCCCGCCGATTCGCCGCTGGTTGCCGATCTGGAACCGTCCTCGCCGGCGATCGAGTTCGACCATCGCGTTTTCGAGGCGCAGGGAGCGGAGGCGAATGTTCTCACGCGTCGAGCGACGCCGTCGGGAAACGCTTCCGGACCCCGAGCGCTGCCTCAGCAAAACCAGCTCCCCACCGTGGTCGACACGCCGTCGGATTCCGCGGCGTCGCCAAGAAGTCGCATGGTGGCGGCGGCTGCGTCCCAGCCGTCGTTGGTCTCTCGAATCGACCCGAACACGTTCTGGTTCCTGATCCTTGTCGTGCCGGCGGTTTGCGGAATTTGGCAATCGGTGCGGTCGGCTCGCGCCGTGCGTCGCGTCGTCGATGAGGCGCGCCTGGTCCAGGACGCGGCGACGCTGGGGCTTGTCGCGGAAGTTTGCCGGCGGCTGCACTGGGACGGCGTGGTC
>DASZIA010000514.1:0-2466 GCA_035949535.1 Planctomycetaceae bacterium | reverse complement strand
TAAAGGACATGGCGGTCTCATGACGTTTACGGTCTCGGTTGACGAAAGCGATATCGCGTTTGCATGCGAAACAGGCGAAACGGTTCTCGACGCGGCCGAACGCGCCGGCTATTCGCTGCCCTATTCGTGCAGGAAGGGCGTTTGCTCCACTTGCGAGGGCGAGCTTCGCCGCGGCACAGTCAGTGTGGGTTCGAAGCAACTCGACGGCCCGGCGGGCGGCATTCTGTTCTGCCAGGCCAGGCCGCAGTCGGGCGTTCTCATTCATCCGAAGCGGATTGAGCGCCACGATCCCGACGCGCGCAAGAGAGTGGCAGCAAGCGTCTATCGCATTAGCCGGCCGAGCGATGACGTCGTCATCCTGCAGTTGCGCTTTCCCCCTAGCATTCGGGCCAAGTTCAAGGCCGGTCAATATCTCCGCATCACCATGTCGGACGGCGACACCCGCAACTTTTCGATGGCAAATCCGCCCCACGAAAGCGACGGTGCGCAATTGCATATCCGTCATGTGCCGGGAGGCCGTTTCTCGGAGGGCGTGCTGTTCGGGCTGCAGCAGGGTGACAAGCTCGACGTCGAGCTTCCTTACGGTGATTTCTATCTGCGAGCCGACTCGGAAAAGCCAATCATCTGTATTGCGACGGGCACCGGCTTTGCGCCGCTCAAGTCGATGGTTGAGGACCTGATCAAACGCGGAAACAAACGCCCGCTGCATCTCTACTGGGGTGGCCGTCGCCGTCAGGATTTGTATTTGGCTGACCTCGCAGCGAAGTGGGCGGGGCGGGCGGCTTGGTTCGCGTTTACTCCCGTGTTGTCGGAACCGGACTCCGATTGGCAGGGAGCCACGGGACTAGTCCACCACGCCGTGCTGAAAGATCAAAGCGATCTCTCCGGCTCGCAGGTTTATGCCTGTGGAAACCCTCTGATGGTCCGCAACGCCCACCGCGATTTCGAAAAATCTGCCGGACTCTCTAGGGATCAGTTTTTTGCGGATCCTTTTGTGCCGTCCGGCACGGTTGCGGCCGACGTCGTTGCGTAGCTGCTTCGCGCGGGATAGAAACCATGAGTAGGACCGAGGCCGGTACGACCCAAGACGTTTTCGACGTGCCGGCGTTCATCAACTCCCGTCACGTTGGGGCCGTCCAGTACGGGATCATCGTCCTGTGCGGCCTGATGATGCTCCTCGATGGCTTCGATACCCAGGCCATCAGCTATATCGCTCCTCGGATCGCGAGGGAGTGGGGACTTTCGCGGGAACTGCTGGGGCCGATTTTCTCGTCTGCGCTGACCGGACTGCTGGTGGGCTACCTGGTTCTGTCGCCGCTGTCCGACCGGTTCGGGCATCGACGCCTTATCATCATCAGCACGGTCACATTTGCGCTCCTGACATTGATCACTGTCTCGGCGACGAGCGTCACGCAACTGATCGCTCTGCGATTTGTGACGGGGATTGCGCTTGGCGCGGCAATTCCAAGCGCGGTGTCGCTGACGACCGAGTACAGTCCCAAACGCCTGCGGGCGACATTTGTCCTTGCCCTCTATTGCGGCTTTTCGCTGGGCTTCGTCGCGGCTGGCGGCGTCGCCGCATGGATCATCCCGCTGCACGGCTGGCGTTCTCTGCTCTGGATCGGCGCAATTGCGCCGCTCACACTCGCCGTTTTCGTGTTTATCTTTCTGCCCGAGTCGATCGACTTTCTGGTGCGCACAAAGGCCGAACCCGAGAGCATCTGGCGGGTGGTCCGTAGCGTCGATCGGGCTCTTCCAAACCAAGGTCCGCATGTATTCACCACCCTGGTCGAAGAAAAAAGAAGTGCGGTCGGCAGCTTATTTCAATCCGACCGAACGCTTGGAACGCTTGTTCTTTGGCTGGTGTTCGGCCTCAACCTGGCGGAGTTTTACGCACTTCAAAGTTGGCTGCCGACGATTCTGACGAATCTCGGCCATTCGTTGAATACCGTCGCGCTCGCCACTTCGCTGATGGAGATCGGCGGCATCGTTGCGGCATTCGTCATCGGCCCGGCGATGGACAGGCTCGGTCCGTATGGATCGCTTGCGACCGTCTATTTTGCGGGAGTGGTGTTCGTCGCACTCTTGGGTTTGGCTATTTCCGCTCCGTCGTGGGTGTTGCTGATTGCGGTTTTTTGTGCCGGGTTCTGTATTAGCGGCGGCCAGAAGAGCGTCATTGCGCTTGCCGCCATTTTTTACCCGACGCCAATCCGCTCGACAGGCGTGGGCTGGGCCTTGGGTATCGGCAGGGTGGGCGGCATTGGAGGCCCGCTCCTGATCGGAGCGCTGCTGGCCTACCAGCTCAGTGCGGCAAGTCTATTTTATGCCGCCGCCGGCCCGATGCTGCTGGCCGGCATTTTGGTCATGCTGCTGGGCGTCAAATACAAGACGCCGTGAGCGCGCAGGTGCAGGCACTGGGACGCGAGAGGGACTATCCGAGATGATGTCGTTTGAGGAGCAGGTTCG
>DASZIA010000513.1:0-15603 GCA_035949535.1 Planctomycetaceae bacterium | reverse complement strand
TCGATGAAACGTCGGCCAAGACGCATAACGACTTTGCCGTTCTGCTCATGAGCCGCCATCGGGATGCGGAGGCGCGGCAGCATCTGGAGCGGGCGCTCGAGCTCGATCCGGACCTCGCCAATGCCCAGGCAAACCTGTCGCTGCTCTGTGCAAAGTCCCGCGACTATGCCGGCGCGATTGCTCACGGCGAGCGGGCTCTCCAGCTCGATCCGAAGCAGATCGACTGCTACCACTACATCGCTGTGGCCCTCCGTGGAGAGGGGCGATTCGACGAGGCGATCCGCGAGCTCGAGCTGCTCCTCAAAATCGCCCCCGAATATCAGGTCGCCCGTCAGGAGCTCGAAATCACGCGGGCCATGCAAAAGCGCCAGCACCGCTAGCCCGCGGCCGGGCGCTTTGCATTTACCGCATTCGGGCCGTCTAACGCCGCTTGCCGCCCGGGCAGACTTCTCCTATCCTTGCGCCCGATCAGCACCTCTCCTCGGTCGAATCCAACAATCCGAAGGGCCATCGCTTGAGCGGATCTGGCATCGCGTCGCGCTCCGACGAACCGTTGATCGCCGTTTTTATCGACTTCGAGAATCTCGCCATCGGCGTGCGCGGCATGAAAACGGGTGATTTCCGCATCCAGCTCGTGCTCAAACGGCTGTTGGAGAAAGGGCGGATCGTTTTCAAGCGGGCATATTGCGACTGGAGCCATTACCGCGACGCCATACGCGAATTCCACGCTCAAGGCATCGAACTGATCGATATTCCCCAGAGCAAGATGAGCGGCAAGAACAGCGCCGACATCCGGATGGTCGTCGACGCGATGGACCTCTGCTATTCCAAGCACCACATCGACGTCTTCGCGCTCGTCTCTGGGGACAGCGATTTTTCGCCGCTGGTTTCCAAGCTCAAAGAAAACAACAACCGCGTGATCGGCTGCGGGGTGAAGAGCTCAACTTCGGACCTCTTGATCGCCAACTGCGACGAATTCATCTATTACGACGACCTCGTGCGGACGGCGGAAAAGGGGGTGGCTGCCTCGGTCCCGAAGAAGGGCGTCAAGCGGCGAGAGGGCAAGAAGCAGGAAGCCCTCGACCGCCTGCTGGAAGTGGTGCATTCCCTCGAGCAGGACTACGACCCGATCTGGGGCTCGATGCTCAAGCAGGTCATCCGCCGGGTGTACCCGGGCTTCAACGAGGGCTATTACGGCTACAACAGCTTCTCGGAACTGCTCGAAGACGCCGCCGCCAGCAACCTGATCGATCTCGAATTCGATCAGTCCCGACGCAATTATCAGATTCGGCCGAAGAAGGATTGAACGCCGCTCTCACGATTCCGCCGGTGGTCCCTGTGCTGGCTTCGGGTCGTCTGACCTCGAAATACTCGCTCGATGTCTGCTCCAGCGTCTCTCCTAAATCCTTACGGCGTGTTTACGCACATATTCCTCAAGCGACGTGTCCGGGCCGATATAGTGGAATTTCTCCGCGAACGGCAGGCCGTACTCGCGGCCGCGGTGGGCGGCCGACTCGCGAAATCGCAGCTCTGCGTAAGCGCGGATCGCGCGGGGCATCGGAACTTCAAGCGCCGGTAGCTTGATGCCCCGCCGTGCCAGGTCAGCCTGCAGCTCGCGCACCATGTTGCCCACCATCGTGCGATTGGCGCAAATCGCGTCTAGTTTCTGGCCGATGGTGGTCGAAATGTCGACGACGCGATTCACGAGTTGCGGGCCGCGCGCATAGTAGTACTTCTCCTGAACGCGGTGAGGCTGGAGACCGGCCGCGAAGTGCTCCGGAAAATCCAGGTGTCCGCCGGCCATCCAGCAAGCGGCCTCGACGCACTGCGCCGTCACGTAGTGGTCAGGATTCTCCTCGTAGTGCCCCCAAGGATCGTAACTGAGGACCGTGTCGACCTTGAGAAGACGAAAGAGAAAGATCAATCGTGCTCGCATCTCGACGCGCGAGACATCGTCCAGCGAGTGATTTGGATAGTTGAGATCGAAAACCTGCTTGATCCCAAGCGCCCGGGCCATCGCGTGGTTGTCCGTCTCGTTGGCTGCTACGGTCTGCCCGAGGCTGAGGTCAAGGGAGTCCTTCTCGTCGTTGCTGGTGCGGATCAGGTAGCCGGTGTAGCCCTCCGCGATCAGCTTGGCGATTGTTCCACCCGCAAGGATCGAGTGGTCGTCTGAATGCGGCGCGATGGTGGCCAGCACCTTCCCGACGTGCGGCTTGCCGGGCTGAACTCGCTCGATGATTACTTCGCTCTCGGCCGCATGGCTCCGCTCTTCAGCGGGACCGGATGGGGCGCCGGCGAGCGTTGCGCTGCCGACCAACGATTGCGTGAGGAATTCGCGGCGTTGCATTGATACCTTCTCCTGCGGAAATTCTTTCCGTTAACGCGGATTACGGATCGCCTCGTTGGGAAGGTGCGACTGGCGAGTTCGACAAGGTCGCTGGGAAGTGGCGAGCTGGCGACCAGCTGGCACACGCTTAACGCGGCGGGGCTGGAAAGACAAACGTCCTGGCAACGTGCCGCTGCCAAAAGACGAGAATCGGTGGAGCTACGAGCTCGCCGATCATGGCCGAGATCGAATTCGATGGTGCTTCCACAAACGCCATCGCCGAAAGGCCGCGACCGACGCCCATCGCGAAGACGGCCAGGCAGGCAAAGGCGAACCATGCCGAGTGCTTTTCGATGGAAGGAACCAGGTACGCGAACATCAACCCCAGGACGAACCAAATGCCGGCAAGTGCGCGGAACATAAAGTCGACAGTCGACCAGATCGAATCGGTTGGATCGACCGCTAGAGGAGTCGGCGTGAAAACAGACAACCCTTGGACTCCGCGCCAAAGGTACAGTCCCCCGCCCAAGAGCGCGTTCGCAGCCGAGAGACAAACAGCGACTTGAAGAAGTCGCCTGCTGATGTGGGAGCGATTCAGGGTCGAAACCAAGGTTGCTTCAGGTTTGGATGCCCACGTTGTATTTCCGCACGAGATAGACGACGACTAGGCCAGCAGCCAGCCCGTTGGTGATTCCCATGCAGCCGCCGATGAGGAAGGAGCGCTCGATCATGATCCACGCCCATTCCCGATTGGTCGAACTGATCAGCAGGACCAGCGGACAGGAACCCGCGGATACTGCGCCGACCAGCCCGCCCAGAATGGCTCCTCCGATCGCTCCGCGGAGATAGGTGGCCTTACCGGCGAAGTTCAGACCGAAATTTGCCGCGGCAGCGGCCGCTCCAGCGCCCACAGTCAGCCCGATCAAATTGCCCAACGCGAGCCTGAGAAAATAGACCGCCCGAAATGTCTGGTCGGCGGGAGCCTCGAGCGGTGGCACACCCCAGGTGGCCACCACGACGATTGTGAGCACGTAGGGAGGCATCAACCCGAAAAACAAGCCGGCCAGCCCCGAGAAGACGACCAGCCTGCGATGCAAATCGGGTTGTGCGATTGAGCTGGGCATCGGAGACCTTTAATGAGATGAGGGCTGTGCTGTCGCGGAGAGTTCGACATTCGGCTCAACGGATCGGCTTCTCTTCCGCAATACGGAAAGCACCGGTCGCACGATTCGCTCGACGACGTAAAAATAAACCGTTGCGCTGCCCACCATCCAGGCCAGGTAGCTGGCGTGGGAAGCAAAATGGCTCTCCCAGCCGTGTTGGATTGCGAAGGCGACGTTCACGTTCGGCCCGGCCGGAGTGGCGAGTCGGCAGAGTCCAATCAATCCGACAAGCACCAAAGCGGCCCGCCACCACGAGCCCCGCGGCATTCCGAAGCGGAAAACTCCATAGAGACCGATGCTGAGCGCAACGACGTGCGTCAGGACCGACGTGGGATAGAACTCTCCTCCTGAGGCTAGATCGGCTAGCCAGAGCGGAAGTCCCATCAACCCCAGTAGGACGCCTACGCTGTTGGTCGCAGTACTACGCGCGAGTAAGCCTCCACCGACAAAAATCGCTGCGACGTGGCAGGCCCAGAACAAGTCGTACCATTCGCCGCGTACAAGATGTGCCGCCGCATGAATCGCGTAGCACGCAACAGCGGCGATCCCGAGCAACGTCGTCAGGCGGCCCGGCGATCGGTCGATCTTGCTGGCAGAACTCGGGCGATCCGACATGAGCGTGAATTCGCAGTCGAGTGACAAGCTGGTCCGAGCAGTTCGATCACTATAACAGAAGCAATGCGTCGCGACGGCGACCGCTTTGGTCGACGATTGTCGCGTGAATTGGGCGCACCTGCGACAATCGGGGCGTGACGCCCTTTCCGTTTACCGCCGAATTGATCGTCGAACGCTACTTGAGCGGCGTAAGGGTCGATACGTTTTTGGCCCGGCATTTTCGCAACTACACGCCGTGGCGGCTGCAGCGGATGGTGGCGGCCGGACAGACGAAGATCGACGGCACGACCGTCGCGATCGAGGAACGCGTCTACCAAGGCGACACAGTCAGCGTGCGGCTGATCGAGCCGCCCGACAAGTTGCACCGTCCTCAGCCGCTGCCGATCGATATTGTTTTCGAGGATGCCTGGCTGATCGTCGTCGACAAACCGCCCGGGCAAATCACACATCCGGCTGGCGATCTCCAGACAGGCACCTTGTGCAACGCGCTGCAGCATCATTTCGATCAGCAGACCGCTTGCCCCGGCTTGCTGAGACCAGGGGTCGTGCATCGGTTGGACCGCATGACGAGCGGGCTGATTGTCGTCGCAAAAGAACACTTGGCGCACCGCCAGCTCTCGATTCAGTTTCAGCGCGAGCGCATCTGCAAAACCTATTTGGCGCTGGTCGAGGGCGTGCTGCCGCGCGACGGCGGAACGATTGATGTGCCGATCGGCACTTCGCCCGAAGCCGGCAGCGTGCTGATGTCGTGCAGTCCGGAAGCCGGCGACCGGCGCCCCTCGCGCACGGAGTACGAAGTCGTCGCGCGCGGCCCACGGCACACGCTCGTCCGCGCCCGACCGCGCACCGGGCGAAACCATCAAATCCGCCTGCACATGGCCTCGATCGGGCATCCGGTCGTCGGGGACGAATTCTACGGCCCGTTCGGGGCCATCAAGCTCACCAAGGCCGAGTACAAAGCGCTTTGCGCGCGGCGTGCAAACGGCCAAAGAAACGGGTCGTGTCAAGAATCAGCGGGCGAGATCGAGACGGACGAACCCACCGGCCGCCACGCGCTGCACGCCCACCGCTTGGAATTCGAGCACCCGATTCTTGGCGGAAGAATCGCGTTTGAGTCGCAGTTGCCATTCGACCTGCGGAGGCTCGTCGACGGCCTGGCGATTCACAACTACGTGGCGGAGACCAGTTCGGGCGCTTGGACGGACTCGTTGCGCGGCCCGTCGCCCTCTGCATTGCACCATCGGTCGTAGCTCAGTTTGTTGAAGCCGTCGAAGGCGGCGACCTTGTAGCATTCGGCCATGGTCGGGTAGTTGAAGACCGTGTCGCGGAAATAGTCGATTGTACCGTCGAGCGCCATCACTGCCTGGCCGATGTGCACGATCTCGGTGGCCGCCTCGCCGATGCAATGGATGCCCAAGAGCTTGCGGGTGTGGCGGTGGAAAAGAATCTTCAGCATGCCCGTCGTGTCGCCGATGATGTGGCCGCGAGCGATCTCCTTGTAGCGGGCAATGCCAACTTCGTACGGAACACACTCGGCCGTTAGCTTCTGCTCGGTCTGGCCGACCATGGAAATCTCGGGAATCGAAAACAATCCATAAGGAAGATGTTTGCACGCCTCGAACGGCTGGCCGAAGGCGTGACAGACGGCCCGCCGACCCTGTTCCATCGAAACGCTGGCCAGTGCGGGGAATCCGACGACATCGCCGACGCCGTAGATGTGAGGCACCCAGGTCTGGTTGTGTTCGTTGCACCAAAGCCGGCCGCGCTCGTCCGGCTCGAGCCCGGCTGCCTGCAGGTTGAGGTCGGCTGTGTCTCCGACGCGCCCCACGGTGAAGAGGACCGTTTCGCCCACGAGCCGCTTGCCGCTCTCCAACTGGACGAAGACCATTCCCTGCGGAAGCTTCTGGATACCGACAACGTCCTCACCCAGGCGGAATACGATCCCCAGCGACCGCGCGTGATAAATCAGCGTGTCGACGATTTCTGCGTCGCAAAACTCCAGGATCCGCTCGCGACCGTCGACGACCGTGACTTGAACGCCCAGCGTGGCCAGCATGATCGCGTACTCGATGCCGATCACTCCGGATCCGACAACGATCATCGAACGGGGAATCTGTTCAAGTTCCAGCAGTTCGTCCGAGTCGAAGATCCGTTTGGCGTCGAATGGAATGTGGGCAGGTCGCGACGGTTTCGTCCCCACCGCGACCAGAATGTTGTTGCCCCGCAGGATTCGCGAACCTTCGCTCGAGATAATTTCGACCTCGTGGGGACCAACGAACCGCGCCTCGCCAGAGAACAGGTCGACACGATTGCGTTGCAGCTGATCCTGCACCACGTCGACTTCGTGCTGAGTCACCTGCTCAAGCTTGCGACGCAGATCACTCATCGTGACCTGGCGCTTGCGGCGGTACGCGTCGGCGTAGATCTCTCGCTGGCGATAACCGGTCAGGTGGAGGATCGCCTCGCGCATCGTTTTTGACGGGATGGTGCCGGTGTGCAGGCAGACACCTCCCATCGCGTCGACGCGCCGTTCGATGATCGCCACCCGCTTGCCGAGCTTCGCGGCAGCGATTGCGCCCTTCTGTCCGGCAGGTCCGCTTCCAATGACAAGCAAGTCGTAATTCATGGCGTTCACATCCACGTCGATGGGGAATCGGCCCGTGAAGTATCGACGCCTGGGAAAGCAACGCAATTTAAAAAGACCTGTCCGGTCGGGTAAGAAGGCCGTGCTCGGCAGAGCCTACGAGTTGTGACGGATTTGCCGTGCTGTCCGGGCAGGCTGTAGCGGCTGGCCCCTGCGCCTGTTTTTCTTCGCGACAAGGTCGGTGCAGTCTGCCAATTCCATCGGGGAGCCAGTCACGTGGGGCCGTCCTGACCGCGCGTTTAATGCCGAAGCCTCCACGGATTCCAATTGGACCGATTGCGTAACACCTGGAGAAATCTGGGTTTGGTTCGACCCCGCGAAGTTGACCGATCAGGGTGATCCGCTTGAACGCGGACTACGTTTATGCATATCAATGGGCGGACTAAGGCGCGATTGGGGTCGAGAACGGTCGGTCGAGACGTCGCGTTTTGGTCCCCTCGCGAATCGCGGCTGACCTGGACCGCGTCGGTGGTTCGTTTGGCCGCACGTTTCGTCGCCACGTCGTTCCGCTTATTGCCGGGATAGGAGCGCTTGCCCATGCCCCAAAGAGACCCGCCTTTTTCGGATGATCGGGATTCGGATTCGGACTCGTGGAGAGGCGCAAGGATGTCGGGCTCGGGCCGCTTTGCGCCGCCAAAATTCTCGAACTACGTGGGCGTGGGAACGGCGGCTATCGTGCTCGGCGTGGCGATTGTTGGCTGGGTGATCTATCGCCAGTTCATCGTCGACGTGCCGAATGAGCACATCGCGCTTCTCATCAAGAAGGAAGGATTGGACCTCGAGAACAGCGACGAAGTTGCTCCCGACGAAGAACATCGCGGAGTGCAGAGTGCAGTGCTGACCGAGGGGCGCTACATCCGCAACCCGTTTTATTGGGATTGGAAGATCGTGCCGCAGGTCGTCATCAAGGAAGGCATGATGGGCATTCGCATCAGCCTGTCCGGCGATGACCTTCCGTACGGCGAATTCCTGGCCAGACTCGACGAAAAGGGGCAAGCGACTACGAAGGGCGTCGTTCCCGGAGTGCTCAGGCCTGGCCGCTATCAGATCAATCCTTATTTGTATCAGGTCACTGAAGCGAAGCCGGTGACTGTCCCGGCCGGATTCGTGGGCATTCAGACCAATCTGGCCGGCCCGTTCGCAAAGGATCCAAACCGGTTTCTCGTGCCGAAGGGATTTCGCGGTGTCGAGGCAGAACCGCTGCAGCCGGGAACCTATTACGTCAACCCGTACGAAACGCGGATCAACATCGTCGACTGCCGCAGCCAGCGTTTCAACCTCGCTGCCAAGAACGAAGACATGGGTTTCCCGTCGAAGGACGGCTTCTGGGTGAGCCTGGACGGGATCATCGAGTTCCGCATCAAGCCCGAAAAGGCCTCGGAAGTCTTCGTGGTTTACAACGAGCACAAGAACGGCGACGCGATGATCGACCAGGAAATCATCGACAAGATCATCCGGCCGAGTGCCTTGAGTTTCTGTCGCTTAAACGGCTCGAACGAGAGCGGCCGGCAGTTCATCCAGGGCGAAACGCGCACGCAGTTTCAAGAGGATTTTCAAAAGGCGATGAAGGCCTCATGCGATCCGCTGGGTGTCGAAATCATTCAGGCGTTGATCACCAAGATCAAGCCGCCGCAGAAAATCGCCAAGCCGGTGCGGGAACGTGAGATCGCCAAGCAGCAGGAGCTGCAATTCCGCCAACAGATTCTCAGGGAAGTGTCGCAGCAACAGCTAGCGATCGAGACCGAAATGGTGAAGCAGAAGGAAGCACTCGTCAAAGCCGATCAGCAAGTCATTAAGCTCACGACGCAAGCCACGCGGGAGATGGATGTCGCGATTACCAAGTCCAACCAGGATCTCAAAGTCGCCCAGTTCAAACTCGAGGCGGCCAAAGATGAGGCGGCCGCGACTGTGTCGCGCGGCAAGGCGGCGGCCGAGGTCGTGCGTTTCCAGAACGAAGCCGAGGCCGCCGGTTGGAAGCAATCGGTGAACGCGTTCGGAGGAGAAGGGGCCGCCTTCGCCCGTTACACGCTCTACAAGAAGATGGCCGCGGCTTACCGCGAGATCATGGTCAACACAAAAGATAGCCCCATCATGCAGATCTTCCAGTCCTTCAACGCACCGGGCGACGCGCGCCAGAAGGCAGTCGCGAAGCCCGGCGCGCCCGAGAAAATCGCGCCGACGTCTCCGGCGAATCCCGCGCCTCGCGCGGCGAGTTTGACTCGCCGTGATGGCAGCACGATCGGCAACAGCGACCGACCGTCGGTCCGGAGCCAAGGAGACCAGTCCCATGAGTAGCCTGTCCAATTCCTCGCGATCCCGTGCGAGACGGTTCGTCCCGGCCGGAACGCTGGCGCTTTTGGTTCTCGTGTGTGCCGGTTTGTGGTCGGCGATCGAGTGGGGCTACAACCGCATCTACGTGCCGGAAGGGAAAAGTCTGCTGTTGCGCTACAAAGGCTTTCCGTTGTTTGGGATGACGAAATCGCCGGCCGAGCCCGGGCGGTTTGCCCGCGTCGATCAGGCCGGAAATCCGCTCGAGATCGGATACCTCGAGCGTTTGCGAGGCCCCGGTCGACATTTCTATTGCCCGCTCTGGTGGGAACGCGAGCTGGTAGACGATCTGGTGATCGAGGGGGGACATGTCGGTATCGCCGCCTGCAAGATGGGCGATGATCTGCCGCGTGGCGAATTCCTCGTGGACGGCGGGCTGGGTGCCACGACTCAAAAGGGAATCCTGCGCAACGTGCTCGCGCCAGGCCGGTATCGCATCAATCCCTACGCCTATTCGGTCGAGGTCATCGGCGAGCAAGTGACCAAGTCCGATACCAAGTCCGGCGCCCAGGAAAAGCACGCCGGATGGGTGAACATTCCCACGGGTCTCGTCGGTGTCGTCACCAACCTCGCTCCGAACAAGGCGCGAGGAACGCTTCCCGGCATTCAAAACAAGGTGCTGCAGCCGGGACTCTATCCGGTTAACCCGAAGGAGGAGCAGGTCGACATTATCGGCGTGGGCTTCAGCATCACGAGCGTGAACTCGAACTTCAAACGAGAGCCCGACGGACAGGTGCTGCTCGATGAGAGCGGCGAGCCGATCATCGCCGACGATGACACGTCCATTCGCTTTCCGTCCAACGACGGCTTCGACATTCACATGGATTTCACCGCCGTCTGGGGAATCACACCGCAGCAGGCGCCCGACGTGCTCCGCAAGTTTGGCACCACCGAGGCGGTGGAAACGAAAGTGGTCATCCCGCAAATCGAAAGTATTTGCCGCAACCAGGGTTCCCGGCTTGGTGCCGTCGAGCTGCTCGTGGGTGAATCGCGAATGAAGTTTCAGGAAGACACGACGGCCGCATTTGAGAAAGTGCTGCAGGAAAAAGACCTGACCCTGCTGCATGGACTGGTACGCCACATCTACATTCCGCTCGACGTGCGGCAACCGATCCAGGAGCGGTTTATCGCCGACGAAATCAAGCTGACGAACGAACAGAAGCAAATCACGCGGAAGACCGAGGCGACGCTGCAGGAAGCGACGGCCAAGGTCGAATACCAGACGCAGCGCATTGCCGTCGAGACCGAGAAACTCGAAGCCGAAAGGGTCGCCGAGGGACGCCGCACGGCCGAAGAGACGCGGGCTGAAACCGTCCAAAAGCAAGCGGCGATCGACAGGCGCACCGCGGAAATTCAGGCGCAGGCAACGATCCTCAAGGGCGAGGCGGAGGCCACTGCCAAAAAGCTGCTCGAACAGGCCAAGGCCCAAAAGTTGCAATTGGCCCTCTCCGCGTTCGGCTCTGCCGATTCGTACAACCAGTGGGTCTTCGCGACGGGACTGCCCGAGGATCTCCGGTTGCATCTGTTGTACGCGGGCGACGGCACGTTCTGGACCGATCTGAAAGGGTTCAGCGACACGCTGCTCGGTCGCCAGCAGCAGTCGCAGTCACACAATCCGCCGTCACCCTAGCTGCGAATCTGAAGCGCGTCTGACAAAAAGGGAACGGGCTCCAAGCGGAGCCCGTTCCGTTTCCTTTTGGTCGCCCCAAGTTGCATTGTGACGTGAGCCCGATGTGCGGGGCCGCGCGCGGCTTTGCGAGCAATTTTCCCGGCGAAAAGCCGATCTTGACCCGTTTAGACGAATTTGTAAGATCCCGCCCGCCTCTCCCCTCATCCCCCTACAAATCCAATCTCGAACACCCCGCCGTTCCGGCAACTCGATCTCGTTGTGGACTCCTGCATTGCCCGGAGTCGCCGCGATTCGAGCAAGACCTGAGTGAAACAAGGGAGATCTTGTCATGAGCGAGTCGCAACTGCGCGTCAAATTGCTTGTCGCAGCGGGGATTGTGGGAGCGTCTTTGCTCGGCGCCTCGTTCGTCGGCTGTTCTGCGACGTCGCCGTTACAGTCCAGCTCTCCATTCGCATCGTACAACGGCTCGCCGATGGCCCCCGGCGGCGGAATGCCTGGGGCAATGGCCTATAACGGGCCGCCCGCCGCGCCCGGAGTCAACGGATATTCCCAACAGAATCGCCGGGCCTTTATGGCTGAAACTCAGCGGACGGGGAGTCAGCAGAATCTGACTGCTCAGGAGGTCGTCGCCATGTCGCGAAGCGGCATGCCCGATACGCAGATTGCCATCGCCATTCAGCAACGCGGCGCGTCGCTCAAGGCGACTCCCGGGGCCGATCAGTATCTGGCTGCCAACGGCGTGAACCCAGCGGTGCTCAACGGACCCGGTCCCGGCGTTCCTTATGCTCCGGCTTACGCCGCGCAGCAGGTTGCGCCCGCGTCGATGGGCCAGCAGCCCGGATATCCCTCCGCAGGCATGCAGTTCGCGCAGGCCGGGCCTCCGGGTGCTGGAAACGTTGGAGCTCCTATGAATGGAGCCCTGCAACAGCCGGCGACCGCCAGCGGCGATCCCGCCGTTCAAGCGGCCGGATACCAGACCGCCGCGGGCGCACCGGGCTACGATGCGTCGACTGCTGCGGGAGGTCAATCCTGGCGCCCGATGGCCCATTGACCTTGCAATAGACACGGTTATCTTCTCTGCTATACACGGCCCTGTGGGCCACAGCAGGAAACAGTACGGCCCTGTCGGCCGCACACCTAGAAACAGTTTGGGCCGATGCTAAGCTCGGCCGGGTCGAACCGCCTGGGTTCGCCCCAAGCGTGCTGCGATCTGGGGGCTCGCTGTCCTCCTCCCCAGCCACTCTGGATTCACTTTCGCCTTCTTCGCACGAGATCATGACACGCAGTTGCGATTCTCCCCGACGGGTCGTCATTACCGGCGTCGGCGTCGTCAGCCCCCTGGGAATCGGTTTCGAGACCTTTGGGAAGAATCTGCTCGAAGGCAAGAGCGGAATCTCGAGGATCGAATCGGTCGCGTACTCGGGAGCGCCCAAAAACGTCGGCGGCGAGATCAAAGACTTCACCGAAACGACGGCCAAAAACGAGTACCTCAAAAAACAGCGCAAAAGCATCAAGGTCATGTGCCGGGAAATCCAGTTCGGCGTGGCCTCGGCGTCGCTCGCGATCGAGAACTCAGGCCTCGATTTGGAAGCCATCGACCACGAGCGGTTTGGCGTCGACTTCGGCGCGAATCTGATGTTTAGCCCGCCGCAGGTTCTGAAGGACCCGTGCTGGCTGTGCGTCGACGAAGGGGACCCCGAGTTCTACTTCAAGCACGAACAGTGGGGAACCAAAGGGCTCAGCAATCTCGAGCCGCTGTGGCTCCTGCGGTATCTTCCCAACATGCCCGCCTGCCACGTCGGAATTTATGCCGACGCCCGCGGCCCGAGCAACTCGATCACCGTCAATGAGGCGTCGGGAAACCTGGCGGTGGCTGAGGCCTTCCATGTGATCATGCGCGGGCTGGCCGACACGATGATCGCCGGCACCACCGGCACCAGAATCCATCCCGTCAAGTCGATGCACGCGGCGCTCTGGGACATCTTGGCTGACCACGGCAACGATCCGCCGGAGACGTGGTCGCGCCCCTTCGACAAGACTCGAACGGGCGAGGTGCTGGCGGAAGGCGCCTGCTCGTTGATCTTGGAAGAAGAGACTCACGCTCGTGCCCGCGGCGCGAATGTTCTCGGCCGCATTCTGGGGGCCGGCTCGTCGTGTGCCTTCGAGCGGAACGGACAAAACAAAGTGACCCGAGCGATCGTCAACGCAGTCCGCGCCGCACTCCGTGACGCGGGAGTTAGCCCGGCCGACGTCGGACACATCAATGCTCATGGGCTGAGCACTCCCTGGGTCGATGCCGACGAGGCTCAGGCCATCCATGAAATCTTCGGGCCCGCAGGGGAAACGATTCCCGTGACGGCCCTTAAAAGTGTGCTGGCCAATTCGGGCGCCGGCTGCGGCACCCTGGAGCTGGCCGGGTCGTTGGCCGGTCTCAAGCAGGGTGTTGTGCCCGCCACCAAAAATTATCGGGTGCCCGACCCGGCCTGCCGCCTCAACATCGTGCGCGACACGCCCCTGCCGATCGCCAACCGCATCCTGCTCAACGTCAACGTGACGACCTGCGGTCAAGCCGCAGCGCTGGTTGTTGATGCCACGTGAGCGCGGCACTGCACTCTTAGGCCGCGTGAGCGCGGCACTGCACTCTTAGGCCGCGTGATCGCGGTACTGCCTTTTAGGCCACGTAAGCGCGGCCATAGTTGTCGACGCCGCGCTGACCGAGTGCGGTTGCCAATCTACTTCGAGGCCGGGGTAATCGCCGAGGGAACGGCCGCGCTGCCGGATTTGTCCGGATTAAGCTTCTTGAGCGCCAACTGAGCCCCTCGATAGGCCGAAAGCTGCCGAGACTTCGTCGAGAGGGACCGTTGAAACATATCGGCCGCGTCGCTCGTCTTGCCGGCGCCCGCACGGGTCAGGCCGATGAAGTAGCAGGCCTCGCACGTTTGATCCGTCTTCAGGGGCTCCTTGGCAGTTTGGGCTGCGGCGAGCAGCTGGCCTTCGGTTTCGCCACCCATGAGGTAGGCGATCAGGTGGTCGACCCATGTCCGCAGCTTGTAGTCCTTGGACAAGCTCTCTTTGAACTGATCCTTGAGACCGTTGGTCTTCCCTAGCCGCTGCAGGGCGACGATTCTCCACGGGTGAAGATGCTTGAATTCCGGATCGATGCCGAGCGCGGCGTCGAGCGGCGCCAACGCGCCCGCATAATCGTCGGCAAACGACAACACAAAACCGAGATCGCCAAGCGCCACCGGATCCTTGGGAGATAGCTCGACGGCCGCCTGCTGATCCTTGATCGCCCCGGCCGTGTCGCCTTTGGCGATTTTGGCTTGAGCCCGCAGGTTGTAAACAAATGGCTGCTGCGGATTGATCCGCAGCGATTGGGTGAAATCGGGCTCGGCCGCCGTCGGATTTTCCATCTGCAATAACGTGAACCCTCGGTTTGCGTAGGCGACGAAATAGTTCGGATCTCGCTCGATTGCCCGAGTGAAATCCACGATGGCGTCGTCGAACTTTCCCTGGTTTTGCAGGTACATGCCCCGATTGTTCAGGCTCAGCGGATTCTCGGGAAACAACTCGACAAGCTTGTTGAACGCGGCCAGCGCTTCGGCATTTTTGCCCGCCTTGACGTAGACGTCGGCCAAGGTCGCCCGCGCTCCGAAGTGTGACGGCGTCAGCCGCAGACCTTCCTGCAGATCCGTGACCGCCTCGTCGTTCTTGCCGAGCCAGGCCTCAGCCTGGGCACGCTGGTAAAGCAGGTTGGCCCGCTCGTCTTCCTTGAGCGCGGGGCGTCCCAGAACGAGCGTGGCCTGATCGATGGCGGTCTGCGCGTGCTCTTTGCGGTTCTCGAGCACCGCCAGGCTCTTCATTCCAAACAGATAGGGAAGGTAATACAGAGACGTCTGCTGGGTGTCGAAACGAATCGCCTCACGGGCGTCGGCCACGCCGTCGCGAACGAGCTTGGTATCGAAGGTCCGGGCACCCAGATCGACGCGAGCGCTGCCGCGGAGGTAGTACGCGACAGGATCGCGGGGGTTCTCCCTCAAAACCGCGTCCATCAACTCGATCGTTTTGGGAAAGTCACCTGCTTGGTAGGCCGATTGAGCCTGGGTTTTCTTCTGCTCGTGCTCCGGATTGGAGTCGCGGTCCATCTGCTGCGAACGGCGAAACAATGGGAGCAACTGCGCGTCGGCAGTTGCCGAAATTGCGGACGAGCAGCTGATAACGAGCAGAACGATGACCGAACGGCGTGACATGAATGACCCTTTTCGTCGAGACCTACCGACGCGATCCCTTCGCTCACCGTGAAATCCCAAGCCAAGCCCCTCGCGGAGAGTTGGCTGCTCAAGACTGTATCGGCCGCGGTTCGACCGATCCAGCGCTCGGGGAGCTGAACAGTCGACCGCGCGTCACCGATCGGGATGGCTGCAGGTCAGCTAAGGTCACCGGGTATGCCGCAAGAGGCAGGCAAAATCGCTGGGCTGTCCGATTACGCGGCTGAATTTAGAATTCCAAATGACGAGTCCGCGCGGGCGTCAAAAATCGCATCTTGCGGCATTTTCAGATTGCAGGAAGCCCTTGGCTGCTTGACTGTTTGGTTCGCTCCGAGTATCGTCTTCGATGGTCCGTTTTGATCCCTCGACGACGTCTTGGATGTTCGTTGCAGGGAGAAGGTATAGAATTGAAGTCAGTTAAAAGTCCGGGCCTGGACCCGAGAGGCCCGGCTTGTAGTCCCGTGGTGTTTGTGGGGACGAACGTCGTAGGAGCGGGTTTGCCGCTGGAAGGCTTTGACGGGCGCAGGGTTTGGCTGGTGCGGAAAATAAAAAGGGCATCAGAGATGTGACCGTGCAGTAAGGCCAAGGCCGAAAGTTCGTTCCTCACAAACGTCGTTGGCTTCCGTGTC
>DASZIA010000512.1:0-3280 GCA_035949535.1 Planctomycetaceae bacterium | reverse complement strand
TTCGCTCGACCTGGCCACGGTCGAGGCGGCCATGGCCGGTCCGAAACGACCGCAGGACCACGTCTTCTTGAAGGACATGAAGTCGCAGTGGCGGAAGGATCTCTCGGGCGCCTTCGGAAAATCGTCCCCCTCAGCTCCGATCCCGGTCAAACTCATCGGCGGCTCGGCCAACTTGACCGACGGCGCCGTGGTGATTGCCGCCATCACGAGCTGTACCAACACCAGCAATCCCTCTGTGATGATCGGAGCCGGTCTTCTGGCGCGCAACGCTGTGCAAAAAGGCTTGCATCAGAAGCCGTGGGTCAAGACGAGCCTCGCGCCGGGCAGTCGCGTCGTTACTGATTACCTCAAAAAAGCGCAGCTCGATAAGCCGCTCGATGAGCTGGGGTTCAACCTCGTCGGCTACGGCTGCACGACATGCATCGGGAACAGCGGCCCGCTGCCGGAGCCTGTTTCACAAGCGGTGACGAAGGGCGACCTGGTCGCGGCGGCCGTGCTCTCGGGGAACCGCAACTTCGAGGGGCGAATCAATCCGCAGGTGAGGGCAGCCTATCTGGCAAGTCCCCCTCTGGTCGTTGCCTATGCGTTGGCCGGCACGACGGACATCGATCTGGTGCACGAGCCGTTGGGAAAGGGGCGCGACGGCAAGGACGTCTTCTTGAAGGACATCTGGCCCAGCCAGAAGGAGATCGCCGACATCGTGGCGGCCTCGATGTCTCCCGAGGCCTTCAAAAGCGAGTACGCTCACGCTACGCAAGGCCCACCCGAGTGGCAGAAGATATCCGCCGGGTCGGGCGAGCTTTACGAATGGGACGACAAGAGCACCTATGTGCAAGAGCCGCCGTTCTTCGTCGACATGCCGGAGACGCCACCTCCCATCCAGGCAATTTCCGGAGCGCGAGTGCTGGCCTGGCTCGGCGATTCGGTGACGACCGACCACATCAGCCCGGCCGGATCGATCAAGGCCGACTCGCCCGCCGGCCTCTTCCTGCAGCAGCACGGCGTTAAGCCGCTCGACTTCAACAGCTATGGAAGCCGCCGCGGAAACGACCGGGTGATGACCCGCGGCACGTTCGCCAACATCCGAATCAAGAATCTGCTCTGTCCAGGGGTCGAAGGCGGGGTCACGCGCTACCTGCCCAACGGGAAACAGATGTCAATTTACGACGCGGCGATGAAATACAAAGAGGACGGCACGCCGCTCATCGTGCTGGCGGGCGAAGAATACGGCACTGGCTCATCGCGCGACTGGGCGGCCAAGGGGACTTATCTGCTCGGCATCCGCGCCGTGATCGCCAAGAGCTACGAACGAATTCACCGCTCGAACCTGGTCGGAATGGGAGTGCTGCCGCTCGAGTTCCGCGAGGGAGAGGATGTCAAACACCTGGGATTGGACGGCACAGAAACCTTCGACATTAGTCTCGACGATTCGCTCAAGCCGCGGCAAGCCGTCGAAGTAACGGCGACCAAAGCAGACGGCACGCCGGTGCGCTTCACAGCCCTGTGCCGCATCGATTCGCCGATCGAAGTCGAGTACTACCGCAACGGCGGCATTCTGCACAAAGTGCTCCGCGACCTGGCGAAGTCGTGACGCGCGGTCGCAGTCGCCGCTAAACCGGTATCGTGATGAGTCGTCGGTCGCAGAAACAGCCCCTTGCCACAATTGCAGCGCCGACTCGGCCGAGCCGCAAACTGATCCTGGCGATCATCCTGGCCGCCGGCACCCTCGCCGTTTATGCCCCGACGTGGTGGTACGGCGCACTCTCGATCGATGACCCGAGCTACGTTGTCGACAACGCGCACGTGAGCGGCGGCCTGACGCTGAGGAACATCGCCTGGGCATTCACCTCGTTTTACGACGCGAACTGGATTCCTCTCACGTGGCTGTCTTTGATGCTCGACGTCAACCTTTACGGCGGACGCGCGAGCGGCTTCCACGTGACGAACACGCTCTTGCACGCGGCCTGCGCGGTGTTGCTGTTTCTGGCACTCGCCCGGGCCACAGGGAGCGAGCTACGCAGCGCATTCGTGGCGGCGCTCTTCGCTATTCACCCGCTGCACGTCGAATCGGTGGCCTGGATCGCGGAGCGCAAGGATGTCCTGAGCATTTTTTTCGGGCTCGTGGCGCTCCTGGCGTACGTGCGCTACGCAATGGGGTCCGGACGCGTCAACTTGGTGCTCGCATTCGTCTGTCTCGTGCTGAGCCTGATGGCGAAGCAAACGCTCGTGACGCTCCCCTTCGTCTTCCTTCTGCTCGACTACTGGCCCATCGGCCGCTTGCCCCTGCGGCCCCAAGCCGCTGCCCCAGAGGCGCCGACTTCCGCCCAGCCGGCCACGCGATCGGCCTCTCTTGGACGTCTCGTCGTCGAAAAAGTTCCGTTTTTTGGACTCTCCGTAGCGTTTTCGGTCATTGCATCGATTGCCCAATCGCGCGGCGGCGCCGTGGTGTTGGCGATGCCATTGTATCTGCGAGTGATGAACGCGATCGCGGTGTACGCGATCTATCTGGCGAAGACTTTCATCCCCATCAACCTCGCCGTCTACTATCCGCACCCCGGCTACAAGCTCAATTGGATCGACGTCGCCCTCTCGGCGATCTTGTTGCTGGCCGTCACGGGGTTTGCCTGTTTCCGCGTGCGGCGGCTTCCGTATTTGTTCGTCGGCTGGTGCTGGTACCTGGGAACGTTGGTGCCGATGATCGGCCTCGTCCAGATCGGCGGCCAGCAGATGGCCGACCGCTACACTTACTTTCCGCTGATCGGAATCTTTTTGGCGGTGACATGGCTCGTCGCGGAGTCGGCGCCGGCCGGAGCGCCGCGGAGCCGGATTCTTCTTGCCGCGGCCGGAGTCGTTCTCGCCATTCTCGGCAGCCTTTCGTTTCACCAGATCGGTTACTGGCGCGACTCGATCAGTCTTTTGGGTCACGACGTTGACGTCATGCCCGAGCATCCGACTCCACATGAGTATCTGGGGGCCGCGTACCTGTATGCAGACCTTCCGGCGAAGGCGATCCCCGAGCTCGAGACCGCGATTCGGCTCGCGCCGCCCTATGCACCGCTTCAATACAAACTAGCCGACGCACTCCAAAAAGTGGGACAGGGCGACGAGGCGTTCAAGCACTATCAGGCGGCACTCGGAATCGATGAAACGTCGGCCAAGACGCATAACGACTTTGCCGTTCTGCTCATGAGCCGCCATCGGGATGCGGAGGCGCGGCAGCATCTGGAGCGGGCGCTCGAGCTCGATCCGGACCTCGCCAATGCCCAGGCAAACCTGTCGC
>DASZIA010000511.1:0-3448 GCA_035949535.1 Planctomycetaceae bacterium | reverse complement strand
GAAGGACTTCGAACTCGACGAGATCACGATTGACGATCTTCAGAAGGCCTTTCAGTCCGGCCAGTATTCTTCACGCTCTCTGAGCGAGAAATACCTGGCACGCATTGCGGAGATCGACAAAGCTGGACCCCGGGTCAATGCCGTCATCGAGCTCAACCCTGATGCTCTCCAGATCGCGGACGCGCTCGACCAGGAGCGCAGGTCGAAAGGGCCGCGCGGACCGCTTCACGGCATTCCGGTGCTCATCAAGGACAATATCGATACCTCGGACCGCATGAATACGACGGCGGGATCGCTGGCCCTGCTCGGATCGCACGGCGCTCCGAACGACGCGTTTGTCGCCGCGCAGCTGCGTAAGGCGGGCGCCGTGATCCTCGGCAAAACCAATCTCAGTGAGTGGGCCAACATTCGCTCCAGTCATTCGACCAGCGGATGGAGCGGCCGCGGCGGACTGACTCGCAACCCTTATGCACTCGACCGTAATCCGTGTGGATCGAGTTCGGGGACTGGAGCCGCGGTTTCCGCGAATCTTTGCGTTGCCGGGGTCGGCACGGAGACGGACGGGTCGGTCGTCTGCCCTTCTTCCGCGAATGGGCTGGCAGGGCTTAAACCTACGGTTGGACTGGTCAGCCGGAGCGGCATCGTTCCGATCTCGCACAGTCAGGACACGGCCGGTCCGATGGCTCGCACGGTGCGGGATGTCGCCATTCTTCTCGGCGTCATGGCTGGCGCCGATCCGCAAGATCCCGTGACCGCCGATAGTCAAGGCAAGGTGTCGCCTGATTACACAAAATTCCTTGATCCTGCGGGACTCAAGGGCGCGCGACTGGGAGTGGTGCGCAAATATTGCGGCTTCAACGATGCGGTCGACCAGCTTATGGATACGCTCGTCGGCGAGATGAAGCGGGCTGGCGCGGAGATCGTCGATCCCGCTGACATTCCCACCATTGGCAAGTTCGACGAGAGTGAACTCACTGTCTTCTACTATGAACTCAAGGCCGACCTTGCGGCGTATCTCGCTCGCCGTGGTAATACTTCGGTTAAGAGTTTGAAAGATGTGATTGTGTTCAACGAACGCAATCGCGACCGGGAAATGCCTTACTTCGGGCAGGATATTTTTCTCAAGTCGGAGCAGAAGGGTCCGCTCAACACAAAAGAATATCTCGATGCGCTGGCGCTGAATCAAAAACTCAGCCGCGCCGAGGGCATCGACTTCATCATGGACAAGTTCAAACTCGACGCGCTCGTCGCGCCCACGGCAGGTCCTCCATGGCTTACCGACCTGATCAATGGCGACCACGCCGCCGGAGGCAGTTCGAGCGCCGCCGCTGTTGCCGGCTATCCCAATATCAACGTGACAGCCGGATATTTGTGGGGACTGCCGGTTGGGATCTCCTTCTTCGGACGCGCCTGGAGCGAACCCACGCTGCTCAAGATCGCGTATTCGTTCGAGCAGTTGACGAAGGCGCGGCAAAAGCCGCGCTTCCTGCCGACGATTGAGATACCGGCTGCCTCCTGACAGGCCGCTGCACGAATCTTAACCACAGAGGACACGGGGGACCACAGGAGGAAACACCACCGGGAAAAAGACCTCCGCGTCACTCCTCTGTGAACTCCTGTGCCCTTTGGAGTTTCCAGCTTTTACTGTTGCGGAGTTGCATTTGGACTCGGGGACTTGTCGAGCTTGGGCTTGTCCTGTGCTGCTTGATGGGGAATTACCGGCGCGAGCGGCGCAAGCTGGGGCTCGTTCGAGCCCGGCAGTAATGACGAAGGAGAAGAAAACAGCGGGTCCGGCAACAAATCGGGCGCCGCCTGCGCTTGCGAAGGCCGGATTCCTTTGGCCTCCACGATTGACCATCGCCAATCTTCATCGACGCCGGGGGTGATTCCGATATTTTCATGAAACGCGGTTGTGCTGAACGGCTTGGCCTCGGCCTTGAGATGATAGAGGAGAGTTACGTCGGAACGGCGCTCAACGGTGATTGGGGCAATGCCCTCGGCAGCCGGAATCACACGCGCACGTGCGGCCACTTCGGCATTCTGCCCAGGCTTGCGCTCGAGCGTTAGGCCAATGGTAATCTCGCGAATGTCCCAGTCCGTTCCGTTGAATACTTCCAGTTCCAGGCCTTCATCCTGAATGGAACCCGGGCCATCGAGCTTGAGCAGTTCGGTAAGCGGCAAGTCTTCGATCAGAATTGGCTTGATCAGCAGCGAACTGGCCCGGGCGTTGAACGAAAGACTGCACGTTACATCGGGTGACGATATCTTGAGGGTATTGCCGGAAGGGTCAATGGAAAAGACAGTTTTGTCTTGTTTGACCGGCCGCGCTTTCTTGGCGTCGTCCATGACCCGCGCCAGATTGTCGTTATCGATTACCGGGTGAGCTGGATCCTCCTGCTGTTGAGGCTGCTGCAACTTATTTTTGCGCACGCTGCGAGCGAGGTCGCCGAGCGAGGGAGCCTCCTCCTGCGCCGAAGCGGCCAACGGACAGAGCAACACGAATAGCAGCGGACCGAGCAGCACGACGGGCGCAAGCAAACGCAAGCTGAGGAATCTGGATGGCATGATTTCGGTCGCCGAGCGCCGCGTGCGCGCTCAGCGGGACCACATAGAAAGTTTAGGCGAGATGGAACGGAAAAAAAGTTACCGAAGGGACACGGTAGTGCTAGCACTTCCGGGGACGGGCAAAGAGCGTCGGTGAAATGGGCTGGGACACGCTCAGATCGAAGCGACACGCAACGGGGCGCGCCCAAGCCCTTTCACCAATTGCTACTTACAGCAGGCCAGAGGTACGGAAACGGGCAATCGGATCGGTTACACGCATTGGTTGACGCTTAAAAACCCAGCGCGCCACCGCAATCCCCAATGCCGCATAACACAAGTGCCAGATTTTCATACAATCTCCCCCACGCCGGACCTTTACTGGGGAGAGACTACGAAGGTCCCGTCGTGAAATAAACTTACCTCTGGTTCATCGGCGGGTCTAGGCCACGAAGGTGCTATGAAATCGTGCGAAAGTAATTGTGGGTAATCAAGCGGAGTAACCACACGTGAGAGGGACGTCCTCGCGCGTCCAGCCGGGCGGGGACGCCCGGCGCCCCATCGGTAAGATCCTAGGCGTTGGAGTTCTCGATCCAACCGCCGCCGACGACTATCTCACCATCGTAGAAAACGGCAGCCTGGCCGGGGGTCAACGCGCGCTGCGGCTCGTCAAACGTAACTTGGATTTCGTCCGGCCCGGCGGATTCAATTTTGGCCGGTGCGGGCTGATGGCGGTGGCGGATCTTCACTGCGACCCGCATAGGTCGGCGCAGCTCGGCCGTTGAAATCAGGTTCACCCGGCCAGCCCGGAGAGTGCGCGAGTAAAGCTCCTCGTCCTTGCCGACCACCACTTGCCGCGTGTCGTTCTTGATTTGAATCACGTACAGCGGCGAGCCGGTTGCGACAC
>DASZIA010000510.1:0-2714 GCA_035949535.1 Planctomycetaceae bacterium | reverse complement strand
CCTACGACGTACTCGCCCCAGGGCCGATTGCAGAAGAAACGCTGCGGGATGGCCGGCAAGCAATGAGGGAAGAGTGGGTTCTCTGTGATAGCATCCTTTCTCTCCAGCGAGAACCAGCGAGGCGAATCCATCATTCGCCTTAATAAACCGCCAATGCTAACACAATCCCAATCAGTTGCCCAACAATCCCCGCCACCGGACAAAAAAAAACGAAAATTTTTGTCCGACGGATTTCGCGTCCTCTCCACAGGTTTGATCCGGTCTGGCAGATAACAGTGCTGCCTCAACGGCAGCGCAGCTGTCTTGATCCGGAGCAAAATGGCTGACCGCGCTTTGGCTTCTATCCCCTCCGTCGGTCGAATTATTCGCGCTGCCGCGGCGCTGGGTCAATTGGCCGGATTCGAGTTATGTTCAGTTGAAACGACGTAAACACATACAGCGGCAATGCTTATTCCATATCACGAATTTCGAGCAGGCTAAGTGCGGAGTTTCCAAATCGAGCGGCCTAACGGGGTGCGGTTCCGACTCGATCCACTTAGTTCCAGGAATGTTTTACCGACTTTCGTTGACTTACCGCTGCGATGCCGCGCTCGCCGCAGTGCTTGACGGACGGGACGATGAAGCCCCGATGACTTTCGTGCTGATGGCTTCTTCGCTGGCCCTGAGCTTAGCGCATGCGGACGGCGCCGACGCATAAATGGCTCGTGACGCTGGCGAAGGGAGGCCAAGGTGCTCGCCTTCCAGTCGATCGTCCTACGAGGAACCGAGTCGATTTTGCGTGACTTGACTGTGAAGTGTTCGCCCAAGGACGGTAGCCTTTAAGGCAGTCTCCGGGGGTCGTCTGCGGCACAAAAGTCGCGGGATGAGCGGCAATGAAACCGGTGATTGGTCACAACATGTGAAAGGACCGAGCATGACGGACCGATCTTTTGTCGTCACGATCAGCGAACGGGCCTTGGGACCGTCGGTCGAAAACATCGGCAGAAAGCTGCTGCAGCTGGATGGGCAAGGCATCTACTCGGCCGCCCGGCCGCTCGACGCCGTGTTGCACCATCTCACCCGCGGCGTGCGGGACGACGTGCTGCTCAAAACGAACCTGGAGCAGACCGACCTGGAGAGCTTGCTCCGTAAGAACCTGGGCGGCGACTACAAGCTCTGCACGATCCGCTGGATGGGCTGAGCTCGCGGCTCCCGACCTGATCGGTCAGAGCCAAAGCTTCTGGCGGATGAACTCGACGACGTCGCCGAACAGGACGTATCCCAGACTTCGCGGGCCGCAATTGATCTTGGCCCGCACCTCGGCACCGATCCACTTGTCGGGAATTTTCGACACGTCGGTCGATGCGTGCATCTCGAAGATGATCGACTGGTCGTTCGACACGGCCGAGTGTGTCGAGATCGAATCGAGCGTCGCTGTGAACGTCGATTCGAGGGCTGTCGCGGGAATAAACTCGACGTCGAGCTGATGGTCGGGACTGGCTTTCCAGGCTCGCAGCACATGGCCCATGCGGTTTCCTTCGACCTCCAGCTCCAGTCGCCAGGGGCCGCTCTCGTCCATGTCTTCGAGCAACAATTCGCCCTGTTGCACCGGGCGATTCTGCAGGGTTTCCTCGAGTTGAAACGAGGCGACTCGGCCGTCAATCGGGGCCGTAATCAAGAGCGAGTCGACCCGTTTCTTTTGGATCGTCACAATTTCGGTCAGTCCGTCCCGTTCGATCTCCGCCTGCTGGCGGGCCGACTTGGCTCTGAGCATCGCCTGGCGATCGCCCTCGCGTGACGCGGCTTCCGCCTCGGCTCCCGACGAGCGCACCTTCTGGGCTGCTTGGTCGAGTTTGTATAGGTTGTCGTGGTATTCGGCTGTTAACTGCTCATTGCTCAGCTGCAACAACTTCTGGCCTTTTTTCACTTTGTCCCCGCCGCGCACGAAGATCTCGACAACGTGGCCGTTTTCAGGCGCGAAGATCTGATGCCGCTGCACGGGCATCAGCTTTCCCTTGCCCGTGACACGATAGTCATAGGGGACCAGCCACAGCGCCGCGACGACCAGAACAACCCCGGCTAAAGCGGCCAGAGTCTTCGCTAGCCTTCGGCCATGGAACCATTCGACGCCGTGACCGAGGGTCTGCCACAAGCGCAGAAACAAAATGCGATCGTTCTGCCGGGCTCGGGTCAACACCGCACTGACGTGCTCGGCCAGTAAAGCGGAACGTGCTTCGACGGTGACGCGTGGCCGGCTTTCGGCCGTCTGCTCGATCACCAGGCAGCCGATCGTTTCCCGAGGCCGCGGCAGCGCCTTGCGGCGATGCTCGTCCTCACGTCGACCGATCAGAGGTTCGGGCTCGATCAGCGGCAAGAGCTTCACCATCCGCGAGCCGCTCTCTTGAACGAAGTCAGCCAGCGGCTTTTCGATCTGCGGCGGAAGATCGTCGATCTTGCCGCTAAACGTGAGCGGTTCGCGCAGTTCGATCACCCGCTCGGCGATCTGCGCCATGGCCCGCGTGAGATTGGCCCGCGCGTTGACGCTGTCCTGCCCGCTAATCGCCACGATCGAGGTCTTGGCGCCCTTGTGAATGGCGACGCTTAGCCGATCGCAGCCAAGCAGTTGACGTCCGTCGTTGGCCGCCGTCGTCGCGACTTCCTCGGTGTTCTCCCCCCGCTGCAACTGAAGCATGAACTGCTCAAAATCGGTCAAGAACGACGATGCGTCCTGCGGC
>DASZIA010000509.1:0-1694 GCA_035949535.1 Planctomycetaceae bacterium | reverse complement strand
CCTTCGCCTTTATCAGGCCTATGACCGAGATTCCGGCGCCAGGGACGTTAAGGACACCGCCAACGTTGCGGCCAATCTCCCCGAATGCAGCGGCAAGGTTGCGGTCCTCGGCTATTGCCTCGGCGGCCTGATGACTTTCCTAACGGCCGTGCGCTATGGCGTCGACGCTGCGGTCGCTTATCATGGCGGTGACACTGACAAATATCTGGGAGAGGTCGACCGGCTTGCTGCGCCGCTGCTGATGCATCTGGCCGAGGAAGACGAGTTCATCTCTAAATCTGCGCAAGCTGAGATCAAGACGGCACTCGCCAGGAAATCAAAAGCGACAGTCTACAGCTATCCGGGTCAGCATCACGCCTTCGCTCGGCATAATGGGACGCACTACAATGCCGCGGCGGCAGCGCTCGCGAACGAACGGACAAGCGAATTTCTACGTCAACAACTCCGGTGACCTTCGGTTGCTCGAGCCGTTTCGAGCGACTGGAGCATCGTCGGCTTCGGACAGGACGTCGTTTTTGCCGAGCTGAAAAGCGCAGTCGAGAACGGGTCCGGCGACCTTGTGTCATATGGATCAGCCCTATATGATGATGGGGCTTCGAGGAAGGTGAGCGGATTAGTGACGTGAATTCTGCTCTTCGGCCTTTCACGACCGTCGCGATTCGCTTCTAATACCCGTTTAACGCGAAATTCGACCATTCAACGCTTTTTGGTTTACTTCCAAATTAAACCCGCGCTACCCTTCCCCATGGTCGCCCCAGTCCCGCCCAGATCTCGAAGTTCTATCCCCGTCCGCCCGCCGCAGCGCACTGCTCTCTGTCACTGCCCAACGCTACCCACTCGGTTTTTGTCGTCCCTGCTCGCCTCGGCTGCCGTCATCTGCATCACGTGGCGTCAATATCTCTCCCGTTCTCAGCAGCTTGCACATACTTCCCGTCGCCACGGGTATGTGTGTACCGCGACTCCCGACGTTCAGACGTTCGGACCTTCGAACATGTCAACTCTTTTGTTTACAGGAGTTTGCCGCCTCTTTATCCTGTTTTGCAAGCACTCTCCGTTTGTTTTCAATCGTTTGCAGCCTCTTTTCCAAAACACCCGGATGGGGGTGAGCACGAACTCCCGCTATTTGGAATCAACAGCACTCAGTCTTCGTCGCAAGCACCGGAAAGCAGGCGCGGGCGCGCAGCTCCGCACTACTCGCTACCCACCAGCCACTGCCCACTTTCTTCTTATCCGACAGCTTGCATCGTGGAAACCAATTCGGGGATATCGATGCGTATCACCGTCCCCTGCCCTGTGTGGCTTTCGATTTCCAGGCGGAAATCGGCCCCGTACAGCACGCGCAGCCGCTCGCGCACGTTGCTCAAGCCGATGCCTTCCACATACACGTGCGGCATCTTTTCTTCCGAAATGCCCACGCCATTGTCTTCAATCTCGATGTGCAAACGCCCGTCGCGATTCGTGGTCCGCAACTGGATCCGGCCGCCGTCGATTTTCGGCGCCAGCCCATGTTTCAGGCAATTCTCTACAATCGGTTGCAGCAGCATGCTCGGCACGAACGCTTCCAACGCCTCATCCTCGACATTCTTCACGATTTCCAGGTTGTCGCGCCCAAACCGCGCCACTTCGATGTCCAGGTAGTCGTCGATGAAATGAAGCTCCTCGCGCAAAGGCACAAACGTTTCGTGCTTGCGCAG
>DASZIA010000508.1:0-28940 GCA_035949535.1 Planctomycetaceae bacterium | reverse complement strand
CGGGCGTGCGACCGCCCGAGGGTCCAGGTTGCCGGCTTTAAGTTGACCCCGCTTCAGGGAAAAACTCGTGGCCAACAACCGCTACGCTAACGCTGCGCGCCGCAAGCGTCAAGAAAAAACCCGAAAGGCGAGCCCTCCCCCTGCTGCACCGGCGCCGGCTGTGCCGTCGCGTCTCGACGAGTTGGTCGACAATCTCAACTGGGCGCTGACGGCGATCCGCAAGACGGCAGAATCAGAACGCGGTCGCGCACTCCTCGACCGCCTCGCTCGACTAGCAACCAGCGCGTGCATCATCGACGGATTGAGCCTCGACTCAGAAGGCTGGGCCGCGCTCTTAAACCTCGCCAACGGACGGAGTTTTTCGGCCCTCAAGAATCGCCGTAAGATTGCGCCGCACAAACCTGGCCAAACGCTGATGTTTTCCGCGGCTGATCTGCTCCGGGCAAGCGATCAGTCGCGCGGGAGGCCACCGTCAACAAAGCCGAACGAGCCGCACGCGAATTAAGAATTATTTGCGGGCTAGCCGCGTCGGGCCAATTGACGAGGCGACGCGGCTAGCCCGCAACAAGAAAAGCCCGGAAGCGACGGGTCCCAGGGGGGCATAGGACACCTGTCGCTTCCGGGGGCGATTGGCTCGAAAGCCGCGCGAAAAGATTTTGCAGGCACGCACGACGGCGTGGTGCGTCTCCTTCTGGCCGGCGAATATTTTGTTGATCAGGTTTTGGCGAACTGATGTGGAGCAGTCGAATGGCGGGCGGGACGATAAGGCTTTTGCCAAAACGCGTCAACACGGAATCTCTGTTTTTCATATTTTTTTGCCAGCGACGTCAGTTTGCTGCAATCTCGCTGTTTTTTCGGCACGATTGGCCGATTCCGGGGCAGTCTCGACGCCACAAGGGAGAGATTTTGAGCCGCGACGTAGACCGGATCTTGCATCTTCGGCGCAAACCTCAGGTAGCGTCGATTGAACGCTCAGCGAGGAACCTGTTGACGAGCCACATTTTTCCCAAGCCGACGGCTCTGCCGTCGTTCCGGATCCGACGGCGAAGCCGTCGGCTTGGAAAACGGAACGCCGCAATGATCCCAGCATCGATGCTCCCAACAGCCATCGCGGATTGACCGCGCTTACTCCCAGACGAGCACATAGGCCCGTAGCGGACGCTGCTCGAAGAATTGCGGGTTGCCGATCGGCGGTGCGTTCCAGCGGGCACCGGTCGGATTTGCGGGACGCGAATTGCCGCGGCTCCAGTCGATGACGACGGCCGTCTTGGGCGTTTTACCGTCGCCCGCCGCGATCTTCAGGGCTTCGTCCCACTCCTTGAGAGCGAAGATCTGTGCCTTGGGCCAGACCGACTTGAGCGCGTACTGCAACCGCGCCGGAGGCCGCCCCTCACTGATGACGAGGCACACTTCGGCGTCGAGATGATCCGGTTGCAAGCTGCGAGTGAAAGCCGTCAGCCCCTGCGAGTCAGGATCGGCGGCCTCAAGCGCCGAAATCCCCAGACCGAGATCTCCTAATACGAAGGCGATTAAGAGACCGGCAATCAACATGCACTCGCGCAGCTCGCTGCGTCGGCAGAACTCCTGGGCCGCTCGGGCCAAGAGCAGGGCCGCCGCCATCGCAATGAAGGCTCCCCGCATCGACGCGTTCGGGACCAGAAATTCGGTGCGCAGAACGGCGTAGCCGCAACCCAGCGTGGCGAATGTCAGGCAGACGAATTCGAGCAGGCTGACTCTCCGGCGAGTGACTTCATCGAGCGCGACCGCCGCAATGCAGACGCACGCTGCCGAAAAAAAGAGTCGCCACAGGTCGGCGTAGAGCGAGGGGCTGCCGCCGTTGGTGAGCGAAGCCACAAAGATCGCGCACGAGACAACCGACCAAACGGCGAGGAATCGCAGAGGCCCGCGCGACTGGCCGGTGCCCGGGCCGAATGCGCCCCTGGGGGCAAACGTTTGGCGTCCCATGATCCAAAGGCCGAGCACGGTTAACCCGGCGAGCACTCCGCTGGCGGCCAACAACTGGGTGAAAACCTCTCGAGCAAACTGCGCGGACGGCAGCGGCCCGTCCAAGTAGAGCGTGGCGCCCGACGAATCGGGCGTCGCGAAGAGCCACGCGGTCCCGAATTCGCGGCCGTAGGAGTAGAGCATCATCAGCTCCCACCAGCCGCCCGCCGCGAAGGCCGTCGCTGTCATCACTCCGAGGGACCGTACCGCATGCCACGTCGACCAGAGCCGCCGCCCTCGCGCCGCCGGCGCGTTCGCCCCGGTGCGCCCTAGTCCGCCCGGTCGCGACTCGATGTACGAATCGATTCGCAACAGCGAAGCGAGCACCAAGACGGCAATAACCACGAGCGCCAGCGGCCCGCCCGCTAACAGGCAGACTCCCAACGCGAGGCCGCCGATCAAGAGATCGACCGACACGATCTCGGTCGCTTGCCAGACGTGTCCGAAAAAACCCCAAAATGCGAACAAGGCAGCCGAGACGGCGAGGGCCGACGGACCGGCATGTCTGTACTGGGCCAGAAAGGTTCCATGAAAAGCGGCCAGCGCGGCCGTAATCAATCCGACGCGCCGCCCCGCCAGTCGCGACATGCAGAAATAACAGGCGGGAATGAGGGATGCCGCCGAAAGATACTCGAACAGCGGCAGCGACTGCGAATCGAACGGTAGCCAACGCTCTGCCGCTGCCAAGACCCAGCTCCCCAGCGGGGGCTGGAATTTAAGGGCCGACACGCTGCTCGACGCGGCTGGATCGACGGCGTCAAAAAGGCTCGGCAAATTCGCAAGCTCGAGCCCCTTCAATCGCCACTGGGCATCGGGCTCGGCCAACGTCGCCGATTGCAAAGCCACGATCCCCGGCACAAGAGTCAGCACTAACAAGAGGGGCGAGAGCG
The DNA here is from genome assembly GCA_035949535.1 of Planctomycetaceae bacterium. Taxonomy (GTDB): domain Bacteria; phylum Planctomycetota; class Planctomycetia; order Planctomycetales; family Planctomycetaceae; genus DASPSM01. Next base: position 26,046 of record DASZIA010000508.1, on the reverse strand, counting down.
ATGCGGCCCGCTCGAGGATGGGAAACACATCCTTCGGCTGGTGGGCGGCAAGCTGCAGCAGCCTGGCATCGTCAACAACAGTCACAGCCGGTCTCTTTTTTGCGGGCTAGCCGTCCCACACTTTTTCTTGCAGCGACCCGGCTAGCCTTCATGACTCGCCTGCGATGAACGCCCCGATTTCTCGATACTCCGAGCTAGCAGCGTCGATGTTTTTGCTCGCGCCGACGCAGCTAGCCTGCATGAGCCGCCTGTGGCGGGCGGTCTCGCTCGGCGCGCTTCCAGCGGATGATGTCGTCGAGGATCGCACCCAACGGCATCACCGGCTTGGTGCCGATCGTGTCGTAAAGACGCGTGACGTCGGGAACACGACGCCGCACGTCCTCGAAATCGTCGCCGTACGCGCGACGGTACGGAAGATAGTCAATCTTCACTTTCGAGTCGACCCGGCCGATGATCTCTTCAGCCAGCTTGCGGATGGTGACCGCCTCGTCGCTGCCGATGTTGAAGACGCGGCCGACGGCGGTCTCGGTCTCCATCAGGCGGATGATGGAGTCGACCACTTCCCGCACGTGGGCGAAGCAGCGGGTCTGCCCGCCGTCGTCGTAAACGACAACCGGACCGCCGTCGAGCGCCTGATCGACAAACCGGGGAATCACCATGCCGTAGTGCCCGACCTGCCGCGGCCCGACGACGTTGAAGAATCGACCGACCACAATCTTGAGGTTGAACTTGCGGTGATAGGCGAGTGCCAAAAACTCGTCGATCGCTTTCGAGCAGCCGTAGGCCCAGCGGGGCCGCGAAGTCGGCCCCAGATACAGGTCATCTTCTTCGCACCAGCGATCCTTCGGATTTTTTCCGTAGACCTCGCTGGTCGATGCCAAAAAGAATCGCTGTCCCCCCTGCCCAGCCAGCCGCAACAGGACCTCGGTCGGATAGATGTTGGTTTCGATCGTCCGCACGGGATCGTCGGCCACGAGCTTGACGCCGACCGCGGCCGCCAAGTGATAGATGACGTCGATGCCTCGCACAACCTCGGCGAGCACGACGGGATCGGTAATCGACCCGACGCGCAGCTCGCACTTGGGATGCGAGGCGATGCGATCGAGATTCGCCCGATTACCGGTTGAGAGATCGTCGAGGATCGTCACCTCATGCCCAATTTCCAAAAGCCGCTCGACGAGATGACTCCCGATAAATCCTGCACCACCAGTAACCAGACAACGTGCCATACATTCCATCCTAAATGACCGGCCCCGGCGAGCGGCAGGTGTCAGCCTGCCGATTCTTCGAGAAAGAATTGACGAACCTGTCACCATAACGAAAGTCGCCGGCCCGGTCATGCGAGTCAGTTCTCCGGGCTTCGCACGGCGAAATCGGAACCAGCCGCCTGTACTTCGTTCATCTGGCGAGTAATGACGCCGGCTCACGCGCAATTTTTGTCCCCTCAGCAGTCGGTCGCTGCTGTACAATCGCGCTATGAGAGACATGCGGCTTAACGACGGGCTCTCCGACGACGAGATGCGAATCTGTGATCGCCTTGCCGGCTGGGCCTGGGCGATAATCCTGAGCTTTGACCTCTCGATCGTGCTGGTGCTGCTTTACTCCTATTTGGCACCGCACCCTCGCCCCGTCGTCGTGAGCACTTGGACCTGGACCACGTTCATCGGCGCGGCGGTCGGTCTCTGCGCACTCTTGATCTGGCTGAGCAGACAGCCCGCATTTGGTCAACCGCGGGAGCGCCCCACGAATGAGCCCTCGGCTTCAAACTGACCGCTACGCGGGACGAGTCGGAAACTCTGGCACGGCTCCCACCCGGCTTCATCGACCAAGCAGATCGATACAGACGATTTCCGCTGAGCCTCGCAGATAGAGGCGGCTGCCGACGATGGCCGGGTGGGAATAGACGCCGTGGTCGTCTTCAAAAACCTTCCACTGGCCGGCGATCCTAAATTTGTCACCCGTGGGGTCGACCAGCAACACGGCCCCGTCGATGGTCGTGACGAGCAGACGGTCATCGGACGCGATGATGCTGGCGTAGCCGGAAAAGGCGTCGTGTTCGGCGTGCCAAAGGGTCTTGAGGCCGGCGTTGAGATCGAGGCAATAGAGTCCGCTCCAAACTCCGAAGAGCCGGTCGCCGACGACCACGGGCGTGTGGCAGTCGGGCGCGAGGTCGGGGTTGACGGCGAGCGGATGAGGTTCGATCTTGCCGTCAGGCTTGAAGCCGTAGAGCCGCGTGCCTTGATTCTCTGAAGAGACGAGCAGCCGATCTCCCACCGCGATCGGAGTGGGAACGCCGAACTCGCGCGAGACGCCCATGGGAATCTGCCAAAGCCGTTTGCCGGTTGCCACATCCCAACCGCCCAACGATTGCGAATCGTGCCCCACGACCTGCAGCCGTCCTCCGAGCCGGGCCGCGATAAACGAGCCGTAGCTGGGCGGGCCGCCCGGCGTTTTCCAAACCAGGCGGCCGGTTTTCGCGTCGAGCGCGATGAGCGACGCATCGCCAGAGCCCGGATTTGCGATCAGCTTTCCGTCGACGATGAGAGGCGAAGCGCAATAGCCCCAGGGCAATTCTGTCTGGGGCTTGAAGTCCGCGTTGAGATCGACGGTCCACACTGCGTCGCCGTCGGCGCGTTTCACGCACTGCAACTGCCCAAAGGCGCCGGCAAGATAGACGAAGCCGCCGTCGAAAAGCGGCGTCGCGCGCGCCGCGTTTCCGTAGTCGAGGTGCCCGGTGCTGGGAACCAGGTCGGTCCAGAGATCGGCGCCGTTCTTCGCATCCAAACACCGCCAGGCGTCGGCTTTGTCTCCCAGCTCCCGGTCCGACACGATGACCTGCTCACGCGTCGCGGCGACTCCACCAAGCCCGCGAACCCGTAAAGGCCGGCGCCAAACGATGACAGGCTTGGCCGAGAGCTTCGGCGGCAGCCACGTCACCTTTCCGTCGCGCGCCGGCCCACGCCAGCCAGTCCACGCGACCACCGCCGGCGATTGCGCAGCCTCGCTTCCGCCCGCGGCCGACTGGTCATCGGCGACTGAAAGCCGATCCGTCGCGGCGATCGCTAATTTTTTTTTGCCGCGACGTGAGCCGACGACCCGGAACTGGCGGCCGGGACAAATCCTGATTTCGTCTCGAGCGCCTTGCAGAGCTTTGGATGTTGACCGACCTCAAAGAGCGCGGCTTGGATCGTGTCCCGAGTCGATTGGGGCAGTTTGTCATTGACGAAAGCCGCGACGAATGGCACGGGCTCGGTCTCGCCGATCACGCGGAGGTCGCCCTTCTTGATCGTCCCGCAACCCTCGAGCAGCGGCTTGGCATAGCTCGAGATCACGGTGGCCGACTTCGTCCCCTCTTTGAAGAGGGCGAGGATGCGGGTCGCCCCGTCGCTGCAGGCCGAGCATGTTTCGGGCTTTTTGATTTTGGGCAACCCCATGTCGACCATCAAATTCTGGGCCGCGAGGTGCTTTTCGTCACAATCCTCGGCCCCCAGGATGATGCGGTAGCCCTTGATGTCGGCGATTGACAGGGCCGGGTCTTTGGCCGGGACGACCCACAACCCCGTCTGCACCGTCTTTCCGTCGAGCCCAGTGAGGGCCGCGACGTGAACGACGCCGATGCCCGCCCTTTTGCTCTGCCGGCGGACGACCGAGTCTTTTCCAATAATGAGGTCGGCCTTGCCACCAGTTTTCTTTTCGAGCGCGTCGCGCACTGTCTCGCTGAAGACGACGCGCACCGGCCGCTTCAACCGGCCTTCCAGGAATTTGCCAAGCTGTTCGTAATCGCGTTGGGCGTATCCCTTCACACACGGACACGAGAGCGGCAACGCGAGCGGATCCATCACGATCACTGTGAAGTGGTCGGCCGCAACGTCGGCGCGGCTGCGCTCCCCGGCAATCGCAAGACCGGCCGAGGACGCTTGTGTCAGCGCAAAGGCTGCGGCGATCAGGCTGAGTGAGAGAGTCTTCATCCTAGAGATCCTCGAGGGGACGTGCGTTTCGGTGGAATGCCAGGACAATCGCCTGGCCGCCCTCATTTTCCCGCCGGCTTGGCTTGCGCGATGGCTTTCTGTTTCTCTTCAAAGATATTGATGCGCGATCCCGGCTTGTCGCAGCAGTAGACGAGCTTGCCATTGGTCGATGCGGCGACGGCCACGTTCTTGCATCCGCCGGAGAGTGGCCGCTTGGCGACGAGGGCCACGAAATCACCTTTGCCCGAGAAGCGCTTTACGATCCCCTCCGACTCAGCGGTGAAGATGTCGCCGTTGGGGCCACAGCGGACGTTCATCGGGTTACAGCAGCCGCCAAAACATTTGGGATTGTCGCCCAAGCCGTTCATCCGGCCGCCCCATTCGCCGATCTTCTTCGCGTCGCGGTCAAAGCGAGCAAACGAGTGATTGCAGTTTTCGGCGACCAGCAGGTCGTCTCCCAGCACTTGCACGTCCATCTGCCCGCAGCACCCGGCAAGTCCCTTCATGACCCGCTTTGCGCTGCCGAAATCGTGATCCATCCGCCAGACCGAATAGCCGTAGCCCGTGTCTTCGCCGCAGACGACGAAGACGTCCCGATCCGAGACCGCGATCGAATTGATGATTCGCATGCGCGATGTGATCTGCTGAACGATCGAGTCGATGCTCTGTTCTTCCGTCTGGTCTCTTTCCATCATCTTGATCGATCGTTTCAGTTGCTCGATCGCCAGCGTGTCGGAGGTCGACCTTTTGTCGGCGGGCGTTTCTTCGAGGCGTTTGATCCGACTCTTGGACGCGGTGACGAAGGCCTTCACCGACTGGCGGCGCTGCTGTGCCTCTTCCTCGGCCCGTTTGCGGATGGAGTCTTTGTTCTTGAGCAATTCGGCGATGTGCGGCAGCTCGAGCTTTTTGAGCAGCGTGCCGTCGGGCGAAAACTTGGCGACGATCCCGCTCCCGGCAACGTAAACGGTTCCTTCGGAGCCGACATTGATCGACTGGGCCTCGAAGTCGACCTTCCATGCCTTGATCGCGTCTCCCTCTTTCGACAGCACCTTGACGCCGCTTTCGCCCTTGGCGCCGTCACCACCGCCGTAGCCGAACCCGGAACCCACCAGAGCAACGATCTGTCCCTCTTTGTTCAAGCAAAACGAGAGGATGCTCAAGCGGCCGTCGGCACTGCGGACGACGACCCCTTTCTTGAAGGCGTGGCTCGCGTTGGACGCCTCGGCCGGTTCCTTTTTTTCGGACGAATTCAATCCGAACAGCGTCTCGAAGAAACCGCCGTCGGCGCGGGCCGCTCGAACACTCGAGCCCAGCAAGACGACAGCCAGGCAAGCCAAAACACCAAAGCGGACAGCAGACCGCACGGCGACAGAGCGGCGTCGAGGAAGAGACTTCATCCCGCGTTCTCCTGTTACGAGACGTCCTTCGTAGCGGCAGCAGCGATTCCGCCCTCGCAACCGGCCAAGCGATCTGATCGCGGAACCGCGAAAGTCGGCGTCGGAAGGGGTTAAAATCTTGCGCTTGTCAAACATCATACCCGGCCCGCGCGCCGCCGCAAGTTTTTGCACACAGAATTCAGGTGCGGCCGAAGGCAACGTAAGATCAACTCGACGCTAAATCAACTCGGCGATGGGCGACGGGTCGTCCAAGACGGGAGTCGGGCGGCCGAGGTGGTCGAGCAGCTTGAGGGCCGGGTCGATGCCGAGGCACTTGTAAATCGTGGCGTGGATGTTTTGCGGCTTGAGCGGCCGCGTGTGCGGGCGATAGCCTTTGGGATCGGTCGAGCCGACGATCTGGCCGCCGCGAATTCCGCCGCCGCCCAAGAGGCAAAACATCGCGTCGCCCCAGTGGTCGCGTCCCGGCGTTCCCATGCTGCCCGGCGGGCCGCCGTTGCCGCCGTTGTTCATGCGGGGCGTCCGACTGAATTCGCCGCACAAAACCACGAGCGTCGTTTCGAGCAATCCTCGCTCGTGCAGGTCGCGAAAGAGCGCCGTCAACAGCGTGTCGACGATCGGCAGGTTGTTTTCCATTCCCGACTGCAAGCTCCAGTGATGGTCCCAGCCGCCGAGGTGCACGGTGACGAACGTGGCGCCGGCCTCGACGAGACGTCGCGCCAACAGCGTCGACTGACCCCAGGTGTGGCGCCCATAGCGCTCACGCGTCTTCGGATTTTCGCGATCGATGCTGAAGGCCGCGCGGGCTTCTTTGCCCGAGACAAACTCGTACGCGTCGTGATCGAACTGGTCGAGGGTCGAAAACTTTCCGATCGAGTCGACCGCGCGCGGTACTTTGTCGAGATGCCGCATCAACGATCGCCGGTCTTCAAGGCGGCTGAGGCTGAGCCCCGGGACAAGATCGAGATTCTGAACCTGGAAGGTCGCGCCGTTCGGATCGCCCCCCGTCTGGAACGGATCGTATTGCGCGCCGAGCCAGTTGCCCCCGAAGTATCCCGGCATCAGGCCGATGCTCGCCGCGATCGGCACGGCGATATACGCGGGCATGCCGCGGCGGTTGGCTCCGCGTTCGCGGGCAATGATCGAGCCGATCGACGGGAAGCGGCCCGATTGATTGGCGCCGCTCACGCCCATCTCTTTGCTGGTCAGCATGCGATGGCCGCCGGCGAAGTGGTCGCCTGTTCCGTGATAGAGCGAGCGGACGATCGAGAACTTGTCGGCGATCTGGGCCTGCTTGGGAAACAGCTCCGAAATCTCAAAGCCGGGGACATTGGTGCGAATCGGCTTCCAGATGCCGCGGATTTCGGCGGGCGCCTCGGGCTTGAGGTCGTACAGGTCCAGATGGCTCGGCCCGCCGTCCAGCCAGATGAGAATCACCGACTTCTTCGAGCCAGCCGCGCGATCCCCCGCAGTGGAGGCTGACTGAGCCTTGGCCCGCAGGACGTCGGCCAGTCCCAGGCTGGCCATTCCGGCGACGCCCAACTGCACGAAGCTGCGACGAGTGAGACCGTCGCAATAGCGCTCGGATCCGCCGGCATCAATGCGGAGGGTCATGCCATGATTCCTTCGCAAGCGTAGAATTTTGCGGGTTGGGCGGGCTGTTTGTTCAGTGAGGCAGGGTGCGCGGGGGGTCTGGCAACGGGTCAGGGTTGCATAAGCGATCGTTGATCTATAGTGATAGCGGCGGGCGCGATTTGTTGTCAAGCGCGGCGGTCGTTGTGCTCGTATGACGCATAGTCGGGACGCTTGGAGAGAAATTTCCAATTTTTCTCGGATCAAAGCAAAGCGCGCAGATCCTCGGCCGGCATGCTCCCGTTACTGTGAGTGAGGCCCGGAACGATGCGAGCGCGTCGGACCGGGCGAGACATTTTTCGAATCGTGCAAAGTGTTGGAATTTTGAGGCTGTCCGAATAGCCGCTCCGGTCGAGACGCGCGAGCCCGTTGCGCGAAGGGAATCTTGAAATGAATTACTTCAGCCGTCTGACCGACATTGTCACCTGTAACCTGTCCGAGATGCTGGCCCGCGAAGCCGATCCCCCGGCCGCACTCAAAAAAATCATCGCCGAAATGGAAGAGGGCCTGGCGGGGGCTCGCCGTGGCGTGGGAACCGCGGCGGCCAACGAAGAACGGCTCCGCCGCGAGATCGCCGAACTGGCCGGCCAAACCGACCAGCTGACCGACGAGGCGCGCGAGGCCCTGCGCAATCACGACGAATCGGGGGCCCGCGTGGCCCTGATTCGCAAACAGGAAGTGGTCGACGTGGTCGCCGGCCTCGAGCAACAGCACAAAGCGGCCTGTGCCACCCGCGATCATCTCAACACGACATTGCGAGCACTCGAAGCTCGTCTCTCCGAAGCGCGACGCCGCCAGCAAGAGCTGCAGACAAGCCCCAAGGCGACGGTTACGACCTCCCTCGGATCGAATGTCGACCTCGAGGACGACGATCCCCGCGCGCGAGCCATCGACGACGAATTGGCCGCCCTCAAGCGCGAACTGAGCGGACTGTGACTCTTACTCATAGGAGCCGCGCACGTCAGTAAGCGGTCTTCATACGCCCTCAATCCCGAATGATCCTGCTGGCGGCTCCCATATCAAACCCCGAGCAGTCAGACATCGGCATCCTTGTCCCACACGGCCGCGCCCCGAGGTCTGCTTCGCGGGATCCCTCCTGACCTCGGCTCCGGTCACGCATATTCCGGTACCGCAAACTGGCCGTGACCTCTTTTGGCCTAATTCACTAGAATTGGGGATGTCCGGCGACTTCAGACCCAACTTGCCGGATTGCGACACTTCGTGCCGACGCAAACCCAGCCGCTGCCTGGACATTGCTTCCAGACGCCGAGGGAGTTCCCCGCCCATGTCGAGCCGCAGACTTTCTTGCTTTTCTCTTGGAGTCGTCGCGTTTGGAGCCGTTTTGTGCCTTGCGGGCCGTGCTCCGGTCTGGGCGGCTGACGGTCCCACCGTCGAGCAGATGCTGTCGGCCTATCGCCCGGTGCGGCCCGACGTCGAGTTCGAGACGCCCGCCCGTTCGGAATTCAGCAAGTGCAAAAAGAGCGTTGAAGTGCACGGCAAGACTTCGGGTTGGGTCGTGCTCGGACCGGCCGGCCAGGTCCTGCGCCGATTTGTCGACACCGACGGTGACCATCTCGTCGACCAATGGCGGTACTACAACCATGGGCTCGAGGTCTATCGCGACATCGACACCAATCGCAACAAGAGGCCGGACGAGCATCGGTGGCTGAACACCGGAGGCTCCCGCTGGGGCATCGACTCCAAGGAAGATGGCAGCATCGATTCGTGGAAGGTTTTGTCGCCGGAGGAGGCCGTCCGCGAAGCTCTCTACGCAATGATTCACGGGGACGAAAAACTGTTCACGAGCGTGCTTGTCACCCGTGACGAGTTGCGCACGATCGGCGTGGCCGATTCGTACGCCGACAAGATCATGAACGCGATCAGCGAGCCCGGCCGCAAAATGCGCGACGCCGTCTCGGGATCGAAATTTTTGAGCGACCAGTCCGCGACGATGCGCGCCGACAACCTCGCCCCCGGCACGATCCCCGCGGAAGAGGGGAAAACGCGCGACGACTTGATCGTCTACGAAAACGCGATGGCTATTGTCGAGTCACAGGGCAAAACGGGCCTGGTGCAGGTCGGCGAACTCGTCCACATCGGCGACGTTTGGAAGCTGACGCAAATCCCGCAGCCGATCGAGGGCCAAAACGCGCAAGTCATGGCCGGCGGCGTGCTGATGCAGCCGACCCTCGCCGCGGCGGCAGCGGTCGGGACAACCCCCGATACTCCGGCCCCGTCCCCCGAGACTCAAAAGATCCTGACCGCCTTGCAGGAGCTGGATCAAAAGGCCCCGCTTCCGACGTCTCCGGCGACCGAACTGGCCTCATACAACGCGAAACGGGCCGACCTGCTCTCACAGCTGGTCACTCTGGCGAAAACCAACGACGAGCGAAATCAATGGATGCGGCAGATGATCGACAGCATCGCGTCGGCCGTGCAGATCGGCGCCTTTCCGGCGGGGCTCGACCGTCTGAAGACACTCGAGGCCGAATTGCGTGAGGCGCCGACGAAATCACCACTGATTCCCTATGTCGCATACCGCCGACTGCTGGCCGATTACACGAGTCAACAAAAAGCGGCCACGACCAGCACCAAGCAGCAAGACATCCAAAAGTGGTGGCGTGAACAAATGGAAAAATTCACTAAGGAATTTCCGACCGCCGAGGATGCGCCCGAAGCCCTGCTGCAACTGGCGATCGCGAACGAATTCTCCGGCCAGATGCCGGACGCCAAGAAGTGGTACACCGAGTTGGCCACCGCTCATCCCCAGACAAAGCCCGGCCACCGTGCCGAGGGGGCCCTGCGGCGGATCGACCTCAAGGGCAAACCGTTTAAGTTCTCGGGTCCGTCGCTCGAGGGCGGCACCATCAATGCAAGCGACTATCCGAATCGGATCCTGCTCGTCGCCTACTGGTCGACCTGGTGCACGGCTTGCACCCAAGACATTCCCGTGTTGCAAGCCTTTTACGATCGCTATCACGAAAAGGGATTCGAGATTGTCGGGGTGAACCTCGACGTGACCGCGGCCCCCGTCCGCCCCTACCTCAAACAGCACAAGATTGCCTGGCCGCAGATCTTCGAGCCTGGCGGCACCGAAAGCGGTCCCGCGACGACGTTGGGCATCATCGTGCCGCCGGTGATGATCCTCGTCGATCGTGAGGGGCGAGTCGCCACCGTCACGACGTCGATCGACGAGATCAAGACCGCCGTGCCGGAATTGATGGGCGACAAGAAAGCCGCCAAGGCGGATTCGGACAGGCGCTAACCCGTGGCGCGACTAAGTGCGCCGGCGAGCCCGAGGCGTAAAGCCTCGGGGTGCTTGGTGTTTTACTTTGTTTCGAGCACTCCGGCGCGGCGAGCGAAGAGAAGCACCTGCCAGCTTACGCTAGCGGCTCGCCACGCCGTCCTACGCGGTCTTCTCTGAATCGATGAACACGCGGTAGGGCCGCAGCGAATTCGTGCCCGCGTCGAGTCGCGCGAGTGACAATAGGGCCCCCACTCCGTCAATGATGACAACACAGTCGCCTTCACCAACAACTAAGTCGCTGATCGGTATGGCCCGCCCCGCGCGCAAGAGTGCGATCTCGTCCGGATTCGCGACGCGTTTTGGAAGTCCGGCGGCAGCCGTCGGCGGATCAAGCAAGAAGCCGTCGAGGGTCTCATTGCTGAGCCGTTCGAGCGGGATTGCGTCTTCGATCCGGTAGGGCCCCACGCGTGTCCGCACGAGTGACGACATTACGGCTCCGCAGCCGAGCAGACGACCGAGATCACGGGCGATCGAACGGATGTAGGTGCCCGAGCCGCAATCGATGTCCAACTCGAGTTCAGGATACGCAAACCGCGTGATCTCCAGTCGAAAGACTTCGACCGTCCGTGGCGACAACTCGACGCTCTGCCCCGCCCTCGCCCGCTCGTGGGCGCGCCGGCCGTCAACATGCACGGCGGAAAAGCTCGGAGGCACTTGTTCGATGCGACCCAGGAACGCCGGCAGCCGGCTTTCGATTTCCTCGCGCGTGATGTCTCGCGAAACGGGCACGTCGGTGACGATGCCGGTGACGTCGTCGGTATCGCTCTGGCGCCCGAGCAAGAACGTCGCGTGGTACGACTTCGGGTGTTCCTGCACAAGCTCGATCAGTCGGGTCGCCTTGCCGACGCAAACGACCAGCACGCCGGTCGCCAGCGGATCGAGTGTCCCCGCATGGCCGGCTTTCTCGGGTCGCACGAGTTTGGCGACGCGATCGACGACTCGGCGCGACGTGATGCCGGCGGGCTTGTCGAGATTGAGAATACCGAAGCGGCGCAGGGAAAACATTGCGTGTGAGGGCCTGAATGGGTGGCACTGGCGGCTCGTCCGCCAGTGTTTATTCGTGCAGGCTAGCTCCGTGGGCGCGGGTGAAAAGGTCACGCGGCTAGCCCGCAGGACAAGACACTGGCGGACGAGCCGCCAGTGCCACCCAAGGCTATGTCTCTCTCTCGTCAGGCGTTCACGGCAATACGCGACTGGTGCCGGTTGATCGCCGCTTCGATAAAGCCGAAGAAGAGCGGATGCGGTTGTTGGGGCTTCGACTTGAATTCCGGGTGGAACTGCACGGCGACGAACCATGGATGGTCGGGGATCTCGACGATCTCGGCCAGCTTGAGATCAGGATTGACGCCCGTGACGACAAAGCCGGCCGCCTCGAAATCGCGCTGATAATCGGAATTGAATTCGTAGCGATGACGGTGCCGCTCGCGAACGACGTTTGAGCCGTAAGCGGCGGCCGCTTTCGAGCCCTCTTCGAGCACGCAGGGCTGGGCGCCGAGGCGCATCGTGCCTCCCTTGTTCGTGATCTTGCGCTGCTCTTCAAGCATGCAAATCACCGGATGGGGAGTAGCCGTCTCGAATTCAGTGCTGTTGGCCCCCGACAACTGCAGTACGCTTCGCGCGAATTCGATCACGGCGCACTGCATGCCGAGGCAGATCCCGAAATAAGGAACCTCGCGGTCTCGCGAGAAGCGGCAAGCCTGCACCTTGCCCTCGACGCCGCGCATCCCGAAGCCGCCGGGGACTAAGATCCCGTCGACCCCACCCAGCAGCGAGTCGGGATCCTGCGTCTCGAGTTCTTCGGCCTCGATTCTCTTCACCAGCACGCGCGTCGAATGGGCGAAGCCGGCGTGATCGAGAGCCTCGTAAATCGATTTGTACGCGTCGCGGTGGTCGATGTACTTGCCGACGACAGCGATCGTCACTTCCTGTTCGGGGTGACGGATCCGCCGCATCAGGTCCTGCCAGTCGTCCATCTGCAAAGGGCCGCACGAGAGTCCCAACTTTTGCACGATCAGATCGTCGAGATGATGCTCGGCCAGACCCATCGGCACTTCGTAGATGGAAAATTCCTTGTCCATCTCCTCAATGACGGCCTTCGACTCGACGTTGCAGAAGAGCGCGATCTTTTCACAGTTTTCGCGCCCCAATGGCCGCTCGGTTCGCACGATCAGAATGTCGGGCTGAATACCGATCTGCCGCAACTGCCCGACGCTGTGCTGGGTTGGCTTGGTCTTGGCCTCGCGGGCCGCCTTCAAATACGGCACCAGCGTGAGGTGCACGAAGAGGCAATTCTGCTTGCCGATGTCGAGCGGAATCTGCCGGATGGCTTCGAGGAACGGCAGCCCCTCGATGTCGCCCACTGTGCCGCCGAGTTCCGTGATCACCACGTCGACCCCCGGCGTATCGAGGTTGAGGACGGCCGCTTTGATTTCGTCGGTGACGTGCGGGACTACTTGCACGGTCCGGCCGAGGTACTCGCCTCGTCGTTCTTTCTCGATCACCTTGAGGTAAATCTGGCCGGTGGTGTAATTCGATTCGCGCGAAAGCGGGCTGTTGGTGAACCGCTCGTAATGCCCCAAGTCGAGATCGGTCTCGGAACCGTCATCGAGCACGTAGACTTCGCCGTGCTGGTAGGGGCTCATCGTGCCGGGATCGACATTGATGTACGGGTCGAGCTTCTGCATCCGGACGCGCAGCCCGCGCCGCTCGAGCAACAGGCCGATCGACGCGGAGGTGAGTCCCTTGCCCAGACTACTCACGACGCCGCCGGTCACGAAGATATGTTTGGTTGTCATGCGTGGCCCCCCAGGAGTTCTTGGTAAGAGAGAAACGACACTCCTGAACCGCACAAAAGAAACACTGGCGGACCGGCCGGACCGGCCGCCAGTGCCACCCAATCTCAAGGCTTCTTAGCAACAGGTAGGGCACGCTGTGCCTGCCGGGAGTGAAACACCAGTGGCAGGCACAGCCTGCCCTACGGCGGCTAAGCCGCGACGCGTCTCCTCATGCGTTCCACGAAGCGAGCATAGTCCTCGGGCGTGTCGATGCCAACCGAGCGTTGTTCGACCACCGCCACCTGAATACGGGCCCCCATTTCCAGTACGCGAAGTTGCTCGAGCTTTTCCAGTTTCTCCAGCTTCGAAGGCGGAAGTTTCGTGATTTCGAGCAAGAAATCGACCCGATAGGCGTACAGACCCAAGTGCAATAGCCAGGGGGAATTCGTCTGCAATAGCTCATCCCACACGGCGTCTCGGACGAAGGGGATCGTCGCTCGACTGAAATACAGGGCGCGGCCGTCGTCCGCGCAGACGACCTTGTTGCACGAATGGTCGTCGAGCTCGCGGCGGCTGGTGATCGGCGTGGCCAACGTCGACATTTCGACGCTGGGATGATCGTTTAGGGTTTTAACGAGCAGGTCGATGTGCTCCGGGTCGATCTCGGGCTCGTCCCCCTGAATATTGACGACGAGCTGGGCGTCGCGACGGCTGCGGCGGACGACTTCGGCCACGCGATCGGTGCCGCTGGGATGCTCGCCGGTCATTTCCGCCCGACCGCCGAATTTTTTGACCGCGGCGGCGATTTCGGGGCTATCGGTGGCGACGATCACCTCGCTCAGCGACCGGGCTCGGCAGGCCTGCTCCCAAGTGTATTGCAGGAGCGGTTTGCCCGTCTCGGCCAGGAGCAGTTTTCGCGGCAACCGCGATGCCTGCAACCGGGCGGGGATGATCCCAAATACGCGCATCGAAAACCTCCATGTTTTCAAGAACGGGCTCTTTTAGCAGATGCACGCGGGACTGTCAAAATTGGCAACTCCCACGCCAGCTCAGACGACCAAGCTCCCAGTGCCGAATGACGTTAGGTGCGTGCAACCTTGAGCGGCTAGCTCAAGAGTGAGCCCCACGTCCAGTACAGGAAGAAGACGACCCACACACAGGCCGTCACGGCAGAGACCCACTCGGAAGCGCCCTCGATTCGGGTGCGTCCCCAGTGGCCCGTGCCGCGAATCGACGAGCGAACGAGCAGCACCGAAAAGCCGGCGATCGGCAGCGTTAGCGCCGCGAGGATCCACAAATTGACCTCGGTCGCCGTGTAGTAGGGGCTGGGTGAGGCGTCGCCCAAGAAACGCATGGTCGCCAAGAGTGCGCCGCACATGCCCAGAGCGCTCAAGTTTACGACGTCTCCCATGACGATTTCTTTGCGGCCTGGCGGGCCGCGTCGCGGCATCCGTCGAAACTTCCGGATGGCCCAGGCCGCCGGCCAAATGGCAAGCGTCCACAGGGTGCCCAGGGTGGCGGCAAGCAACAACGTCACCTGCACCGGGGCCGATCCGTACCACGGAACTTCTTGCATGCCGCGCGACTCGATCACGTCGGGCGTGCCGGCCCTGATGTCGAGCGCGACGCTGGCGGGACTCTGATCGCGCGCTTTGTCCCCTTTCGGTGCAATGCTGCCTGCATCACTGGTGTGCTTTTCGATCCAGTCGACCATCGTTTTCAAATAGCCGAGAGCCAGTCGCGATTCCGGCAGCACTTCGAACGGCCTATCGGACACGACCAAGCCGTGCGTCGCATGTGGAAAGAGCCGCACGGAATAGTCGCGATTGCCACCGGCATGCAGTTTGTTGGCCCAGATCGCGGCGCTTTCGCGCGGCGGCGTAAGCACGTCCGATTCGCCGAAAATGGCCAGCACCGGTTGACGCACGCGGCAAATTGCGGCCGGCGCGTCGAGATACATATCGAGCGGCTCCATCTCGAACAACGGTGGGATCGGAAATTTGCCCGCCTTGTAAAGTTGTTCCCACTGAAAGTGCATGGCGACACCGCGTCGCATGGCCTCGAGCAGCCGGCCGTCGCAGCCGAAAAACCGCAGGTACTGCGTTCGGCGCCACAGTTCTTGCTCGGCCGGCGAGACAGCCCCGCCGGAGACCGGGATGCAGAAGGCGATGTGATCCGATTTGTTAGCCGCGATGGGAATGACCCAACCCGCCTGGCTCACGCCCCAAAGCCCGATCTGGTCGGGTCGAATATCGGGACGTCGACGCAGAGCATCGACCGCCGCAACCACATCGTCGGCCAAGACGTCAAAGCCGGCCTCTTGCCAATCGCCGGTCGAATTGCCGGTCCCGCGCTTGTCGAACGACAGGCAGGCGATTCCCGCCCGCGCGAAGCGATCTGCCATCGGCCAGTTGTCGAGCCGAATCTGCGGGCCCGAGCCGTGCACGAAGACCAGTGCGGGATGCGGACCCTGCGAGGTCGGGATGTAAACGGTTCCCGACAGGGTGGCGCCTGGCCCGTCGAACGAGACTTGTTCCTCGCGCCACAATTCGACTCGCTCGGCGACTTCGGCTGCCGGGGGCTGCGCGACGGGCGGCGCCGTCGCCAATATTGCCGCCGTCCAGCGCAATCGCTTCACCTTTTTGTCCGAATCGCGCTCGAACACGAGTCGGGCGCCGTCGTCGGCCAAAAAGCTGTCCGGTCCGATGGGGACGATCTGCTGAAAACGATCGCCCAGGGTGACGTAGGCATAGTCGGAATTGCCCCGATTGGCGGGGCTGTTGCCGTAGCCGATGAAAAAAACGTCTCCTTCGCCGCCCGGCCCTGCGTCCGCGACTCGATTCGTCGCCAGCTGGTAGTTGCCCACGAAGGCCCGAAACTGGTCGAGCTTGAGGTCGCGAGCCCGCTGGAGACGGAGCACAAAGGGGGCGGAGTCAGGATCGCTCACCTCGTGGCGACCTGGGCGTCGGTCGACCTGGCCGTCCAGCCGCGCCCCCGTCAGTTGCAGGTCGAAATGCCAGTCTGTCCCGCCCTCCACGCTGCGGCCCGGGCGGATGTCGAATGCCAGCCGGCCTTCGTCTTTCACAATGCGTGTGGCCCGCGCGCCGGCGATTCGCTCGCTGCGAATCGAGACGTTGATTTGCGGAGTCGCCTGGCTTTCGTCGATCCGAATGGCAACAAATGCGGGACCGCGTCGCTGTCGCTCGTAGGTGCCGACCCAGGTCCCGTCGAGTCCGTGATCCCGCCTGATTGAGGGGCTCGAGGTGGCCGCAAACGAGGCGCCGGACGATGCGAGGCATCCAGCGAGTAACATCCAGCGGGTTAAGTGGTACACGGCACTTCGAAAAAGCATCCAACCCCGTCTGGGCAAGAAAGTGCCGCTTTTTTCCGAGAATCGGGCGCAGGACAAGGCTATGGCGCCTCTGGCAACCCTTCCGCCGGGTGTTGATTCGGTCATCAATGGAGAATCTTAGCTGGGGAACTGGCCGGTTTGCTAAGATTCCGACACCGGCGGGCCCAGTTCGTTCGCCGGCCCGTGAAATCCCCACCGACACGAATTGTCCCTGTCGCTATGGCTGAAATCGCCCGCTCCGACGCCTCGGTCCCATCCGGTGTCCGCCGCCCCACAATCCTCATGTGCCCGCCCGACTATTACGGGATCGAGTACGAAATCAATCCGTGGATGAGTCGGAGCCGGCAGAGCGATCCCGAACAATCGCGGCGTCAATGGGCCGCGCTCAAAGCGTTGCTTGAGCAATTGGGGGCGGAAATTCGCCTGCTGGAGCCTGTGCGGGGTTTGCCTGACCTGGTTTTTACCGCAAACGCCGGGCTGGTGGTCCGCAACACTGTTTACTTATCGCGGTTTCGATACCCGGCCCGTCAGCCCGAGACCCCGGTCGACGATGTTTGGTTTCGCGCGCAGGGTTTTGACTGTGTCGAGTTGCCAGATCGCTGGAGCTTCGAGGGGGCGGGCGATGCCCTGTTTTGCGGAGACACGCTGTTTGCCGGATACATCATCCGAAGCGACGCGGGTGCCCTGAACTGGCTCGCAGCACAGATCGGCTGCCGCACGATCCCTCTGCAATTGGTCGATCAGTATTACTATCACCTGGACACGTGCTTTTGCC
Source organism: Planctomycetaceae bacterium (assembly GCA_035949535.1). Lineage (GTDB taxonomy): Bacteria > Planctomycetota > Planctomycetia > Planctomycetales > Planctomycetaceae > DASPSM01. The sequence goes on along the minus strand of DASZIA010000508.1, from coordinate 8,844 downwards.
CGTTGAGCGAGACCGAGGCGCTCTATTTTCCTGCTGCTTTCGACGAATATGCGCTGCGGTCTCTTGCCGAGCACATCCCTGCTCTGATTGCCGTCGCGCCCGAAGAAGCGACGCGGTTTGCGTGCAACGCGGTCGTCGTCGGCCGTCACGTGGTGATCAACACCGGCTGCCCGCGACTGGAAGCCGACCTCCGGGAGCGTCGCTACACCCCGCACAGTACCGAACTGGATGAATTCATCAAGGCCGGCGGCAGCGCGAAGTGCCTGACTCTGCGGCTGGATGGCGAAGAAGCCGCGCGCTGGCCGTGATCGCTCCGGTGTCGGTGCCGGGTTCGCGCTCGCGTGGTCGTCGACGCGGGAGGCGGCGCAATTCCTTGCCGGCCCCCGATTTCCTGCCGTCGGAAAAGGTCCTACAGCTTCGGACAAGACCTTGACATCGCGATTGGCAAGCTGGATGATCGTAAAAACTCCGTTTTTCTCTGGTCCGCGCCCCGATTCAGGCACTGGAAGTCTACGATGGGTAGCAGCACCCAAAGGCTGGACATCGAAGAGGTCGGCGACGTCACAATCGCCAAATTCATCGACAAAAAGATCCTCGACGAAAACAACATCCAAATCATCGGCAACCAGCTGTTTGCCTTGGTTGACGAGGACGCTCGCACCAAGATTATTTTGGATTTTTCGAATGTCGAATATCTGTCCAGTGCTGCCCTTGGCAAATTGATCACGATGGAGAAAAAAGTGAAGGCCGCCAAGGGAAAGTTGAGGCTGGCCTGCATTCGACCCGAGATCTACGAAGTGTTCGCGATCACCAAACTCAATCGACTGTTCAAGATTTACGAGGACCAGGAGCGCGCTCTGGACGGGTTTTGAAGGTCGAATGCCGACCCGCACGCACCGATCGTCACCGACACGAATCCTGCCGGGAAACGCTTTTTGCCTCGTGAAGCGTCACTCCACCAAATTCTGACTCGGGCGACTCTCTCCGGGAGCGCAGATTTGGCGAACCGCGGGTTCCCCAATCCGGCAACCGCGAACCGAGCGCTCAAAGGGCGCCAGGCTGTTTCGCAGCATGACGTGGATTGAAGAGTTCCAGGTCCGGATCCCTAGCTCCACCATGGAGGGGCAGAAGGTCCAGGAGCGAATTATCAAGCTCCTGGAGGAGCTTGAGTTTCCCGCCCGAGGCATTTTTGGCGTCCGCCTCGCCCTCGAAGAGGCCCTGGTCAACGCCATTAAGCACGGCAACGGCCTCGACCCCAACAAGGTGGTCCAGGTCGTCTGTCAGGTCTCCAGCGAAAAAGTGCGGATCGTCATCGAAGACGAAGGCAACGGCTTCCGCCCCGATGACGTCCCCGATCCGACCGAGGACGAGAACCTCGAAAAGCCCTGCGGCCGCGGCATCATGCTGATGCGGGCATTTCTGAGCGTCGTCGAGTACAACGAGCGCGGCAACCGCGTCGTGCTCGAGAAGAACCGCAACGACGACGGCGCACCGCTGTTTTCGTAACGTCGCCGACATTCTTACAGCAACGGATAGCCAACAGTCGTCGCCGATCCTCCCGTCGGTATTACACCAAGGTCGCTGGCCACGCCTACTTCGGCTCTTGGTTCATGTAAATCTTGTTGCCGTACAAATCCTCGAGCGTCACCCCGGTGCCGTAAGGTTGAACTTGCGGCTCACCGTGGAATTTGACCCCGGCGTCCTTCATGCGGCCGTACTCCCTCAGGCAATCGTCGACTTCGATCGCTAAGAGGGGCTGTGAGCCCGCTTGCTTGCCGACTTGTGCCAGGTCGACTTCTGATTCGGCCAAATTGAGGGCGATCGACAGGGTCTGATCGGCCGGCAGCCGCAGTGTCACCCAGCGATTCGGTCCGAAGGGTAGGTCCTCGGGAACGACAAAACCGAGTTTGCGCGTGTAGAAGTCGATGGCCGAGTCCTGATCTTTGACGAGCACGGTGAGCAAAGAGATCCGCTTCACGAAAACATCTCCTGTTTCGGATGGAACAAGGCACACGATTCTCTCTGCAGGGATCGTGGTGGCCGGCACGCAAAGCGCGGCCGACTCACTTCACTTTGCTCCTCCGGGCGGATCTAGGATTGTAAGAACACGACATCTTGGCTTTTTAAGTGATCCTGGAGTTGCTGCATCTCGCGGGCGTATTCGGAAGGCGTCTTGCCGGTGAACGACCGGAATTCCTTGATGAAGTGGGCCTGGTCGAAATAGCCGCACTCGTGCGCCAAGCCGGTCAGATCGGTTTCGCCCTCCCTCATGAGGCGTCTTTGGGCTTGCTCAAAACGCAGGATGCGCGCGAAGAGCTTGGGAGACGCCCCGACGACCGTCTGGAAACCTCGCTGGAGCTGACGCACCGACGCATGGCAATAGTCGGCGAGTTCTTCGATCCGACATTGGCCTTTGGTGTGATAGAGCAGCTTGGCCGCGGTGCGAACGAGCTTTGGATCGTAGGACCGCGAGAGTACCTTTTGAATCAGGAAGTTTTCTAGCGTTGTCGCCGCTCGCTCATAACGTCCCTCGGTGACCTCACCCTTCAGGCTTCGCAAGAGCGTGTCCCAGTCGGCGCCGAGGGCCGTTACCGAATCGCAGGGGGCGCGGATTTCGTCCTCGAGCAGTGCGAGCGCCCCCCACGCGAACAAACGGGCCGCAACCACCTTCACGCTGCCGGCGACTTTGATCGGCATCGTCTTTTTTTGAAATCCCACGAGAATGGCGGTTGGAAGAACGCGAGGTGGCGTCGTGGTCAGCAACAGATAAGGGCTGCCAAAGTTGAAGATCAGTTCCACACAGCCGTCAGGCGTAATGGACTGAATTGTGTCGGCGGCATAGGTGTCTTCATGGGTCCAAAAGCATCGAACCGTGTCTTCGAGAATCGCATGCGGCTTGCGCTCGTGGAAGTGCACTTTGTACGAATCCTGATGCGTGCGCACGGCGCTGACGGGCCGGCTCGACGCAGATGAACGCGTCTTCACTCGACACTGCATGGCCGCGGCGGATGCGGCCGAGTGGATGCCCCAAACTTCGCCCGCGGCACTTGCCCCGGTAATCGCGTTTGCCCGGGCGGGCTTCGCTATTGCGGCAATTTCAGCTTGATCTGATACGTACCTTCCATCCTTCGGGCGATGTCCGCAGTCCCCTGGTACAGCATGTTCCAAATCTCGTCGCGCTGGCCCGCCGACTTCTCGACCTGCGATTCTTGCTGACTGCGGACCTGCTCGAGGTTGTCATTGGTGCTCACCCAAGTGGGGACATAGACGGGCCCCGAGATGGGAGAGTACGCGAGCACTCGATAGTTGACAGTCTCATCGCTGCGAATCGAGCGTTCCAGATCGTCGAGGCGCACCAACTCGCCGCGCAATGAAGCCGCGAGGGCAATCAGCTCCTTGCTCACGTCTCTGCCCCAGCGGACCAGCGCGGGATCGACGGCCGTCGTCGAGAGCGCGGCGATCCTTCGGGCGAACTGCTCGTGCCAAAGCGCCGTCTTCTCGTATTCCGTGGCGTCGCGATTCTTATAGAGAAGCGAGTTCAACAGGTCGCAAACTTTTTCGTAGTAGGCTGCGGACGCCACGGCATTTGGCTTACGGATCTCCTCGCCGCGAACCTCCTCGGCCGATATATGCGGCGACTGAATCAGGCTCAGCAAGCGGCGCAAGCCCACTTCGTCAAGTGGCGCTTCGAAGTTCAGCGATTTGTCGGAAACGGTGGTTTTCGCGGCGGCGAGCGTGTGAGGCCGAGCTCCAGCGTCGTCGAGCCATTGGGTCACGGCCTTTTCCAACCCCTTCGCGTGCTTGCCGATTGGCGAATCGAAGTCGAGCCGCAGGTTCGCGACAATCGCGTGAGAAACCCGCACCGACAGGCGGGCCATTTTCAGTGACGACATCGTTTTCGCAAGGCCTTCGATGTCGTCGGTCGCACGCAGCTTCGGTGTGCCAACGATCCAATTGAGAATGGACCGCGGCTTGAGCCTGTCCTTGAGGTCGACGACCAGCAACACCTGGGCACTTTCGTCTGACCTTATTGCATCGAGGATTCCGGTCGCGATCGGCGTCAGTTGTTTTTCATCGAACGAACGCACCCAGCTAGATGCGGCTTCCCGATTCGCCGGCTGGATCGCGCCGACGATACCGGGAGCAAGCTGTATGAAGCAGACATTTCTGGGCGACACCGCCGCGCCGTGTCCTGCGATCTTTTCCAGAGAGGCCAGTTCGTGCTTTGCAATCTGATCGATGACCGACGGCTGATTCATCACATAGATCGAATACGTCAGTGGCTCGCTCGGAGTGGCGGAACCGGCTGTCGTCGCTTGTATGATTTCCTTGACCCACGGCGGACCGGAGAGAAGTCCTTCCGCGTAGGCTCGACGAGCCTCGTCAAACCACTTGCCTCGCTTTCCCAACGGACTATTGACGAGACTCCGCATTCGCACGACCGCGACCACATTGCAGGAGCCGGGGACAGAGCCCAAAGGATCGACTTCCGCCGCGACCCCAGTCGCGGATGCGACGCACGTCAACAGGGCGCCGATCAGCGCGACGTCGATTAAGACTTTCGGGGCCAAGATTCTGAGCAACAGTCGAACGGTCTGAATAAGCACCTTCGTTCTCCTTTGGTCGCCGATTCCAAGGGCGCTGGGGCGAGCCGACGCCTGTTATTTTACGTTCATTGGGCGCTGTTCTTGAGCATCCCCGACACCTACTTGTGGGAGCGGAGCCCTTCCGGAGCGATCGACGCCAAAAAATCCTCAATCAACTTGACCGTTTTCGCCGGGGCCTCCACTTGAGGAGAGTGGCCGACACCGTCGAGTGTCACGACGGTCGCACCTGGGACGCGCTCGTACAGCTTCGCATCTTCGGCCGATATCTTCGAGTCGAGGCTCCCGTAGATGGAAAGGATCGGCGGCACCGGCTTGAGTTCCGCGAGCCGCTCTTGGATCGGCTTCTGGCAATAGGCGAAGCCTTCGACGTGGGCCTGGCGGAAGACACAATGCGGCAGCCGCTCGAGGTCCGCCACGAATTTTTCGGGGATCGCAAAGCCGGGAGCAAACGACTCGGCGAGCCCCTCGCGAAGCCTCTCCTGCGTCACAAAATGGGACAGGAGTTCTCCAACGACCGGGGCAACATGGGCTTTGGTCATCAAGCCCAGGCGCAGATCGACCGTGGGAGGACTGTCGATGAGAACCAGCCCCGCGACCCGATCCCGCTGCATGGAAGCCAGGGCTGTCCCGACCCAGCCTCCCATCGAGTGGCCGACAACGGTCACGCGGCGGACCCCCAGCTTGTCGAGCACCGCCGAGACCAACTCGGCCTGCCGCGTAATCTCATAGCCGGTCGCCGGAGCGGCGGTGCCTCCGTGACCGATCAGGTCAAGTCGAATCACACGGTGATGCTTTGCCAGGGAGGGCGTGATGTCGTCCCACCAGTCGATCGCTCCCCCGTAGCCATGCAGAAGAAGGATTGGCGATCCTTGGCCCTCCACTTTGACGTTGGCCGGCTCGATACCGGTGTCGATGATCGCACCGCCGTCGCGCGGCGTTGCGGCACGCGTTTGGCGATCGACCCAAACCGTGTTGGCAACCAGCAAAAGAGCCGCAACGACGACGGCCAAGGCCAGGACGAGCCGCGTTCTGCGCCTGTTCGTCGACGTGCGAACGTCGCGATCTGGAGTGTCCACGATCACAAGCGACAATCGCTTTCCGCGGTTGGGTGGGTGGTCGAACCGTTTCGGTTCGCCCCCCATTTTATTGCATACCTGCGACTAACTCTCCTCGGCCGGCGGGGCGAATCCGCGGCGGAAGGTGTTCTCGGTGATGTTAATTGGAATCACGAACTGCAGCAGGTAGTCGGGGCCGCCCGCCTTGGTGCCTATCCCTGACAGTTTGAAGCCGCCGAAGGGTTGGCGTTCGACGAGGGCTCCGGTGATGCCGCGGTTTAAGTAGACGTTGCCCGCCTGCAATTCCTGCCGGGCCCGCTTGAGGTTGGCTGGGCTGCGGCTGAACATTCCGCCGGTAAGCGCGTAGGCGGAATCGTTCGCCACGTCGAAGGCCTCGTCCAGGTCCTTCACCTTGATGACGGAAAGCACCGGCCCGAAGATTTCCTCGCGGGCCAGCCGCGATGCCGGATCGACGTCGCCAAACGCGTGCGGCCCGACGTAATAGCCCTCGCTCGTCGGGGTTTTGACCGATCCAGCGGCCAAGAGTGGAAACGACTCTTTTCCCAGCTTGATGTATTCGTTGATCCGCTTGAACGAATCCTCGTCGATCACAGGACCGATCGTCGTGTCGGGCAGCTCGGCCGGACCGACCTTGAGCGACAACGTGGCTTGCGCGAGTTTTTCCACAAATGCGTTGTAGACCGACTCCAAAACAATGCACCGCGAACAGGCCGAGCATTTTTGACCGGCGTAGCCGAAGGCACTGTACGTGACGCCGAGCACAGCTTCGTCGAGATCGGCATCGTCGTCGATGATGATCGCGTTCTTGCCGCCCATTTCTGCGATCACGTGTTTGACGAATTCCTGCCGGTCATCGGGGCGAGACGCCTCGTGATTGATCGCCAGGCCGACCGAACGCGAACCGGTGAAGGCGATCAGATTGACATCCGGGCTGCCGACCAATTCGGGGCCGACCTCTTCGCCGACTCCCGGCAAGTAATTGACGACGCCGTCTGGAATGCCGACGTTCTGCAGAATTTCCATCAGCTTGTAGCCGACAATCGACGATTGCTCGGCTGGCTTCATGATCACGGTGTTTCCTGTAACCAGGGCCGCCGCCGTCATGCCGGTCAAAATGGCAAGCGGAAAGTTCCAGGGGGCGATCACCGCGGCGACGCCGCGGGGGCGATAGGAGTAAGCATTTTCCTCGCCCGGCAGGTCGCAGCGGCGGCCGGACATCAGACGTCGCGCCTGGTCGGCGTAGTACATGCAGAAGTCGATCGCCTCGGCCACGTCGGCGTCGGCCTCGATCCACGGCTTGCCGCATTCGTGGACTTCCCACGCGGCCAACTCGAAGCGTTGGTTCCGCATAGTGGCGGCCGCCAGTTCGAGGTATTCGGCGCGGTGATCGGGTTCCGTTCGCGACCACTGTTTGAAGGCGCGGCGGGCCGCGTCGATGGCAAGCGACGCCTCTTCCGCAGTGGCCGAAGAAACGATGCCGACGACCTGCGATTTGTGCGACGGGTTGATCGACTTGATCTTTCCCATCGTTTCGATCGCCCGACCGTTGATGACGAGCGGGTAGTCCTTGCCGAATTCGTCCGCCACCTCTTTCACTGCCCGCTCCATCCCCCGCCGCGCTTCGGTCCGGCTGAAATCGGTGGGGGGCTCGTTGGTGAAGGTGCTCGCAGATTCGGCCGGCACTTGCGCGGCGATGCGGCGCGAAGGGACGGGTCGGGTGGCAGCATCAGTTGGTTTCATCAGCAGATCCTCGATCGAAACCTGTTCGGTAAAGCTTTGCCGCAGGAAGGAGTCATTGGACGTGTTCTCCAACAGCCTGCGGACGAGATAAGCCATGCCGGGGATCAGTTCGCCGAACGGCGTATAAATTCGCACGCGCTGACCTCGATCGGCCAAAAGCTGGGCCTGATCGCCCCCCATGCCGTAAAGCATCTGCAGTTCGTACGCTCCTTCGGGCACGCCAAGATGCTTGGCACACGCAATGCCGTACGAAAGGCTGCGGAGATTGTGGCTGCCAAGGGCGGGCCGCAGCCAGCGGTAGTTCTCGATGAGGAACCGCGTGAGCCGCTCGAAGTTCGCGTCGGATTCCCATTTCTGCTGATAGACCGGAATGGGCCAGCCGTGCGCCTGGGCCATGACGGTCTCGTAGTCCCAATAGGCCCCCTTCACCAGCCGCACCCAAATCGGCGTGCCTCGCTTTTCGGCCCATTCCAAAAGGGCTTCTGTGTCGCGCTGTGCTTCGGGCAGATAAGCCTGGACGACGATGCCGACGTCCGGAAAATCTCGGAACTCGTCCTCTATCAAGATCTCTTTAAAGATCTCGAAGGTCAGGTCTTTGTAAGCGTACTGCTCCATGTCGACGTGGACGTAGGCGTCGTGCTCCCGCGCCGCCCGCAGCAAGGGGCGCAGCCGGCGCTTTACGTGCTCCGACGTGCCGGCCGCGTCGATCGGGCGAAACTGGCTGTAGAGCGCCGAGAGTTTGAGCGAAAGATTGACCCGCGGAATGCTGCCTTCGTGATCGCGGTCCAGCCGCGGGACTTCCGACCAGGACTGCACCTCGCCGGCCATGCCTTCGATCAGCTCGAGATAGGCTCGTTGATAAGCGTCGGCGTCGCGCTCGCTGGTCGTGGCTTCGCCGAGGAGATCCAGCGTGAAGGCAAAGCCCTGCTTGCGGAGCTTCGTGACGGCCGCCAGAACTTCTTCAACCTTCGCGCCGGCGATAAACCGCTGGGACATCCGCAGGGAGTTGGACCGCGCGTTGAGCGCCAGCGCCTTGCCCAACACCGAATTCGGCTGCGAAATCTCGAGCCCCAACCGCACGGCCAGCGGTAGTTGCGAACGGACTTCGTCGAAATATTCCTGCAGATGGCGAGTCACAGCCTCGTGCGTATGCAGCATGGGCAGGACGTCCACGAAGCGGAACATCTGGACCTTGACCGACTCATCGGCCATGGCCCACGAGAGAATCCGGTCGTCCCACCAGCGTCGCTCGAAGATCGACGGACTGTTGCGCTCGAGATTCGCGAATAATTCCCGGCCGATCTGCTGAGTCTCGGCCTCGATGGCCGCATCAACGTCGATGGTTCCCGTCGCGGCGTTTCGGGGTGCCTCCAACTGAGCGGCTTTCGCCCGCCCCGTTCGTCCCCGCCCTTTCTTCGAAG
>DASZIA010000507.1:0-6812 GCA_035949535.1 Planctomycetaceae bacterium | reverse complement strand
TCGCCGAGGCGCCGAGCTTCGGGCAGTCGATCTTCGAGTACGCGCCGCAATGTCCGGGCGCGACCGACTACGCGGCCCTCGTCGATGAGATCGTCAGCGCGGAAACGGAATCAGCGAAACCGCGCAACGTGCGGGCCGCCTGAGCGCTTTGCCTGAAAGAGCCGCGCACGCAGTAAGCGGTTTTGTTGCGGGCTAGCCGCGTGTTAGTTCCACTGGCAATCATGCAGCTAGCCTGCACAAACCGCCCGCGGCGGACCGCTTACTTCGTGCGCGGCTCCTTTGGATTTGCGCACCGCGGGAACTTTGCGGACGGACCACGCGTCTCAGCCCTGGGCGAAGTCATTTCCGCCGGAGCGCCGCACGCCGGGGCCTGATCGCATTTCTTCGGCAAATCCACAAGACTGACTGGCAAAAAACGTCGTCCTTGACGTAGATAGGGTCGGACGCCATCTCCATTTTGCCAGCACTGTAGGGGCTATCGATGGGTTTCCAAGCCGTGCGGCAGTTGTCGCGCTTCCGATTCGTCCGTGGGTCATTGGTCTTTTCTGCGATCGCTTGCTTGACGGCTTACACGCCGTGCGCAACTGTCCACGCGCAGGAACCGAAGCCTCCCACTCCGAGCAAGTCCGAGGCTGGCAAAAATTCTTCCGCGGCACCGGGTGAGTCGTGGGAGAAGTTGATCTACATCCCCTACCGCGCGCTCAAGAGCGTGCTGCAGGATCCCAATGCGGCCGCCATCGTTCCGCTCGACGAGTACCTGCGATGGCTGCAATCCAATCGAGCGGGGACCACGCGGCTGCCGATCGCCGCCGTCGTCAGCGAAGCTCATTACAACGCGAAAGTCGATAAGGACATCGTGCGAATCCACGCGGTCCTCACGGTGCAGTCGCTGGAAAAGCATTGGTCGGGCGCCACAGTCGCGTTCGGGGATGCGGCCATCGGCAAGATCACTTCGGAAAAAGATCACGTGCTTGTGCGCGGTTTGGGGCGCGGACTTTACGCGCTGCTCGTGCCGGACGAGGGAACGTACAAGGTCGAGCTGGAGTTGTCGACCGCCGTCCGCACATCGCCCGAGGGTCGCAGTTTCGACTTCGATTGTCCGACCACCGGCATCTCGACCTTTGACCTGACAGTTTCGGAACCGGACCAGGCCGTCGAACTGGTGCCGCGACCGGTCATCGAAAAATCCGATTCGCCGCAGGGGCAGACTCGCATCCGCGCGAATCTGGCGGCCACGCCGCACATCATTGCTCGCTGGCATCCGCGCACGACCGCGCGGCCCGACGCCGAGCTGCTGATGGCCGTCGACAACTTGCTCACCACGACGATCGGCGAAGGAGTGATCCACAGCGACGCGGCACTGACCTACAAGATCTTGAAGGGCGAGACGAACCGCGTGAAGCTGGCCGTCCCCGCCGACGACCGCATTCTCGACGTCTCGTCGCCGCAAGGGGGTGTCCGCGCTTGGAAGGCCGTGCGCGAGGCCGACCGCCAGCTTGTCACGGTCGACCTCTTGTCGGGTGTCTCTAAGCAGGTCGTCGTGGAAGTGCACACCGAGCGCCCGCTGCCCGCCGACGGATTCGACGTCGCCGGAATCGACGATCAGGGACACGTCTTCGGGATTCACGCGGTCGAGGTTCTACACGAGAGCGGTCGGTTGATCGTGGCGCATCGCGAGGGCATTGAAGTCGCCGCCCAATCGGAAAAGGGCGTGGTGCGAATCGAGGCCTCCGACGTCCCGGCCGCCAAGGTCGGGGCCAATAGTCTCTTTTACAAGTACTACAGCCCGGCCTTCCGCTTGCGTGTCGAAGCCCGGGCGGTCGAGCCGCAGGTCGTGGTCACGCAGAATGCGCAGTTCACATTCCATGAGGACGAACTGCGAATGAACTCACTCCTAAATTATGAAGTGACCCGCACGGGCATCTTTGAAATCGACTTGAAAATCCCCGACGGCCTGACGATCGATGCAGTCGAGCCGCCGATGCGTTCGTACCGAGTCGACGCGACCACCCACAAGCTGATCATCACGCTGAATGAAAAACAGCAAGGGATAATCCAGTTCACGGTCGCCGGTCACCGCGACCTGCCCGCATCGGGCGAAATCGATTTACCACTCTTGGAGCCGCTCGGTACGTTCCGCGAGACCGGACTCGTCTCGGCCTTCGCTCCCGAGGGGATCGAGTTGGTGGCGGACGACAGCAAGCTGGCCGGGGCCCATCCCGAGTCGTCGGCAAACGTCCAGGCGCCCGCCGGGTTTCATCCGGCGGGGAAATGGTCGTATCAGCATCGGCCGGTGACGATCCACGTCCACACGCTCCGCAAGCCGACGCGTTTGACAGCCCGCGTCGAGTCGACGATCAACGCGCGGCAAGATTCGGCCACCCTGACGGCCCAGGTGATTTTTCAGGTCGAAAACGCGGCGATCGATACGTTCCGCATCCTCGTGCCGCAGGCGTCGGCCGATCAGGCGCAGATCCAGTCCGAAGACCCCGAGGCCGGCATCAAGCAGCAGATTCGCGACGAAAAACCCGTCGATGGCTGGGTCGGGTGGACGATCACGCTACAAAAGAAAGTGACTGGCGCTCAGCCGTTTCTTGTGAAGTATGACCTCAAGCCCGAGGCGGCGGCCGGCGCAAAAAGCGGCGAACAGGCCGCCGCGGCAAAGGCCGGGTTTGTCGTGCCGCTGCCGCAGGCCCAAGGGTTGAAGAACCCCGACAACAGCGACCGCGTGCCGTTAGCCCGCGTCGACGGCGAAATCTCCGTCACGAAGGATGCCTCGCTCTCGGCGGCCGCAACCGCCAGCGGCGGCGATGTCGAGTCGATCGACGTCCGCGAGCTGACACATCTCGATCACAACGGTTACCTGGCGTTTCGCTACGAGCGGCAGCCCGTGCAGGTGCGGCTGTCGCTCGTCAAATTCGGCGTGCAGCCGGTCGTCGAAACAGTGGTTTCGCGGGCGCTGCTCGAGGTCGTCATCGGTCGCGATGCCACGGCTCTCTATCGTTGCCGCTATCTCATGAAGAGCAGCCAGCGTCAGCGACTTGCCTTGGAGCTTCCGGCCGACGCACAGCCCTTGGGCGTTTTTCTCGACGGCCGCGCGATCTCGCTCGAGACGAATCCTGCCACGCCCCATTCCGAAGAATGGAAGTCGTACTTCGTCAACGTGGTCCGCAAGACGTCGTCCGACGAGCCCATGCGCCTGGCGATCCAATTTCGCCGCCCGATCAGCCCGGCCCCGTTCGAGTCGTTGGCGGGCGGAACACTGCTTTTGTATTTCCCGCGCGTGGGCGGTTCCGCGGGCGATCACGTCGCCGTGCAGCAGATGCGGACAGCGGTCTGGATCCCGAAAGATTTCTCGATCGTCCAGACTCCGGTCGGCTTCTTGCCCGAATCAGCGACACGCCAGTTATTCGGACGGCTCGAACTGACGTCGGTGGGGCCGACTCCGGCCCAGCTCGAGCAATGGATCGGCGGCAGCCCCGGGGCGCTCTTCGAGTTTCCGCTCGAGGGAGAAAGCCACGTCTACAGCCGAGTGGGACCGGCCGATTCGATCTTGCTCACCTGGGCTCGCATGCCGACTTCGACGATTGTCGTCAGCCTGGCGATTGCGATCGTCGCGTGGCTTTTGCGGAAGAGACGCTGGGAGACGCTGGCGACACTGCTCTTGATCGCGGTGCTGGCCGCCGCGCTCGGAGCGCTCGTCGACCGGGAATTGGTCTGGCACGCAATCCTGGCAGCCCGATTCGGACTAATGGCACTGGCGGCGATTTGGATCATCGAGGCGTTTCGACGCGTGACGTCGCTACGGGCTGTTGCAGAAACGCACGAATCGCCCTCTTCCACCCCACCACCTGCGGCCGCGGTTCCGGCAGCGGGAGGCGACAATGCCTAACGGAACAAAGGCGGTGTGTGCCACCGCAACGTTGTCGAACCCGGTCCAATCGGACACGCGCGGGAAGTTCACTCTTGGCCCCGGAGGGGCCGCAGAGCATAGCCCAGGGCGTCAGCCCTGGGAAACAAGTTCGAATGGATCGCCTAAAGCCCCGTCAGGAGCGACAGAACCCAAGGCTCGTTCACCTCTCTGTCGCCCCTGGCGGGGCTCAGATTCTCTTCAAAGGCTCTGCATCCCCAGGGCTTGCGCCCTGGGCTATGCTCTCTCGCCCCTGGCGGGGCTAATGAAGCTCGCTGAAGTGCCCGCGATTCGCGCGGGTGCCATGCTCATGGCCTTGCGTGAGCATGCGAAAAACCGAAAGACATGCCCACGCCAAGCCGTGGGCACGCCACCCTTCCGAACTCTCTTCTGCTTCGCGATGGCGGTCCTCACACTCACCACGCCGGCTCAGAGCCAGTCACCCGACTCGGTCGCGCCGAAACGGCCGACGGAAATGTATGTTCCCGCGTCGGATCTCGACGCCGTTCTCGGGATGGAAAAGCGGGGCGTCTTATTGCCGCGTTCTCAGTTCGAGGAGCTGCTCAAAAAGGCTGAACAAAACTCCCGCGAGACTCCTGACATCCCCAACGGCATCACCGTCGTGAGTGCCGACTACCAGGGGCGAATTGTCGGATCGCAACTGCTGCTGGCCGCGACGATCAAACTGAATCAGGTCGTGGACGGTTGGCGGTTCTTGCGGTTGCCGCTGAACGGAGTTGGGCTCGAGTCGGCGACGCTCGACGGACATCCGGCCCTGCTTGGTGGCAACGGCTCCGATCACACGCTGCATCTCTTCAGCGATCACCGCGGCGCGCATACGCTGGTTTTGGAAGCAGCCGTACCGCTGGTCGCCTCGGGTGGCGATCGCGAGGCAAACCTTCGCCTCGGCGATCTGCCGGTCGGCACGCTCAATCTCGAAGTCGCGGCGAACCAGCGGCTGCTTGCGAGCGGCCACGCGCTCGAGCGCCCTGGCCCGCTCGACAAACCGGCCAACTACTCCTTGCCGATCGGCGGATCGGCGGAAATCAAACTCCGTGTGACCGACCGCAGTCTCGAGCAAGCGTCCGACCGGTTGCTGTTCGCCGAGACGACGTATCGGCTCAACGTCTCGTACGGCGATGCCGCCTGGCACGCCGTGACTTCACTCGACGCGCGAGGAACGGCCGTCGAGCGTCTCGTGATCGTTATCCCCGAAGGGCTGCAGGTCACGACAGTCGAGTCCACGGGCCTCAATTCCTGGACAGCTTCGGTCGCCGCGCCGCAGAAGCCGGCGACGCTCGAGCTTTCGTATCGTCAGGCGTTCAAGGGGCCGCGCACGATTCAGTTTCGCGGCGTAGTGCATCCCGGTGCGGATCGGCAATGGCGCGTCGACGCGCTCAAGATCCAAGGAGTGACGGCGCATCTCGGGCGGATTGAGATCATGCATCCTTCCGACCTGCGACTGCGGATCGAGTCGGCGGCCAATCTGCGAACGGCACTGGTCGCGCCAGCTGGGGCCGGGCCAGCTCCGGCCGCAAATGCGTGGACGCCTCCGGCATCCGACTTGGACGCTTTCACGTCCCCGGTGCCGAATTCTGCTCAAGCGAACGCACCCAACAGCCCGGCCGCCCGGCGGCCCATTCCGCCGCCATTTTCGGCGCACGTGCTCTACGAGGCTTGGAACGAGCAGTTCTCCCTGGTTTTCCGCGTCGAGGCCAAAGAGCGCGAAGTGCGGGCCGATCTCTTGACCGCGCTCGAGGTCTCTTCGACCGGATTGCAACTGCAGTTGGCGGCGTCGCTCGAGAGCTTGAACAGCCCGGTCTTCGACGTTGAGTTGACGCTGCCCGCCGAGTGGGTGCCGACGGCTGTGCTGGTCGGCAGCCAGCCGGTCGAGTGGCGCGAGCTTTCGGCCGAGGCGGGCACCCAGCATTTGCTGGTCACCCTGCCGAAGCCCGCGTCGCCCGGCATTCGCGTGCCCATTACGGTATCGGCGCAAAAGTCGGTCTCAACCTGGCCGATCGACGAAGCCGGAATTGAAGTGGCGCTTCCGGAAGTCCGCGTGCTGAATTCGGCGGCGATCGCCGGCTCGTACGTGATTCGGGCTGGCGACGATTTCGAGCCGACGCCGGTGGACGTGAAGGGTCTCGATCCGGCGCATCTCAATCTCGATCGCGAGCGGATCGGCTACCGCTATCAGGACACGCGATTCTCGGGCAAGCTCAAGATCGCGCGCCGGCCGGCGCGGCTCTCGGCCGAAACGACTCTGGTCGCGCGGCTCGACCGGGCCGCCTTGCGCACGCACCTGCGGACGGCGATCGAGGCTCGCGGCGGCGGCTTTCGCCGCCTCGACATCTTCTTGCCCGAATCGGTGAGCAAAGATGTGCGGTTTCAGACCGACCCGGGCGAGGTGGCCGTCGCCGATCAATCGGTGTCGGATCCGGCCCATGGCGAGCGTCACTGGACCCTCATCTTCGCGCGATACGTGCAGGGCGCCGTGCACTTGCAGACGCTGATCGATACTCCCCGCGGTGACGCGAAGGAGTTTCGCATTCCCGAGCCGCGACTCGACGGAGTCGCGCGGCACAATGGGACGATCGTTATTCGTGCGGCCCCCGATCAACAGCTCCAAGTGACTGCGACGGGCGCGGACAATCAACCGCTGCGCGAAGTCGACCCGGCTGATCTGCCACCGATGGACGACCGAAGCGACGATCGCACGGTGGCGGCTTATCGGTTCGTTCAGTCGGGACATCACGTGACGCTGACCGAGACCCGCTACACGCCGGTCGGAGTGGCGCGGGCCGTCTGCACCGTCTGCGAGATTCAGACGATGCTCCCCTTGAGCGGCGAATGCCAGCACACGGCCACGTTTCGGTTTCTGGCCTCGGGCGTCCAGAACCTG
>DASZIA010000506.1:0-5009 GCA_035949535.1 Planctomycetaceae bacterium | reverse complement strand
GAAATCAAGCGCAGCGATATCCACATCGCCGAGCTGCAGCGGCTCACGATGAAGGAGCTGTTGCTACTCGCGCGCAAGGAGCAGGTCAGCGACTACACGGGCCTCAAAAAGCAGGACCTCATCTTCAAGATCCTCAAAGAGCGGACGAAGATGAACGGCCTGATGTTCGGGGAGGGGACCCTCGAGATCCTCCCGGACGGCTTCGGGTTCCTCCGCAGCCCCGACTATCACTATCTGCCGTGCCCGGACGACATTTACGTCAGCCCCAGCCAGATCCGCCGGTTCGGCCTGCGGACCGGGGCGACGGTAGCCGGACAGATCCGTCCCCCAAAAGAAAATGAGCGCTACTTCGCCCTGTTGCGGGTCGAGGCCATCAACGGTCAGGATCCGAACACGCTGGCAGAGCGCGTGTCGTTCGACGACCTGACGCCGCTGCATCCTTCCAAACGGCTAAAGCTATCGACCGACCCGACCGAGCTGAGTACACGAATTGTCGACATCGTCGCGCCGATTGGTATGGGGCAGCGCGGATTGATTGTTTCCCCGCCTCGTGCCGGAAAGACAATCCTGCTTTCGCAGTTGGCCAAAGCGACGCTCAAGGCCCACCCCGACGCTTACGTCATCGTCCTCTTGATCGACGAACGGCCGGAAGAAGTCACCGAAATGGAGCGGCAAGTCAAAAGCCGCAACAGCGAAGTCATCAGCAGCACCTTCGATGAGCCACCCAGCCGGCACATTCAGGTGTCGGAGATGGTGATCGAGAAGGCCAAGCGGATGGTCGAGTACGGTCAGGACGTAGTGATCTTTCTCGATTCGATCACCCGACTCGCTCGCGCCTGGAACACCGAGGTGCCACACTCCGGCAAGATTCTTTCGGGCGGCGTCGACGCCAACGCGCTCCAGCATCCGAAGCGGTTCTTCGGAGCGGCCCGCGCCGTCGAAGAAGGGGGCAGCCTGACGATCATCGCCACGGCACTCGTCGACACGGGCAGCCGCATGGACGAAGTCATCTTTGAAGAGTTTAAGGGGACCGGCAACACCGAGCTGCATCTTGATCGCCGCATGGTGGAGAAGCGGATCTGGCCGGCTATCGACGTCAACAAGTCGGGGACGCGTCGCGAAGAATTGCTGATGGACGAAGAGGAGCTGCGTCGCGTCTGGATCCTTCGCCGCGTGCTCAATGACATGAATCCCGTCGAGGCGATGGAGCTGCTCGTCAACCGGATGCGGCGGACCAAGACGAACGAAGAGTTCCTGATGAGCATGAATCTGGGCTGAAATCAAACTGGGCGGAAAGGGCGCGGGGCAGTTCGACTGGGCAAGTCGGCCTGGACCCGCCGGCGCCGATCGGGTTCGCACGGGCGAGTCGGAAGTCAGACACTCGAGGCGCCGCTGAGCGGGGGCCCTGCTCGTCCCGAGGCTTGCGTGGTGCCGAGGTCGCGCTCTGGCATTGCGAAAGACTGAGCGGCATGCCAAAGCACATCGAAGGCGAATTAACCGTCGGCGACGATGCCTTTGCCATCGTCGTGTCGCGGTACAATGAGATGGTGACCCGGCGGCTCTTGGACGGAGCGCTGGCGACGTTCAAGCATCACGGCGTGCCCGACGAGCGGATCACCGTCGCTTGGGTTCCCGGCTCGTTCGAGATTCCCATCGTGGCGGACCGGCTGGCTCGGAGCGGCGGGTTTGCCGCCGTTTGCTGCCTGGGGGCCGTCGTTCAAGGCGAGACCAGCCATCACGAATACATCAATCAGCAAGTCTCTCGGGCCATCATGGAGACGGCCGTGTCGAGCGGCGTTCCGGTACTGTTCGGAGTGTTAACTTGCCCCACAATGGAATTGGCGATGCAGCGGGCTGGGGGCACGTCGGGCAACAAGGGAAGCGAATGCGCACTGGCGGCGATTGAAATGACGAATCTTCTCAAGAGAATTCCACGAAGCCGACCCGCGATCGGATCGAGCGGAGCGTGACGCAATGACGCGCCGCAGCAAGGCACGTGAAGTCGTGCTGCAGATGCTTTACCAGATCGACGTCAATCCCGACGTCGCCGCGGTCGCCGTGCGCGAAATGATCCACGAGCAGTTGCCGGACGAGGACCTGCAAGCGTTTGCCTGGTCACTGTTTGCCGGCGTCCGCGAGAGTCGTGGCGCCCTCGACGCCCGCATCAGCGCGGCTGCCGAGAACTGGACGCTGGCTCGCATGGCGCCCACCGACCGCAATGCCCTGCGACTCGGCGCTTACGAGCTTCTGTTCACAAACACGCCGCACCGGGTCGTGATCGACGAAACGATCGAGCTGGCTCGTCGTTTCGGCACGGCTCAGTCGCCGCAATTCGTCAACGGGATCCTCGATCGGCTGATTCCGCCCGAGAAACGCCAGAGCGACGGCGGGCAGTCGGGAGAGTCGCCGATCTAGCGACAGCCTGTCTACTTTTCGCGCGGCAGGAATCGGCCGCCGCTCATGAACATGCCGTTGTCGCACGGCGAACACCACTCGATCAGCACGCGGTATTCAAATGTTCGCGAGTCGCCGGCCATTTTGACCGTCACTTCACCCAGTGAGATCGCGCCGCGATGGAGCATGCCGATGCCCGTTCGGCTGATTTCGCGAGTCATGGCGGCAATGGTGTTGCCGCGGCTCGTGATGACCTCGGCCGGCACGGCCAGCTCGAGCCGCTCGATATCCCGCCGGTTCTCGGTCTCCGGCTTGTCGATCCGCTCGAGGATCTCCTGCAAGTCCTTTAAGGTCGGGCGGCTCCAAGGATCGTCGTCGCTCATCTCGCTCTCCAAATGCCTCGATCTGTTGCCCGATGCGTAGCCCGCGGGGGTTGGGCGTCAGAAGCCGGGCGGCTTCGGCCGCGCACAACTATAGTGCACGGCCGGCGCAAAGCCGGACCACTGGCGCAGTTTTCCCAGCACTGTTCGGAGCGAGGTCGAATGCGAACGAGGCTGGCGCACGGGGCGCCCTTCGGCTGACCGAAAACTCGGAATAACCGGCACAGGGCGAGCGATTCCCAGCTGCCGGTTTCAGTCCGGCTGCGGCTCGCTCGGTGGGCCGCTGTGGTCTCGCCAGCGTCGCCAGACGACGGCGCTGAGGGCCAGCCCAGCGACCATTCCGATCACGAACCACGCGTGGGACCGGGAGCGGCCGGTCTCGTGGGCGGACCTTATGGCGGCCAGCGCTGCGGGCACCGTTGATGCCGACTTGAGTCCGATTCTCTGGGAGTCGTCTGCTTCAGAAACCGAAAAGTCCGCCGTCAAAACGGTGTGCTTCAGTGCCGGGGAGCCAAATGGGTCGTCCCAGAAGGAAGTGCTCTTGCCCTCGATCGGCTTGTTGGGCTTCTTGACGGGCGGTCGTACGCGACTTGCTGGCGCTGCGTCGAAGGGATTCGGTGTCGACGGGGCTAGTGGCGGGGTGTCGTCGCCCGTGTATCGCCCGTGGACCGACGCCGAGTCGCAAATCATCGGATCGGCTCCGCCGCTGGGTTTGGGCTGTTCGACAACTTTCGGGAGGGCGACACTTTCTCGCATGGCAGCCGTTTTCGTCGGCGCCACGGGGTGCGGCACTATACGCTGTGGTATCGCGAAGAGCGGCACTGTGGCGGGTGTGGCCGCTGCTTGCTGCACGGGACTCGGTTCTGCAGTAGCGGGGACCACTGCCGTCACATTGACGGGCGGGGCGACCGGGACAGAGGGTCGACTCGAAGAGGTCTCAGGTTCAGAGGTCCTCGTGCTCTCCCAGGAGTCCTGCCCCGGCGGCGCCGGAGGAGTAGTGGTTCTCGCGGGATTCCCAACCGCTGGCGGCGGGGAGGTCACGCAGGTGCGAGTGTCGGCTTCGTGATGAGTCGTGTCCGCTTCGTAAGGGGTTGCCGCGACGCTTGCGCGAGCTTCGGGAGGGGGCTGTGTAGCTGCCGACTCGACGACCTGCTTTTCCTCCGGGCGAGCGGGACTCTGTTGATCCTCGTCGAGATCTTCGTCACCCAGCCTGATCCCGGAATGAGGACGCGCCGGCGCGAGGACCCTAGACTTTGGCCGCACGAACGCCGGGGGCGCAGGCATCACCGTCGCGATCCGCTCGGGCATAGGTTGGGTCGGAACCGGCGGTGGAGTTGATGCGTCGAATGCGTTGACACTGGCCGCTGGAGCAGAAACGCTCGAGGGCACTGAGGGCGGGCTCGGCCGCTCGTCCCGCACGAGCTCCATCGGAACCAGGTTGGAGTCGGCCTTCGTCGACGCGACCGGTGCCTGCGCGCTGCCACTTTCGGCAAATGCCTTCCCGCTCGGGGGCGTTCGGTGAGCGGTGGTCGGCGGGGCAGCAGCTGCGGGCGACGTTGCGGCAGAATTGACTAAAGCAGTAGCAGGTGTTGCCGCCTGCTGTGCGAGCCCCGAGGGCGCCAAGAAGGGCTCTGCGTCCGTTTCAGTAAACGGATCGAGCTTCTTGGCGGCGACAGTCTTGGGTTTCATGATTTCGCCATCATGGCAGTTGTTGTCGAGCGGGCCACTCGGAGCGCGCTTTTGTACATAGGGTGCGATAATGCTTCCGCCTGCGGTGGTGCCGGCAATCTGGGCGTTGCCCACCGCGGCGCCGGCGTTTTGAGCACCCCGTGCGGCGGCACCGGCGTTTTGAGCGCTGCGTGCAGCAGCGCTACCGGCGTCAGCTTTCCCAGAGGAAATTGCCGTCGCGCTGGCTGCGGGAGGAGCGGAAGGCGGATCAGAAAAGTCTGGAACAGAAACGTGTCCGGTCGTGCCATCGTCCGTACCGCTCGTAAAGGCGACCTTTCCGCTCGTGCTGGGCGCCGTGTGAGACTTGGCTGCGATCGATTGATCCCGCGCCCTTTCGGCAGCCACATAGTCGTCGGAGGACTTGATGTCCCCTTTGTCCCAGAACTTGCCCGTTCGCTCTCCGCTTGCGCAGCCGGCGATCAGGATTGCGGAAACAAGCGCCGTCGCAGCTGCCGCGCAGAGCTCGCTAATCAGTAGGCGAGAATTAAATTTCATTACCCGTTTCCT
>DASZIA010000505.1:0-21762 GCA_035949535.1 Planctomycetaceae bacterium | reverse complement strand
CTCCACGCTGGCGGCAATTGCGCCCTCACCGCCCGTCGGCTCCCGCCCAGCCTCCTGGAAGAAGCGATCGGAGGGGTCAAGCGCCCGGCCTCGCAGATAGGCGGAGCCTCCGAGCGCGAGCACTGTCGCAACGGCAACCCCCAGGATGCCGGCACTCACTCCGATTCTAGGGCCGCGTAGGTGATCCATATGGCCTCAGGGGACACTCCCGACCAGTGCCGCGAGTCTGCTCGACCGTCGACACTGCAACGGAACCCTTTTGCGCCCTGTTGCTGCTCCAACCGCCGGGCGGGCCGGAACATGGGTTGTCCCGGGTGCGCAACAACAAGAGGCTGCTCAGGCATCCGACCCTTAGTCTACCTGCGGCAGGTCAATGCGCGCCGGAATCATTTTGAGATCCTGTCTTCGAAGACACCGTCGCGGCCTTCGCTTCCTGGAGCTTCTGCCGCCATGCGGCCGCCTTTTCGGACTCATTTTCGGCGACGTAGAGCTGCACGATGCGCTCCAGGGCCTCGGTCAGGCGGAGCTTGTCTCGCAACGAGATCTTGGCTTCTCGCTGCTTCATTCCCTCGTAACCGGACAGCAGCAGCGGCTCAGCCTCCATTTGTTTTTTCTGGCCCAGCAACGCCGCGCCCAGGAGAGATCGCGTTTCGAAGGTCACCCAGTCTTCGGGTTGCTTGCTCTGCATGACGACCAGGCACCCGCGCAACAGTGGCTCCGCCTCGCTCGGCTTGCCGGCCTGGAGCAAGGTCGAGCCCAGCGAACGCGCCGTTCGCTGTGTGTCAGAGTGATCCGGCCCAAGCCGAGCTTTGGAGAGTCGGAGGGCCTCCTGCAATAAAGACACGGCGCGGTCCAGGTTTCCTGTCGCCCGGCATGCCCCTGCGAGGGAATTCATGCCGATAATTGTGTAGGGGTGATCGGGCCCGCGCTGGGACTTGAGCAGCTCGAGCGTCTGCTCGTATAGAGGCAGGGCGAGATCCAGCTTGCCCGCCGCTTGATAAGTCTTGGCGAGATTGTGCATGGTGGTGATCGTCTCGGGGTGCTTGAGACCCTGCTTTGCTTTAGACAACCGGAGGGCTTCCTCGAGTAGCGATACAGCCCGGTCCAGTTTTCCCGAGTCGCGATAGGCACCGGCGAGGTTACACATGCTGATGAGCGTGTCGGGGTGCTCCGGCCCCATCTTGGCCTTGTAGTGCTTGAAAGCCTCCTCAAACAGAGGCACGGCCAACTCGAGCTTCCCAGAACTCGAGTAGGCCACCGCGAGGTTGTCCATCGTGGCTAGGGTGTTGGGGTGCTCGGGCCCGAGTTTGACCTTCCGCGACTGGAGCGCCTCAGCATAGAGGGGAATGGCCAGGTCCGGCTTCCCCGCGTACCGGAATGCCGCCGCAAGATTGTTTATGCTGGTCAGCGTCAGGGGATGTTCCGGCGCTAGTTTGGCCCTGCGCTGCCGTAGAACCTCCTCGAACAAGGGGAGCGCCCGGTCGATCTTCCCCGCCTCGCGGAACGCCACGGCCAGGTTATCCGTACTGGTGAGCGTGTCGGCGTGCTCGGCTCCCAATGTGAGGCGACGCAGGCGAACCGCTTCTTCCAACAGGGGCACAGCCGCCGATAGGTTTCCCGCCTCTAAATACCCCAGGCCGAGGCTGTTCATACTGCTGAGTGTGGCGGCGTGTTGCGGACCGAGCTCCTCGCCCCGCAACCGGAAAACTTCCAACAGCAAGGGCATGGCCAATTTTGGTTTCCCATCTGCGGTGTACGCTTCGGCGAGGTCATTCATACTGGTGAGCGTGTCGAGGTGCTTCGGCCCCAGCGTGGCGGTATAAGTCGCGCGGGCCTTGGTCAGCAGGCTGGCCGCCTTGTCGGCATAGCCCAGACCCAACAGCGACTCACCCAGTGTCATTTGCAGCTTCGCCATCACGAGGGGGTCGCCGACGGCCTCGCCCCCCAGTCCCTCGGTCGCCTGGTCGAGGCGCTCGCCGAGCAGCACGCGCAGCGACTTGCCTTCCTTCTCCTCTGTCCACGGATCGAGCTCCCGGAAGATCGAGCCCAAGATTTCATTTCCCTTCTCGAGCTGAACCAATCGCTTCTCCGCCGAATCCCGGGCTCGGCGCTCCCCCTCGGCCCGCTCGGACTCGGCCTTTAACGCCGCCCGCTCTCGCACGGCGTATTGATTGGCGATCAATGCCAGGGTCGTGCCACCTATGGCACTAATCAGCAACAGCAGCGTCACCGCCGCCGAGAGGGACGCAGCGAGGGGATTGCGGCGGCACCAGCGCCAGACACGTTCGATTCGCGCGACCGGCCGAGCCTCGATCGGTTTGCCAATCAAGAAGCGATCCAGATCGTCCGTCAATTTCGCTGCCGATGCGTACCGCTTAGCGGGTTCCTTCTGCAGGCACTTCAGCGTGATCGTTTCCAGGTCGAGGTCAATGGCCCCATTGAGCAGCCGAGGTGACACCGGCTCTTGCGTGACGACTTGACGCAAGGTCTCAATCACGTTGGCTGCCTGAAACGGTGGACGCCCAGTCAACAGGCAGTAGAGCACGGCGCCGAGCGAATAGACGTCCGAAAGGGGACCTATCGCATGGCTGTCGCCACGCGCCTGTTCCGGCGACATGAAGTTGGGAGTTCCCAGAATCTGGCCCGTTGCTGTCAGCTCGCTCGTTCCCGACAGTTGCTTGGCGAGACCGAAGTCCGCCACGCGTGGAGATCCGTCGCGGGACAGCAGAATGTTCTGCGGTTTCAGATCGCGATGGATGACCCCCTGGGCATGGGCATACTCGACGGCGTGTGCAACCTGACGCATGAGCCGGGCGGCGTCCTTGGGAGCGAGCGGACCGTCACGCAGGATGTCACTCAGGCTCTGGCCGTCCACAAGACCCATCGAATAAAAATGGCGTCCCTCATGCTCGCCGACCTCGAAGATCGGAACGATGTTCGGATGGTCGAGCGTGGCTGCGGCCGACGCCTCGGTCTCGAATCGCTTGACGTCCTCGGTGGACGCCAACTGCCCGGCGAGGATCATCTTCAGGGCGACTGTGCGGTTGGCTTTGATCTGTCGCGCCTTGTAAACGATCCCCATTCCGCCCCGGGCGATCTCCTCCAGCAGTTCATATCCGCCGAAACGTCCCAACGGCACCGCGACGCCGACACCCGGTTCGGCCCGGATGTTCGTTCGACCTGGCTGGTCGAACGAGGCCGTCGAGTTTTGGCCGGTCTGCGGCGATCCAACGAGATGCGTTGAATTTGAGCCATGGGCGGGTCGGGATGTCTCTGCTTCGTGCGGCTCTGATCCGAGAAGATCCTGAAGCCGGTATGCAGCCTGCGGAAAACGTTTGCAGTAGTCAGCCCGGTCAGGATGGTCACCGCATTCACGGCTGAGCTGGAACTCCACCAGAACGAGCCGGCCTAGGAGACCGTCGTCCGACTGAAGCTCCGCGTGTTGTTGGATGTACGATTCGGCGAGCACTTTGTCGCCGGCCCGCCAGCGCACCCGCATGTCGGCAATCAGACGACTCAGCAATTCTGACTTGCCGACGGTATCGCTCATTCGCGGTTCCTGGATCGGACGTAACACGTGCGGTTTGCCGCTCAGGACTTCTTATACCGCTTTCCGAACGGAGATGTCGCTTCGGCCTTGCCGGTTGGCTCGGTTCGCGATTCGGCGCGAGCAGGCCGGCACTTCGGCTCACGATGCAACAGTCGGAGACTCACGGACGAAATCACGACGCTGGCGTCCGACTCACGGCTCCACGATTGCCCACGCATGGACTTTTCCGATGAGCCTGCCAGACGTCGTAACCCGCGTCGCGTTGATCGCGGTTCCCGTGAGTTGCTGACCGTCCGGGCCGACTCAAGCATCGCTCGAGCACCGGAGGCCGTCACCTGATGTGCCTCGCCCAGTTCTCTCGGTGGCCATTTGTGCTGGATTTGTGGGTTTTGCGTTCGCTCGAGTCGAACTCCACTGACTTTCCAGCAAATTCGCTACGGGCTTCATGGCTCTCGTCCGCGCCGGGTTGGCGCGGTTTGACGGAAGCCAGTTGGGGCCTAACTTTTGGGGGGCGTGTTGCCTCGCTGAGCAGGCCAGGTCACCGACCGGAGAGACTGTGCGATTCAAACTGATGCGCATCTGCCGATGGGGCTTGCTGTCGGCCGCCTGGCTGGGAGCCGTCTCCGCCAGCATCTGGGCGATGCTCGAATTCGAAATGACGCCCGCTGCGGTGGCCCGAAGCCCGGAACTCTGGCCGCAAAATTCCGCGTTGGCTCACAGTTTCGAGCGACCTACGTTGCTCATGTTCGTTCATCCGCATTGTCCCTGCAGCCGAGCCAGCGTCGACGAACTGGCTCTCCTCGCGACATCCTGTGCCGATGAACTGCGGGTGATCGTGGTCTTTCTTAAGCCGCCCGGCTTCGCGGGAGACTGGGAAAAGACCGATCTGTGGCGTTCCGCGCGGCAGATCCCCGGGGTCTCAGTTTTCTGCGACGACGAGGGCACAGAAACCAGTCGGTTCCGCGCCTGCGTTTCGGGTGAGGTCCTGGTTTACGACCGCCAAGGATATCTCATGTTCCACGGCGGCTTGACAGCCTCCCGCGGACATCACGGTGATAATCCGGGGCGAACGGCCATCGAGCTTCTGCTGGCCGGCAAATTGACTCCGCCCCAGCAAACGCCCGTCTTCGGTTGTTCCCTCATCGAACGAACATCAACGCCCGGGCGCGTCCCGGCGCCCCACAATCGCCGAGAGAAGAAATGAGCGACCCCGCGAGCGGTGAGATCATCGAGAATAGTCGACGCATATTCGAGCAGCAGCGGCAGCGGCTCTACCGCCGCACCGACCGGATGTTTGCCGTCCTGATGGCCCTGCAATGGGTCGGCGGAGTGGTGGCGGCGTACCTCATCACACCGCGCACGTGGCACCGTTCGGAGAGCCAGATTCATCCGCACCTGTGGGCGGCGGTGGTCTTCGGCGGGCTGCTGGCCGCGTTGCCAATCACCCTCGCGGTGAAGTTTCCGGGCCGAATGATCACGCGCCACGTGATTGCAATCTGCCAGATGTTGTTCTCGTCGCTATTCATTCACATCAGTGGTGGACGGATCGAGACCCACTTCCACGTTTTCGGCTCGCTGGCATTTTTGGCCTTCTACCGGGATTGGCCGCTCTTGATTCCTGCCACGCTGCTCGTTGCGGGCGACCACTTCGTTCGCGGCACCTACTGGCCTGAGACGGTATTCGGCGTCAGCGCCGCGAGCCCCTACCGTTGGATCGAGCACGCCGCATGGGTCGGGTTCGAAGACATCTTCCTGATCATCCTGTGCCAGTACGGCGTGACAGAGCTCTGGACGGCCGCCGTGCGCACGGCCGTGCTGGAGCGGATGAATGCCGATTTTTCACAGCGCACGGTCGAGTTAGAACAGTCCTATCAATCGAAGAATGCGATCATCGAAAGTGCGCTCGACGCCGTCGTCAGTATGGATGTCGACGGACGGATCAGCGGATGGAACTCTCAAGCGGAACGAACCTTCGGCTGGACCGCGGAGGAAGCGATCGGGCGCCGAGTTTCGGAGACGATCATTCCCCCTCGACTGCGAGAAGCGCATGAAGAGGGCCTGCGGCAGTTCCGCGCGACCGGCGCATCCGAGATTTTGAACAAGCGAATCGAGCTGAGGGCCATTAATCGGCGGGGCGAAGAGTTTGCGGCAGAGTTATCGATCTCTCCGATCCAGAGCGGTGACACGATCACCTTTTGTGCATTCGTCCGCGACATTAACGAGCGACTCAGCGCTGCAGAAGCGTTGCACCGCGCAAAAGACGCCGCCGAGGCCGCAAACCGCGCGAAAAGCGCGTTTTTGGCCCATATGAGCCATGAGATTCGGACTCCGCTTAACGGGATTCTGGGATTTACCGACGTTCTGCTGAAGATGGGCGCCGAAGCCAACGAGGCCGAACGCCGCGACTATCACGAAACGATCAACCACAGCGGCCGGCACCTGCTCGAACTGATCGATGACATTTTGGATCTGTCGAAGATTGAATCGGGCCAGATGGAAGTCGAGAAGGTCCGATGCGAGCCGCACAAAGTCGTCGCCCAGGCGATTTCGATCCTGAGGGTCCGGGCCCAGGAAAAAGGAATCAACCTCGAATACCGCTGGGATAGCCCTGTGCCCCACACGATTCTGACCGATCCGTCGCGGTTCCGGCAGCTGTTGATGAATCTCATCGGCAACGCCATCAAGTTCACCGACCAAGGCGCAGTGGAAGTCGTCGCCCGCCTCAATGAAAAAGGCGCGTCTCCGCGGCTGGCCATCGACGTCATCGACTCGGGAATCGGCATCGCGCCCGACTCCATCGAGCGGATTTTCGAGCCGTTCACACAGGCCGATCAATCGATCACTCGGCGGTTCGGCGGCACCGGTCTGGGACTGGCGATTAGCCGGCAAATCAGCGAACTGCTGGGCGGCAGATTAGAGGTCGAGAGCGAGCCGGGACGCGGAAGCCGCTTCACGGTTGAAATTGAGACGGGCCCGCTCACCGGAATCAGAATGCTGGACGCTCCAACGGCCGATCTCATGGAATGCAAGTCTCAGCGCGCGGCCGGCTTTGCGCCGGTTCTGGCGGGTGCTTCCATCCTCCTGGTGGAAGACGGAGCGACGAACCGCAAGCTGATCAGCCTGGTCTTGCGCCGCGCGGGGGCCGACGTGATGACCGCGGAGAACGGAGAGATCGGCCTGGCGCTCGCGTGCCAGCACAAGTTCGACGTGATTTTGATGGACATGCAGATGCCGGTGCTCGACGGCTACATGGCGACCAGGCAGTTGCGCGACCGAGGAGTGACAACTCCGATTCTCGCGCTGACCGCGCACTCGATGAAGGGGGACGAAGACCGGTGCCGGGCGGCCGGCTGCACGGGATACCTGACGAAGCCGATCAACAGCGATCGTCTGCTCACCACGGTGGCCGCCGTGCTGCAAAGCGGGCAATCCGCCTCCGAAGACGCGAAAGAGCGCACCGACAGCAGAGGATCGCTCGAGTCCGATTTGCAGATGGATGATCCCGAATTCCGTGAAATCGTCATTGAGTTCGTCGACCGGTTGCATGCCAATCTCGACAAGATGCGTTCAGCCGCGTCGGCGAAGGACTATCAGACGCTTGGAGGGCTGGCGCATTGGCTCAAGGGTTCAGCCGGAACGGCCGGGTTTAGCACGCTGACGGGGGCGGCCTTGCCCTTGGAACGCGCGGTTCGAGAGGGCGATCCGGCCGCAATCGCGACCTACTTGAGCGAAATTACACAGCTCGCCGATCAAATCGTGATCGACGGTCGCCCCCGTCAATGCCTGGGGGCAGTGAAGACAACCTGACGCAGCATCCGTTGGCCGGGCGACAAGCCGGCCCAGCCAGAAAAGAGGATTGAGGATGGGAACACTTCTGGGCGATCCCGGGCCGACGGCCTGCGCCGCCGAGGCGACCGGTCTGCAATTCCGCACCAACGATCTGGCATTGCGATCCTCGAAGATCATGATCGTCGACGACGAGCCCACTAACGTGAAAGTGGCGCGGAAATACCTTGCGATGGAAGGGTATGAGAGTTTCGTCGTCACCACCGACGCCCGCGAGGCGCTCGCGCTGGTCGACCGGGAATCTCCGGACATCCTGCTCTTGGACATCATGATGCCGCATGTCAGCGGTCTCGATATCCTTTCCGCAGTCCGCAGCAAAGAACGCAGCGTGCACCTTCCGGTTGTGATTTTGACCGCGGCCAACGACCAGTCCATCAAGCGCCAGGCAATCGAGCTGGGAGCCAGCGACTTCCTCAACAAGCCGGTCGACCCGAGCGAACTCATTCCCCGGGTCCGCAACGTCTTGATTGTCAAACAGCACGCCGACTACTTGGAGAAGTATTCGCAGGAGCTCGAGGCGGAAGTGCTGCGGCGGACGGCCGAGCTGGCCCGATCGCGGCAAGAAGTGATTCATTGCCTGGCCCGCGCCGCCGAGTTTCGCGACGACGATACGGGGCGCCACGTGCTGCGCGTCGGGCGATACGCGCGTTTGATTGCCGAAGAACTCGGTTGGCGCGGCGAGCAACTCGAAATGCTCGAGCAAGCAGCCCAACTGCACGACATCGGCAAGATCGGGGTTCCCGATTCGATTCTGCTCAAACCGGGCAAGCTGGAACCGGAAGAAATGGAGTTGATGCGGAAGCACAGCGCCTTCGGCAAAAAAATCACCCAGTCGATCCCGGATCACGAATTGAACTTGCTGCGCAGGCATACGGAGCTCGGCTCGCGCTTGTTGGAAACGACCGAGTCGCCGATCTTGGCGCTGGCCGCCACCATCGCCATGAGCCATCACGAAAAATGGAACGGCACGGGATATCCTCTCTGCCTGGCCGGCGAGGACATTCCCATCGCGGGCCGCATCACGGCCGTGGCCGACGTTTTTGATGCGTTGAGCAGCAAACGCCCCTACAAGCCGGCATTTCCGCTCGAGGAATGCATGCAGATTCTCGCAGACGGCCGCGGATCCCATTTCGACCCGGTCGTGTTGGACGCTTTCTTTCGTCGCCGCGAGGATGTCGTCCAAACACAGATTCGCTTCGCCGACCCAGAATGAACGACGTCCTACGCAAAGGGTTCCAGTTTGGACAAGACGGTGGGGAGAAATTCCGCAACCGTCGGATGAATATGCATGGCGCGCCGAACCACGGTATAGGGCGCCTTCGCATACATGACGTCCAGCAACACTTGAACGACTTCATCGCCTCCAGTCCCAAGAATCGCAGCACCCAGAATCTGTTTTGTTTCCGCATCGACAGTGATTTTGATGAATCCTTGCGTCTCACCTTTCTCAATGGCCCGGCCCACTCGGCTCATCGGATGTTTCGCCGCGAGCGCAACACGCCCAGACTTCCGTATTTCGGCGTCCGTCATGCCGCAACGGCCTAGCGGGGGATCTGTAAACAAGGCGTACGTCTGGATTCGGTCTGACACGCGGCGATGGTCTGCGTTGAGGAGATTGTCGGCGACGATCTCCTGGTCGTTGTAGGAAGTGTGCGTAAAGGCGCCGCGGCCGTTGCAGTCACCCAGGGCCCAGATGCCGGGCACGTTCGTTTGCAGTTGATCGTCGACGATAATGTAGCCGCGTTGGTCGGTCGCAACCCCCGCCCGGTCGAGACCCAGGTCGTTCGTGTTGGGAGTACGTCCCACCGCGAGAAGAAGATGAGTGCCCAATACTTCTGGCGGACCTCCGTCGCATTCGACGCCGACGGCAATACGGTTGTCGCGCTTCGTCAGTGACAGACAGTTCGCATTCAGCCGAATCCGTATCCCTTCGGTCTCCAAGATTTCGCGCACCGCTTCGGACACATCTTCGTCTTCACGTCCAATCAGGCGAGGTCCGTGCTCGACAATCGTGACTTCGCTCCCGAAGCGGCGATACATCTGAGCGAATTCCAACCCAACATAACTTCCGCCGACGATGACGAGATGCTCCGGCAAAAAGTCGACGTCCATCATCGATGAGTTTGTGAGAAATGGGACATCATGAATTCCCGGGATCGCGGGAACCGAGGCGCGCCCGCCAACGTTGATGAAGATTTTGTCGGCTTCCAGGACTTCATCGTTGACCACGACAGTGCGGGACGACTGAAAGCGGGCATGGCCTTGGATGACCGTGCAGTTTTTAAGTCCTCGCAACCATTCCTCGACGCCCCTGTTCGAGCGTCCGGAAACTTCGTCCTTGCGCGCTTTAACGCGCTTCATATCAACGCGCACATCGCCGTCGACGACAAAACCATATTCGGCGCCTCGGCGAGCAGTATGGACCGCGTCCGCGCTGGCGATGAGCGTCTTTGTCGGGATACATCCCGTATTCACACAGGTGCCACCAAACTTGTGGCGTTCAATAATGGCGACTGCCATGCCCGCGGCCGCAAACCGCGCGGCCAAAGACGGGCCTGCCTGGCCTGTCCCAATGATGATCGCATCGAAATGCCGCGACACGAGGCACCTCCTTCAAGGAAGATCGCAGTCCCCTTAGGCCATCGCACCGATGCAGTGCTCGTCGGGCGCGCCGCGGCCGATGACGATCACGTCGTAGTCATTCATTGCGGCAGCTCTTCGCCGGCCTGCTCGCGCACCAGGTACTCGGCGCACCAGTCCGGCCAGTTCGGGTCGGCTTGCCCCGTCCGCGCCTCGTGCTGCCCGTGCGCGGCCGCGGCGCGCCGCAGCGCCTGCGACAGGTCGCCCGCCGAGGCGTACGTCGTGTCGCCGGCGACACGCCCGGGAAGCCGCGTCGTGATCTCCTGGAACAGCCAGCCGTTGCCGTCCGGATCACCGAACGAGGCGAACGAGCGGTAGCTGCGACGCTCGGGATCCGGACCGCTGACCCGGCGCCGCCCAAACAAGTAGGCTTCGTCCGGGCCGGCGTGCACGTCCCCGGCGTCGTGAAACACCTTGCTGATCTCGACACCGCGACCGAGCAGCTCGTTGCGGGCGGCCTCGGTGTCGGAAACGATCAGGTACAGGCCCTGGGCAGAGCCGGGTGTCGCCGCGGTGACGTTCTTACCGAAGATGATCGAACACCCGGAGCCGGGCGGCGTGAACTGGATCACGCGGTAGTCGTCACCGGCGGCGAAGTCGGCATCGAGCCGCCACCCGAGCCTCGCGTAGAACTCCTTCGCGCGGTCGACATCCGAAACGGGGATGACGACCACCTCGAGCTTCATGTCGACTCTCGGGACGCTCGCGTCCCTGGCGACATTGCTACGGATTTCGTCCTTAGAGTTTGGCATCTTGTTTCGTCCAATGCGTTCGCCCGAATCGAAGTCAGATCTGCCTGAATGAGAGCATCAACCGACGGAATCACTCGTCCCTGAATGGCGCAACGATGGGCTCGCGGTCAAACGACCAGCGAACGCTTCTCCGTCTGCGTCGCATGATTGTCAGAACAACGCAACGGCTGCTACCACTCGGCCGCTCTGGTTTCTGCCAGCCGTTCTTAGGGAGCTTCACTCCGAATTGTCTCTGGACCCCTTCTCCGGATTGGTCACACGGTTCTGTGCCGCGCCACGGTCTTTGATTCGCAGCACGTAGATCGTGCCGTTCTGATTGACGGTGGCGATATGCCTCTTGTCAGGGGAGAAGGTCAGTTTTCTCACATCGCCGGGCATCAGTGACTCGCTGATCATCTTGCCACTGGCCGCGTCCCAAACCGATACGGCGCTTAAAGCATCCCCCCTCGTGTTCATGGCGATCATCGTCCCATCAGAGGAAACCGCACTTGCGAAGGACCGCGGATCGGTCCCTCCAATCGTAATCTTCTGACGAAACGCGCTTTCTCGAAACGCCCAAACCTCCACGCCGTCGCCTCGACGTTGGACTGCCAGCGTGTTGCCGTCCGGCGATATGACTCCGACAGTCCCAGTTTCACTGCCGCGAGTCTCCCATCGGTCGCCCGCTGACAAATCGGCGCCCCGCACATGCCACATTTGAATCACAGCTTCTGGTTCCGAGAGCGGCGACAATGCATCGTTGAGAGAAACCAATGTTGCGCCGTTGCCGCCAAACGCCAGGTCGAGGACCTTGCGGGCCCTCGAAGGCGCCTCTGCAATGAGCTTTCCGGTAGTTACATTCCAGACGCGAATCTTGCCATCGCTCGACGCGGTGGCGAACAGTCGGCCGTCCGCGCTGAAAGCGAGTGCGCTGACCTCTCCAAAACGATCCGACAGAGTGTGCATGCGCTTTCCGGTTGCGAGATCCCAAAGCATGACTGACGCGTCATCGCTCGCGAGGGACTGGCCGGTTACCAGAGGCTCGATGCGTTTGGCTCGCTTCTGCACCGTTGCGAATGTTTTGCCGTCGGCTGCGAGTCGCGAGGAGTAAAAGTAGTAATGTTCATCGGCTGACAGTTTGCAGCGGGTGCGAACACGCTGATCAGCCATTTGAAAGACAGTCGCGGCGCAGTCGCGCACGATGCTATTGGAGTGAAGGACGACCATCGATTGACGATCGGGCAAGAACCACAGATCGCACACGTCATTCAGGTCATCGTGAGCGTCTCGAGACACTTCGCTTTCCCGTGGCTCTCCATCGATGGTCCACAGACGCAAGGACTGATCAGAGCTGGCTGAAGCCAACTGCTTGCCATCTGGCGCAAATGCTAGCGCAAACGTTTTTGAACTATGGCCCTTCAAGATCGCAAACGCTTCAGGCTGGCCGCTCTGCATCTTCCATAAGCGAATCGCGTTCTCGTATCCGGTCGAGCTTGCCAGCACGTTTCCGTCCGGCGAGAAGGCCAACGCCTCAACTCCAGCGTTTCCCACGTTGCGTAGCACAGCCTGCTCTTTGGGTTCTTGTGTACGCAAATTCCAGATGTGGATCGCGTTCTCTTTGAAAGTCGTGCCGCTGGCAAAAGTTTGACCGTCTGGTGAAAAGGCAACGGACAATGCGCTTGTCGCAATACGGACGCGCTCCTTGGGCTCTGGGGCCGACAAATTCCAAAGCACTAACGAATCCCCACAAGGGCCGGCAAGCAACGTGCCATCGGGTGAGATCGCGATCTTCCAAAGAATGCCCGGAACGGGCAGAACATGCGTCTCGCGTGGTTCTGCACCGGTGACGTCCAAGAGGTGAATCTCACGGCTGCCTACGGCCATCGTTTTGCCGTCTGGTGAGAACGCGAGACTCGCAATTCGTCCCTCAATGCCATTCAAGCTCCACAGTTTTTTGAGCTGCCCATTTTGCAGCTCCCACATTTTTATTTGTCCTCTGAATTCGCCCGGCGTGACCATCCTGTTCAACGCGGCCGCCAAGTGTTTGCCATCCGGCGCAAAGACCACTGACTGCACGGTCCCCGGAAGACCCACCGATGCGCGCTCGCGCAGCGTTCGTGCATCCCATAACCGAAGGCGCTTGTCGCCGCTGCCAGTCGCGATCCATTTGCCGTCAGGGCTCCACGCGACTGCGTAGACTTCCCACCAATGCTTACCGCGATGTGTTCCAAACACATTAATGAGCTGCTTTGGCTGCCAGGGGAACTTCTCCTCCGCTGACAGCGAGCCGAAGGGGCTCGACGCGCTGTCGTCCGCAGTGAGTCGCGGGCCTGTCGTCAGCACCAAAAGTGGGGAAATGAGCAGCAACACCATCGCGATCGCATAGGACGCAAACCGAATCGGCCATCGCAACCGGTGGCTCGTTCGGTTTTCGATGACCATCACAAGCCGCCGTTTCAGCGATCTCAGTTGGCCGAATCCACTGGCGAGAGTCGTCGCTCGCTGTGCGCCGTCGGCCAGAAAGTCGACAGTCTTCATCATGCTTTCGGCATAGGACAGCGTTTTGTCCGGGAACCATTTCACGACCCAGCCGTCGCAACATTCATCGGCCGCACGACGCAACTGACGCCGCGAGAACCACGCCACGGGATGCCACCAATAAAGGCTAACCACTAATACCGTGATCCAGGACACCCAGTGATCCCGCCGATGCAAGTGGGCCAATTCATGTGCCAGCAAGGTTGTCCGCTCTTCTTCCTTCAGAGATGACAGCAGCGTTTGCGGAAGCAAGAGGACAGTGTGGCTCTGGAAACCGATAACCAACGGCACAATGCGGGCGCCCGAAACTCGAACGTCGGGAACCGCGCGCAGGCCAGCAAGTTCTGCGAGCCGAGCCACTTCATCTCGCAATGCTCGCGGAGCCGTAGCCGCGTGACAGACGACTCGATGAAACTGATGGAACTTAAGCAGCACTGACGCCAATATCGAGACTGTGCCGGCGACCCACACGACCGCCGCCGCGAGCGACCAAGTCCACCAAGGTTTTGCTGCCATTGAAGACGCTGCACGATCGTGTGCGGTCCCGACGATGGAAGCTCGTTCGGCCGGGCTGCCTCGACCCCGCCAGTTATCCAACTGGGAATCACCGAATTTGTCGAATTGTCCGTCATCATTGTTCGCTAGCTCGACCGAAGCGTCGGAAGGGACAGCGGACACGTCCACGACGGTCGGCTGCCGGTAACGGTCAGGCCCGCTTTCACCTGCTACCGAGATCGTCATTGGCAGGCTCAAGATCGGTGGCGTGATCAACTTGATCAACACGACGAGCCAAAGCAAATGCGCGAGCGGCGCGTACCGCAATAAGCTCGTCACCGCAAGGACAACTACGGCCAGCACCGTGACCGCGATCGCATTGTTCCAGCATACAATCAGAAATTGCTCGATCATCGCTTGGGCCTCTCGGACTCCGATTTGCGTCTGCTCGCTTCGTCGAGCAGGCGACGCAAAGTGTCGCGATCACGTTTGGTAAGTTTCGCATCCTCGACGAGATGCATGAGGACGGGCGTCAGCGAACCGTCGCAAAGCCGATTAGCCATCTCGCGGAGCTGTGCGTCAATCAAATCGCCGCGATCGACGGCGGCGCAAAAGACGTGAGGCATTTTCGATCGGTCCCGATGCGCGCAGCCCTTCTCTTCCAGTTGTTCCAACAGCTTCTGCACCGTCGCGTAATCGGACTTGGATTGGGCAGGATAGATCGCGGCCATCAGCTGCCGGATCGTTTGCGGTCCATGCAACCACAAGCCTTCCAGCACGGCAAACTGCGCCTCCGTCAATCGGATCCGTGCAGGCATCCTTCGGGCTCCAGTTTCACAGTCAGATATGTCATCTGACACAATGGTAAGACAAGTCATCTGACACATCAAGGCAGTGCGATCCGCCAGTCGGCGCCGCAAGAATTGATTCGGTCCAACTTCCGGGTGCCGGGACCCGAGTCAACGTCAGGCCAAGAGCGTCTCGACCACTTCCGCATTGGTGACTGCCGAATCGGTCAGCGAGTCGTCGCGGCCGTCGTGTGGATAGGTGAGAAGCTCGTGGTCGAGACCCAGCGAGTGAAGCAGCGTGGCATGCAGGTCGTGGACCCGGACAATATCCCGCACCGATTCGTAGCCAAAGTCGTCGGTCGCTCCGTGAACGTAACCCCGCTTGAAACCGCCGCCGGCCAACCAGAGCGAAAAGGCCCGACGGTTGTGATCGCGGCCGTCGGTCCCCTGAGAGACTGGCTGTCGCCCGAATTCACCCGTCCACAGAACGATCGTCGAGTCGAGCAGTCCCCGTCGCTTGAGATCGCGAACGAGCGCGGCGCTCGGCTGATCGGTTTTCGCGCACAGTCCGACGAGGGTCTTCGCGTTGTTCGAGTGCGTGTCCCAAGGTTGGCCGCTTAGAAACACGTGCACGAACCGCACGCCGCGTTCGACCAGTCGCCGGGCGACCAGGCAGCGGCGGCCGTAGTCTTCCGTCGCCGGCTGGTCGAGACCGTAGAGCGACTGCGTCTCTTTGGATTCCTGCGAAACGTCAAGCGCCTCGGGGACTGCCGACTGCATTTTTGCGGCCAGCTCGTAATTCGTAATGCGTGCCGCGAGTTCTGAATTGGAAGGATTGCGGCGGAGATGCTCGACATTGAGCGTGCGCAAGAACTCGAGCTGTCGCTGCCGCGCCTCAGGCACGATCTCCCGCGGCGTCTGCAAGTGCAGCACCGGCGAACCCGATGGTCGAAACGCAGTTCCCTGGTAGACAGCGGGAAGATAGCCCGCGCTCCAGTTCTTCGCTCCGTCGACAGGAAGTCCTCCCGGGTCGCCCAGCACGACATACGCCGGCAGCTCCTCGCGCATCGATCCCAGGCCGTAGACGACCCACGAGCCCAAGCTGGGCTTGCCGGCGAAGAAGGTGCCCGTATGAATCAGCCGCAACGCCGATTCGTGGTCGACCGACGTGGTCGTCATCGACCGCACGAGTGTCAGATCGTCTGCCACGGCTGCCGTGTGCGGAAGGAGTTCCGACAGCTCCATTCCGCATTGGCCGCGCTTGTGAAACTTGAACGGCGAAGCCAGCAAATTCGTCGACGCGTGGGCAAAGTGCACCTCAACCTTGCCGGGATAAGCTTCCCCGTTGTGACGGGTGAGCTGCGGCTTGGGATCGAACAGATCCATCTGGCTCGGCCCGCCATGCTGAAACAGGCAGATCACCGATTTCGCCTGGCTCGCGCGGTGCGGTGCCACCGACGCGAGGGGATCCTTTCGTTGTCCGCCCGAGGCGGATGCCTCGTTCTGCAGCAAGTGCGCCAGAGCCAGCGCGCCAATTCCTCCGCAGTAGTCGGCCAAAAAGGCTCGTCGGTTGATTGCAAAGGGATTTAGGATTCGATTCACCCGGTCGCTCCCAGCCCCACTCACTCGACATACAAGAACGCGTTGCTCGCTAACAGCATCTGGCAGAAATCTCGCCACGCCGGGTCATCCTTCGCCCCGTATGTGACCGTCTGCTTCTCGAGAAACTGCGACGAAGCCGCCTCCTCGGAAATGGTCGGCTCTCGGCCGAAGGCCCGCTCGATCGTTCGACGGATCCGCTTCTCCCCGCTCAAACTCGGAGGCGTCTTGGATGTGCTACGCGATACCGCGGCAAAGGCTGCGGCCCGCGCGCGCACGAAGCTCGAGTTCAACAGTGCCAGCGACTGCAAAGGAACGGTCGAAGTTCCGCGGACGGGGCAGTTGCTGGCAATCGTGGGCGCATCGAACAAATCGAGCAGCGAATCGACTTGCGTCCGACGCTGCTGCAGGTAAACGCTGCGGCGATGGGCTCCCTCCTGATCCTCACGAATGACAACTGCTCCTTCGTCGTCGGCACTGCACGGTACGTAGGGGCCGTACATTTTCTCGGTGATCTCGCCCGAGACCGAGAGCATCGAATCGCGGACTGCCTCCGCGTCGAGCCGTGTGAGGGGGAATCTCGACAGCAAATGATTGTCGGGGTCGGCGGCCGCAGCCGGAGCTTGTACGACACTGGATTGACGGTAGGCTGCCGAATTCACGATCAGCCGGTGAATGTGCTTGACGCTCCAACCGCTCGCGACAAACTCGTCAGCCAGGTAGTCGAGCAGCTCTGCATGAGTGGGCCGCGTGCCCGATAGTCCGACATTATCCGGCGTGCCGACGATCCCTGTGCCGAAATGCCGCTGCCAGATCCGATTGACCATGACGCGGGCCAACAGCGCGGACGCGCGGCTTGCGGGTGCCGTCAACCAACGTGCGAACGCGAGACGTCGTCCGGACGATGTAGAACCGGGATACGGCGGGCTCACCTTCAACACGGAGGGACCGTCGCACAAGATTCGTAGCGCCGCCGGGACAACCTCTTCGCCCAGGTCGGTATAGCTGCCGCGTTTCAAGACGTGCAGGGGCGCCGGGTTTTGAGCGATATCCGTGACGCACGCCAGCTCTCCCGGCTTGGCAAGGCGCTGGGAATCGAGCTGCGTGAGCGTTTTGCGAAGTTGTCGTGCGTGCCGTGCGCAGTCAGTGTGATACGCGGCGAGACGCGGTGAGGCTGAGGCATCCGCTGTTGCCGAAGTTTCGACGATCATGTCGCTGACAACAAAGCTGCGGCCGCAGCAGAACTCGAACCCAAATGCCCCGTCAGGCAGATCGGCTGCGTCGAGTGTGATCGCGTTTTTCTCGGGCAAGAAATCAACGATCTGCTCGAGCCGCAGTTTCTGATTGCCGACGTTTGTCACGCGGACGCCGTAGCGGTGGCCCGGGCGGTAACCCGATTCTCCGATCTCGCCGACAGCTCTTGAGTGGGGCCCCGGGTAGGCGAGGTGCGCGGCCGCTTTGCCCGCGGGGTTGCCGTCCAAGAGCAAGTTTCCCGTATCCTTTGGCAAGTTGACCGTGTCCTTTGGCAAGTCGCCTGTCTGTGCGGCGATGAAGAAAGCGATTCGTTCCGCCGGCGCCGAGTTGTCGATTCGATCGGCGACCAGGTTGAACGAGGCTTCAATCCAATCTCCTTCGCGAGGCGGCCGCCAGTTGAAAGTCCTGCGCGTGACGAGCCATCGATCGCCGCTATTGGATTCGTGAATCTTGAGCGTTCCGTTTTCAATTCGGCCCGCGGGCGCTTGCGTGGAATCCAAAGCCACTGCACCGATGGCGTCCGGACGGCCCGCCTCCGGAGCGGGGCTCCACCAGGCATCGTGCAGCCGGCCCGGATTCTTGAACTCGTCGCGAAAGAGGAGCGCCTCCGACGGTCGGTGCGAGTCGGCCCAACTCGCATACTCTTTGAGGGCGCGGGTCTTCTGCTCGTCGATCTGTCGCTCGTGGTTTTGCCAGACGACAGCTTCGTCTCCCTCCGGCATTTCCCGGACCCGGTCCTTCGGCTTGATCCAGTGCCCCGAGTCATAGGCCGGGAAGGCAGGATAAAAGATCGACTGCAACTGGTAATATTCGGCGGCTGCGATCGGCTCGAACTTATGCTCGTGACAGCGGCAACATTGAATGGTCAGGCCGAGCAGGGAATTCATGGTGATCTGCAGCGTCCCCTGCAGCACCGTGGCCCGATCGATGCGCACTTCGTCGGGGTTGCCGTCGCTCTCGCCCGAGCCGTCCTGGGCATTCCTCAAGAAATGGGTCGCCGTGAACTGTTCGAGCACCTCGCGCGTGAGTCGCTGGCCGGGGAGATAGCCGGAAAGCTCGTCGCCCGCCAACTGCTCGCGGACAAACTGGTCGTACGGTCGGTCGCGGTTGAAAGACCGGATCACGTAGTCGCGATACTTGTAGGCGAGCGGACGGTCGCTATCGGCGTTGAAGTAGCCGTTCGAGTCGGCATAGCCGGCGACGTCGAGCCAATATTTCCCCCACCGCTCGCCGTAATGCGGCGAGGCCAGCAACCGTTCGACGACGCGGGAATACGCGTCGGGAACAGGATCCGTGACAAACCTGGCGGTCTCCTCGGGGCGCGGCGGCAAACCCGTGAGGTCAAAGGACAGCCGCCGGAGCAGCGTGGCCCGATCGGCCTCAGGTGCGGGCGAGAGACCTTTCTGTTCCAACCCGGCGAGCAGTAGCGCATCCACTGGGGAGCGCATCGCCGACCGGTATTTGACTGCCGGCATCGCTGGCCGAACGAGCCGACCGAAGGCCCAGTGGTTGCGGCCTTCGGAATCCCCTCCTCGGGCAGCAACGATCGTGCACGCGAAGAGTACGCTCGTCGTCAGGAATCGTTGCAGCGCAAGCATCCGGCGGTTGAGCCTCAATCCATAAAGCATCGCTGATTAGAGTAGCAACCGCCGGGCACGCTGGGAACGTTCGGCGACCAGGCGAGGCGGCCAGCCAGGTACTAAGCGGTCCGCAGAACTGAACCTCGATGTGGCCGAACGAGGCCGACGACTGTCAGGTACGAGAAGGCCAGCCACGCAAATCCAACTGAAGAGATCTCCGAAGCGCGCATAAAAGGTCGGCACTCCATGCACGGGCACGTGGGTGACCATCACTCGCTCGGTTCCCGGCGTCGTGAAATGATCCATCTGGGCAAGCAGGCGGCCCTGATAGTCGACGGCCGCCGAGAGTCCGGTGCCTGTGTGACGGATCACGGAGCAGCCTAATTCGATTCCACGCATGCAGGCCATGTGCGTGTGGAGCGGATCAATGGCCCGTCAATCATTCGAGGGCGCCAGGATCATATCGGCTCGCGCTACGCCCGCCTGACGAATGAACCACGGGAAATCCATGTCGAAGCAGATCGCGCCGGCGGCCGCATTGTCGGCGCCGCCACTGCGCGTCGACCTGCGCCCCGATCAGACGCCGCTCCCGCGAACCCCTGGCGCCTTTGGACGTAACAGGTGCCTCCGCTTCGGTTTCCGGCCGATGCCCGGAATGCGGCGCTGCATTCTGGCGGTCCTGAATGTCGTCTGCTGTCATCGCTTGACCCTGATCTGCAACGGGTGATCGCGCCTGGGACGGTCTGCTGCCAGCGATTCGGAAAGCGACGCTCGCGCTGATCGGTTCCTCGGATGAGGCTGGCGTTTAGTCTGTCGCATTCAAGGGTGCGAGCCTACGTGTGCTCGCACGGATTTCGTCCGTTGAGCCATTCAGCTGCATCCCTTTCCGTCTCCCTTAATTCGATTAAACGGACAGAACCTAGAGCAAGATAGAGCGGCCACCGGTGGCGGCCCAAAACAAAATGCATACCTCAACCAGCGCAAAACTAACCGCAACAACAAAAAGGAAAAGCCAGATCAGGCGAAAGATCCGCAAGGCTTCCGCGGAGCCGTTTACTCCCGAATGACTCAGCAACAGGCCATCTGGTCCTCTACCACCAGCCAATGGGGGAATCAAGAACGCTTCGTCCGACGGACGGTATTGGCTTTCCCACAGCGTTTTTACTTTATCGCCCTCCTCTATGAGGAGTTGCCACGCTCTAAAAGCGCCGTCCAGGCGTGCTTTAGCGTCTTTGGTGACTTTGAGTCCGCCAATGTAACAGAGCGCAAGTTGAATACCAAGAAAGCAGATAGATGCAACCGCATTCGTCGCTAATATATAGCCATAGTTGCTATTGTATGTGAGTACTTCGGACTGCCTTACGAGTCCGAACCATGCGGCACCGGATGCCGCAGCAGCGAACGCAATTAGGGCTGCCTCAAAATACAATAACCATGTCATGCAATGGTTGATCAGGTCATCTTCGTGCTCGATGCGGTGCCGATAAAGTTGGTAATACTCATACGGACTTGTTGACGTCGGCTTAATCTCCCGCTGCGACATATAGCCTCCGGTTCGCCAAAACGACGTGCTTAAGGACAACAAAGGCAGTTACAATTGTGGCCGGTCCGCCCACGACCCTCTACCAGTCGCATTGTGTGTTGTCGCGCTACCTCAACTCAATCGCCTGCTTGCTGTTCACCATGAGAGTTGCTGTCCGTCGCGAAGTCGACGATTCGGGAAGCCGCGAGGCTTGAATCGTGTGAGGACTGGTTTTTCACGTTCAGCGCCCTGGCAAAGGCTCTCTTTAACTAAGGTCAGCGTCATTCCTTCGGTTTTTAACGCCTTCGGCTACCCGGAGCACGCCACCCACGTCCATGTGAATGTTGTGGGGCCTATCGTCTTGTTTCTGGACGGTCCGAGTTTTATCGGGTCCATCCGCCGCTCCCGCGTGTGCTTGCAGTAATTCGGATGCTGTTTCTTGCACCGGTCGCCGATTGGACGCA
The DNA here is from genome assembly GCA_035949535.1 of Planctomycetaceae bacterium. Lineage (GTDB taxonomy): Bacteria > Planctomycetota > Planctomycetia > Planctomycetales > Planctomycetaceae > DASPSM01. The sequence goes on along the minus strand of DASZIA010000505.1, from coordinate 755 downwards.
ATACACCAACTAGGAGAATGAATGCGCCCTCGTCGCCCACCGCGCCCTGAGTGTCGCGTTTGGGGTGAGAGGCGACCCGCTGCATTTGATGTCCCGCACTTGTAAACAGGCAATGGCGTAGCGCCGCCGAATCGCTGGCCGGGATCAGAGTGACCGCTCGAAGCGGATTGTTCAAGATCGAATCCGTGGCTACGATCCATCTGATGGACGAGCAAAACATTTGCGTTTTTGAGTCTCCAAAACTGACCCGTCGCCGGCTTTTGGGTGATACAGCCCGACTCACGACCGCCGCATTTGCTTCGTCGTTCCTGCCGCTGCATGTCCGCCGGGCGCTGGCGGCTGCACCGCCGGACGGCTCGCTTCGCGTGATCAAGCACGTCGTGCTTTTGATGCAGGAAAATCGCTCGTTCGATCACTACTTCGGCACGCTGGCCGGCGTACGCGGATTCGGTGATCCACACGCACTGCGCTTGCCCAACGGAAAATCGGTTTTCTATCAACCGGACGACGAGAGCCCGAACGGCTACATGCTGCCGTTTCATCTCGACACGCTCAGGACCAGTGCGCAGAGGATCCCCTCCACCAGTCATGCTTGGTCAGTGCAGCACGAGGCTTGGAACGGCGGCAAGATGGACCAATGGCTGCCGGCGCATCGTAAAGCGGACGGGGCCAACGGGCCTTTCGTCATGGGCTACCACACGCGGGCCGACATCCCGTTTCAATTCGCTCTGGCCGAGGCGTTCACGATCTGCGAC
>DASZIA010000504.1:0-5264 GCA_035949535.1 Planctomycetaceae bacterium | reverse complement strand
GACTTATCAGTATCGATCGCGGGGCGCGCTGATATTTCTGAGTCGACCGTTGGTGCACAGCATCGAACTAGGGTCGAGGTTCAGACACAGCAGAGGGGATGACCCGGTTGCTCGGTGTTGTGAAACTGCCGGACGACCGATGGGTGAGTATGGCGAGCGCTACTACCAAAGAGATCGCAGGCTCCGCCGCGTACGCGTCGACTACAGACTTCGAACGGATTTTCACCGAGGACATGAGTGGTCTCTATCTGCTCTCGCTTCTCCTGACTGGGGACGGAGACAGGGCGGAGGAGTGCTTTGTCGCTAGCGTCGGAGAATCCGCAAAAGGAAACCGTGTATTCAAGGAGTGGGTGCGCTCCTGGGTTCGACGCACCATCATTCAGACTGCGATCCGGCTTATTGCACCGCGGCAGCGTTCCGGAAGAGCAACGCAAAACGCTGTTTCGCCTCGAGACTTGAATTATGTTCCTTTGGCTTCAGAGGCCGAGGTGTGTGCGATCCTCGAGCTCGCACCGCTTGAGCGCTTCGTTTTCGTTATGTCAGTTCTCGAACACTATTCCGACCACGACTGTTCAATTCTTCTTGGTTGCTCGCGGAGGGATGTAGCTGCGGCCCTGGCTCGTGCGTTGCAGCACTTGGGAAGGTTGATGAACTTTCACCAGAATGAGGCAGATGCCGGCGTGGAGGGTTTATCAGGCCCCGAAACCCCCAGACCAGTCGTCGAAATGACGATTGCTCGATATTTCGCACCGCCACGTTGGAACACAACGCTCTCCCAATAAACGCGCTTCGCTTGCTTTGGCATCACTCGCGAAGTCATCTTCCACTTGGGATGCGCGACGAAATACTTCCAAATGCCCGGATAGTTAAACTGCCGAAATTTTTTGAGATGCGGATTAAGGGCACATTCGGGTCGGGGAGAGGAAATCCTGGAGTCATCGTCCGTCGGATTAGTAAGGAGAAACGCCCTTATCGGTTGGCAACTTAACTGGCGTTTTTGAAACGATCGAGGGCCATTTGACTATATTGGCCGACCTCGATGAGGTAGCCGTCGGGATCACGCATGTAGCAGCGCCATTCCCAGCCGTGATTGTCTAGCGGCTCGGTAAGAAAGAACGCTCCTTTGTCGCCCCATTGTTTGTAGCAGGCCCAGATGTCGGCGACACGCAAGTTAAGGAAGCTATTCACTCTGTTGGGATCTGACCTTGGGTGTAAAGCCGTGTCCCCAAATTCTGCTGCGCGTAAACCCTGCGACACAGCTTTTTGTCTTTGTACCAGAACCTGACGGTTCGGTTGTGTCCTTACAACCTCACTCACAAGAAACAGGTCGATCCATCGATCCACCTTCGTGCGCTCCTCACGGATCTTGCCCCTGAGATCTGGGTCCAATTAGGGTCCAATAAGATTTCCCAGAGAGTGCTTTAACGGGTTACAAACTGGCAGTGAGTGCCGTTAAAGTATAAGGCCGTTTACAGCGGCTTGTGCCAAATCTCTGGTCGGGAACTGTTCCAAGGTCCCGATCACGGCTGTTAGTCGCGTGCGATTTCCGTCCGAGTCGTTTTCACGCCAAAGAAACTCCCAACACGACGGTCCTGTCTTGCGCCGCGTGCACTTAAAACGACCTCGTTGATTCCGTAGACGCATGAATGTGCCCTCCTCCTGATCGATTTCTGTGAAATGTGCGAATCTCGCTAGAAGGGTATATGCCCGCGTCAGTGAGCTAAGCCCAACCTCGATAATTTCTGGGTTAGAATCCGCCCAGAAGCGATGGCAAGGGCGGAGATACGTCCTACAAGCCGACTTCTGGGCCGCCAGGAGTCTGTTCTGAAACACAACTTCAGAGTTGCCCGTCACTCGTGCTGGATTACGGCATCTACCGGATTCCTCGCCGACGAGCGGCGCGGTTATACTACCCGCATCGGAAATTTCCGAATCCGGACATTCTTTCTGATAATCGAACTCCTTAAATATCCGGCCTCACATCGATGTTTAGGCGTGAGACTCGATCGGCGGCGGCCTAGATAAGAGTGACCGAGCATGACAGAGAAGGGAAATCCAGAGGCAATTCAAGACGTGCCGGAGGAAGGCGTGCTGAAAGCCGTCTCAAGGCGCGACTTCATCAAAGGCGTCATCTGCAGCGGCGTCGCCGTTTCCTCCGCTAGTTATCTTTTTCGCGCGTCGCCTCTATTGCATGGCCAGCAACCGGCTGCCGACGTAGGCGAGCGTCTCATCACTCTCAACGTTAACGGTCAGCAACGGCGCGTCGACGTTATGAAGCAAGAGACGCTGGCATGGACGCTGCGTTACAAACTGGGACTGACCGGCACCAAACTCGGCTGTGACCGCGCTGAATGCGGATCCTGCAGCGTTCTTATCGACGACATTCCGCACTACTCGTGTTCGGTGCTCACACACACGGTGCGTGGCCGGAAGGTTTTGACGATCGAAGGTCTCGCGGCCGACGACGGAACCCTGCATCCTGTGCAACAAGGTGTCATCGATGAGCAGGGATTTCAGTGCGCGTTCTGCATGCCCGGCTTCATCATGACCGCGGTCGGATTTTTGAAAACAAATCCCAATCCCACGCGCCGGGAACTGGCGCACGGTGTCTCGGGAAATCTCTGCCGCTGCCAGGATTACGACAAGATTCTGACGGCGTTGATGCGCGGGGCTGAGAATATGCGGAGGTCGTCGCTTGGCTAGCGCTAATAAACTCGCGGGTAAAAACTCTGCCGGTGTCACTAAGCCTGGGGAGCGCGTCTATGGCGCCGGGTACAAACTGATTGGCAAGAACTACGAGACTCCTGACCTCTATGCCAAGGTCACGGGCAATGCGAAGTACGCTGAGGATTTTCGTGCGGAAGGCATGCTGTTCTGCAAGTTACTGCTCAGTCCCATGCCGCATGCGCGGGTAAGGCGCATCGACGCGAAAGCGGCGCTCGCCATGCCCGGCGTCAAAGGCATTCTCACAGCCGATGACCTTCCCGCCCCAGCCGATACGCTTACCGACAACGGCACGGTGATCAAGGCCAGCAAGTGGGGTGAACGCGGTCTCACCATGGAGCCGGTTTATCAGGGCGAACCGGTTCTTGCCGTGGCCGCAGTTGACGAACTCACCGCTGCGGAAGCCATTGAGAAAATCGAAATCGATTTTGAACCGCTGCCCTTTGTGATCGACCCGCTCGAAACTTTGCGGCCGGGTGGTCCCAACCCGCGTACGGACGGCAACGTCTGGACGCGGCCGCCGGCCAGTTCGCAGGGTCCTGGTACGCCTGCCGTCACGGAACTCAAATGGACCAAGGCTGACTTCGAGGAGGAAAATCACGGCCGTCTTCCAATGGGCAAGAGTCCTGACGAGTGGACATACGGCGACCTCGATTCAGGCTTCAAGAATGCGGCACTCGTTCTTGACGAGACGTTTGTCACTCCTGACACAAGCCATCAGACGCTCGAAACCCGCAGTGCCATGGCCTACTGGCAGAACGGCAAAGTTTACATTTACACAGGCACGCAAAGCACCGCGCAAACACTGCCGGCAATCGCGCGTTGGTTGAACATCAGTCCCGACAATGTCGTTTTCATCAGCGAATACACCGGAGGCGGATTCGGCAGCAAGATCACTGGCGGCGTGACCATGATCATTCCCGCGTTGCTGGCGAAAAAAACGAATGCTCCGGTGATGATGCGCATCAGCCGCGAGGAGGAGACTTTCATCGGACGCGCCCGTCCCAGCTTTCAAGGGCGGATGAAAGTCGGCTTTTCAAAAGAGGGACGGATCACTGCTCTCGACATGTTCGTCGTTTGCGACAACGGTCCCTACGACGCAGTCGGCGATTCTCCTTCCTCGGGACGCATCGTTTCCCTGCTATACCAGCCGCAGGCCATGCGCTGGCGCGGGTTGACGGTGCTGACAAACACTCCGCCGCGGAGTGCGCAGAGTTCCCCGGGCGGGCTGCAGGGGATTGTCATTATCGAGCCCATTATCGCGAAAGCCGCGCGCAAACTGGGAGTTGACCAGGTAGCGATCCGCCGCATCAACTGCCCCGAGGGCAAGGCGCCGCTGGGACCAGTAGTGCAGGGGAAACGTCAGTATGCCACCAGCGCGTTCCTGAAAGAAGCGCTCGATCGTGGCGCGGAGCAGTTCAAATGGAACGAGAGGGTGGCGCGTACTCCGAAAAAGATAGGCACGAAAGTTCGCGGCATTGGCGTGTCGCTCAGCTGTTACGTTGGCGGCACCATCGGATTCGACGGGCTTCTCGTAATCAAGCCGGATGGCCGCATCACTTTCCAGTCTGGAATCGGCAACCTCGGAACCGAGTCGGTTATGGATGTACATCGCGCAGGTGCAGAAGTTCTCGGCGTGCCGTGGGAAAAATGCAACGTGGTCTGGGGCAACACGTCGAGAGATCTTCCGTTCACCTGCGTCTCCGGCGGAAGCCAGACAACTCACGCCATGACGCGGGCAGCGTATGCCACCGCAATGGCTGCTAAGCAGAAGCTTCAGGAAATCGCGTCGAAGAAACTGGGCGGTAAGCCAGAGCAATACGTGGTAGCGAACGAACGCGTCTTCCGCAAAGGCGGTGGCGCTGGCATGACTTTGGCTCAGGCCGCGAAGCACGCGATTGAATTAGGCGGCATCTACGATGGCCACGAGGCGCCAGTCGATGTCCACAAATTGACGAAGGCGTCGGTCGCGGCGTTGGCCGGACAAGGCTTGGTAGCGGCAGCGAAGGACAATTATCCGCGGGATGGCTCGACCTATTCCTATGTCGCCAGTTTCGCCGAGGTTGAGGTCGATGTCGAAACCGGCAAGTACCACATTGTCGATTTTCTCGCCTCCGCCGATGTCGGAACGGTGATCCATCCGCGGGCGCTCGGCGGTCAGGTGCTCGGACGTTCGACGCTCGGCATCGGCCATGCGATTGGCCAGAAATGGGTGTTCGATCCGCATTATGGCGAGATGCTGTCGAAACGGTTCTACCAAAGCAAGCCGCCGACGATTCTCGATGTACCTGTCGACATGCAGTGGACTGCGCTGGATATACCGGACCCGGAGACACCCGTCGGCGCTCGCGGTGTCGGCGAGCCTCCGGTTGGAGGCGGATGCGCTTCGATCTTAAATGCCCTATCGGATGCGTTGGGAGACGAGATTTTTCAGCGCGCTCCGGTGAACGCCGACACGATTCTGACCTCGCTCGAAGCGGGCCGGCCAATGCAGCATCCGCTCATGGCCCACATTTGATGGCCGATATCTGATGCGGATT
>DASZIA010000503.1:0-4042 GCA_035949535.1 Planctomycetaceae bacterium | reverse complement strand
CGAAAGGGATTTGAAACGGAAGAGATCGACCCTTGGAACGAAGACGGGGAGACCTGGCGTCGATTGAAGGTTACGTTTCCGCCTTCCGTCGCAAGTCACTCACGTGTGCAGGTAACACACTTCGGTCCCGACGGTCTGATGCGGCGACACGATTACTCGGTCGATGTCATGGGCGGTGCGACTGGAGCGAACTACACATCCAACTATCGCGAATTCCAGGGAATCAAGGTGCCCACGACGCGACGAGTGTACGCCTACGATCAGAATTTGAAAAAGGTTCCCGAGCCGACGTTGGTGACGATCGACATCGACAAGGTCACGTTACGATGAGAGCAAGGCACGGTCGCCAATCTTGGATGAATAGTTGATTGGCCGTCATGTCAGTGTATCGCTTGTCGACGTTTCTGACGTCGCGATAGAGGCGCACTCGGCGCACATGTCAGAGCACTAGCGGCCGCTGCTGCCGGCCCTTTCTGCGGACGTCCGGTCATGGCCCCAAAGAAGCTGTCGGCCGGGCTCGCGGAAAGGGCCGATGAGATCGCGAAGGTCACGCCGCTGGGCGTGCTGGCGGTGACTACGATATCATGGGGCCGGTCGTGGTCTTCGTCTCTGAGGCGTGGCGCCACGTCAGCGGTCAGGCGCTTGCGATCGACGGTGGCGGTTCCGCCGCAATTCTGAACTGACTTGCAACCCTCAGTCATTGTTAGATGGCAGCCAGGGTGGAGCGCGAAAAGCGACTTCTGGAGCCCTGATGCTGCCTCTTCATCGAGCGGTTATCTCGTCGGTTCGCGTAGGCGGTAAGATCATCACGCAGAACAGACAGACCAAGGCGCCAACGGCTGCAGCATGGAAGCCGTCGATATACGCAAGAACCGACGCCTGTTTTGCAATCGCAGACGCGAGCAAATTGGTTGCTTGAGCAGTAGCAATCGCCAAATCCGAGGTGTGGGCACCAACGGCGTTACGATAAGCCGCTATACGATCGGCCGTTAGTGTCGAGAGCGTATCGACATGCAGACCGATCAAATTGGAATGGATTTGCTCCCGCTGACGGACGAACGTCTGCATAAATGCGGTACCGATCTCGCCGCCGAACAGACGGCTTGTCTGCAAAAGCGCACCGATGGTGAGCGCATCGGCTGGATTCATCGACCGCACAATCAGCGCGACCAACGATGTCAAAGCAAATGACTGACCCAGCGCCTGCAGAACTTGGGATTGCAGGAAGTCGTCCGTTGCCCATACGCTCGTCAACTGAGCGCCCATCAAACACGCTATGCCCACAAGACAAGCCCCTGCGGCCAACACCCAGCGCGCATTGACCCGCGTCAGGAGATAGCCAAGTGGCAAAACGATCGCAAACTGGGGCAATGCGATCCAAAGTAGGACTAAGCCAACCTGCAACTCACGGAAGTTCTGCACGGTTTGCAGATAGTTCGGGATAATATAGCTGGTCGAAAGGATGATGAAGCGGTAGCCCGCCATCAGTACCATCAGCAAAACGAGATGGTGTCGCGAGAGAAGCCGCAGGTTAAGAAACGGGGAGCGAGCTATCCATAGTTCCCGTACCAGGAGGACCATCGTTACCAGGGCGCCCGAAACCAGCAGCCCACCGACCAGCCCGTTGTTGGTCCAATCGAGGCGATTGCCTTGGTCGAGCCCGGCATACAGCAGGCCAATCCCCAGACCCGCGTATGCCATACCTGGCCAATCGAGATGATGGAGCATTTCAGTCTTGATGTCCTCGCGTGGGATTCCATACCAAACGCATGCGAACATCAGCGGGAGGACTGGGCAATATTGCCAGTTGATCCACCGCCAGGACAGGTTTTCGGTATACCAACCTTCCAGTGAGGCGGCGACGTTTTGCGAAAGCTCAGAATTCATCGCGTAGATCGCGACACCATAAATGATGAGCCGCGTCGGCAAACTTCGGGCGATGAACCCCATTGAGAGGGGAATGAAGGTTCCAGAACCCACCCCAGACAAGAACTGCATCGCTAAAAAAGCTGGCAAATTCGGGGAAGCCGGCGCGAGCAGGCTCGACGTGAAGAAAACGACGATGCCAAGCAGAAGGACGCGACGCACGCCCAAGATGCCTCCCAAATAGGGACAGCACACGCCGATAAGCATTTGTCCGACGCCAAAACTCGTTGTCATCCACGCTCCCTCGTCGAAACCGACATGGAGCCCGCCTCTCAGGTCGGCCAAACCGAGAGTGGTAACGCGGGTCCCCAGCGTCGACAGGATGGCACCAAGAAGAACGCCCACGATGCCGACGTAAGGGCGCCATGAATCGATGCACAGTCGTTGGCTATTCGCGCGCATCGCATGCAGCGCGCGCCCAGAGGCGGAGACTGGCTGCGTAGCAGAAGTCACGGCTTCGTCCCGTACCGAACATCGGTTGCGCTCGCCTCTGTGTCGATTGTCGCCACGACAGACATCCCGGGCCGGACTAGGCTGCCAAGCGCAGCGTTGTTGTCGAGCACGATTTTCACGGGAATGCGCTGAACGACCTTCGTGAAGTTCCCTGTCGCATTGTCCGGCGGCAACAACGCAAAGGTGCTGCCCGTACCGGGCGACCAAGTCTCAACGCGGCCACGCAATATCAAGTCTGGAAAGGCGTCGACCGTCACGCGTGCAGACTGACCAGCACGAACGTTGGTCATCTGCGTTTCCTTGAAGTTCGCGATGACCCAAACGTTGGGGAGCGGGACGACGGAAATCAGCTGAGTCCCAACATTGACAAATTGGCCTATGCGGACCTGTCGCTGGCCGACCATGCCCTCGGCCGGTGAAATGACCCTGGTGTAGGTGAGGTTGTTGGTTGCCAGGGCGACCTGCGCTTCTGCTGCTTGGATCTGCGCCTGGACTTGCTTCTCTTGAATGTCCAAGCCGACGAGAACCGCACTCTGCTGTTCAAGCTGTGCTTCATTTAGCGATTTCTGAGCGATCGCTCGTTTGGCATCAGCATCCGCCCGTTCGACGGCTTGCGGAGTGCCCGCAACGCCAGTTTTCAGTAGGTCGTGCTGGCGTTTCGCTTCGAGATCATAGCGCACCACATCCGCATCGGTAGCCTCGATGTTTGCGCTGGCCTGTCGGATAAGAGCACTCTGCACGTCCTTCTGATTGACGATGTTGGCCAGCGCCGCCCTTGCTGCTTCGAGGTTGGCACTCGCGAGATGCAGTTGTGCTTGATAGTCAGAGGGATCGATCTCTGCGATCAGATCGCCCTCGTGGACCGTTTGGTAGTCGCCGACCACAACCCTGATGATATAACCTGATACGTGTGCCGCGAGCGGCGTGACATCGCCAGCGACAAATGCATCGTCGGTTTTTACAAGGCGAAAAGCCCCGGTCCAGCGATTCCAATGAGCGGCGATGTACCACACTAGCAACACGGCTGCCGCCAGAAAGAGGACCCGCGATAACGGAGCAAGCCAACGCCTTCCCTCACTTTTCCGAGAGACCTCGCTCACGCCTCCTTCCTCTACCGTCTCCGTCATCCGACACCCCGAGGCGCAACTTGAACTCGCCGAGGCCATTGGGGCGAGCGACCGCGCAACGGCGCCCTGTGTGGCGCGGACAGACCCTCGCGGAGTCAGATGGCCTGCGCCGCCGGCTGGACAGAAAAAGCCAGCGGTCCCCGAGCCCGAGGGACAATGTCATTGGTCTCGCCGGGGCCCCAAGGACGTAAATGCCGCCATTTCGGACGACCTCCGGGCAGGGCGAAGCGCCGCGACGCCATCCGCCTATTGGGGTGCTTTCCGCTCAACCGGGTCGGCCCGGTGCGTAGGGCTCGTCGTTCAAGACTGAAAGAGTGGAGTCCGAAAGCCACGTGCCCGGACGGTTGAAAGCGATGCAGCGGCGAACCGGCGGCGTAGTTTGCGAAACCATCTTTTGCCCTTCCTGAGAGAGGGGTGACAGTTCATTCCGGAGACATGGGTTACACAATGGGGCCTTTTGCAGGGAGCGCAAAATGCCCTGGAAGGCGTGTAAACCCATGGACGAACGACTGAAGTTTATTGCTAGGCTTTTGGAC
>DASZIA010000502.1:0-3059 GCA_035949535.1 Planctomycetaceae bacterium | reverse complement strand
CCTCATCCAGCAGATTAGCGAGGATCGCCGTGAAGGTGCCGCTCTTCTCAATCGGCTGCAGCTTGCGAACACAGTCACGACGGATGTGCTCGGGAAATCGGAAGCGACTTTGGATCATGGTTAGCCTCGTGTGGTTTGATTTCGAACCCATTGTATCCGGGTGTCCGGCAGATGACCGTTCACGTGCCAAAACGAATGGAAGGACACCGCAGTAATCGTCGTCACCCAATCAAGGAGACGACGATGGTCAGCCAGTAGGACAAGCCAGGCAAGTTCACCGCGGCGGAGACCGATGCCCGCGAGCATCGGCGTGGACTGTCGGCCGATCCGAATCCGGTGCCGCCTTGGGAATGGCGGAAAATCAACCGGCAGGCCGCCAAGTCCGCTCATTGACGCCCCTTGCTTCCGGCCGCCCCGTCGCACATGCTGGGCCGCAATCCAATCTAAGGAGGGCCAAATGGCGCTGACATCTGATCCAAAACATTCGAACAAAGAGGCAGCGACTTCGTTCTTACGCCTTGTCACGTCTGGAAAAATACAAGAAGCCTTCGAAAGTACATAGGCCCCGGTTTCCGCCATCACAACCCTTATTTCAAAGGCGACGCGAATTCCTTGATGCTGGCTATGGAAGAAAACGAGATCGAGTTTCCGAACAAGGGTTTTCAAATCCATCGTGCCATCGCGGAAGGCGAACAAGTAGCGGTTCACTCGCACGTAAAGCTAAAGCCCGAGTTCGAATTCTCAGCGATCCATCTGTTTCGCTTTCAGAACGGATCGTTGAGATGTGGGACGTTGTCCAACAGGTGGCGTCCGACAGTCCAAATGAGAACGGGATGTTCTGACTTAGGGCGCCCATGTCGATGCATGGTATCCTCTCACATCTGTTGCCAGTCCCGGCGATTGTTGGGATTGCTGAAGTCATTGAGCCGGGCTGAGGACATCGCTCTTCCTTTCTTACGCGCGCGGGGAGGACGACCCATTTGCTTAACCTTCACGTGCGAGATCCGCAAAAGTTGGGCTTTGGAATCTCGATTATGCACGCGCGACTCGCACTCAAGCTTGGATTGGCTCTCACGCTCTGGGGCGTTGCCCTCCCGCGCGGTCTCGCAGTCGCCGCGAGTTTCCCGCAGACGACCGTCGAGCGGCCGAACATACTGATTCTGCTGGTCGACGATCTGGGGATCGGCGATCCCGGCTGCTACAACCCGGCCTCGAAAATCCGCACTCCGCACATCGACCGCATCGCGCGGGAAGGGATGCGGTTTACGGATGTGCATTCGTCGTCGTCGGTTTGCTCGCCCACGCGCTATGCGATCTTGACCGGCCGGTATGCCTGGCGGGGTCGATTGAAATCGGGCGTGCTCAATGGGTATTCGCGGGCGCTCATCGAGCCGGGCCGGCCCACGATCGCGTCAGTGTTGAAAGAGCACGGATACGCGACGGCCGGCATTGGTAAATGGCACCTCGGCTTTCAACCGTTCGAGCCTCGGCGCGCCGAACGAGAGCAACTGGTCGATTACTCACAGCCGCTACGTCCGGGGCCACTGACGGTCGGCTTTGACGAGTTTTTCGGCATCCCCGCCTCGCTCGATATGCCGCCTTACGTCTTTGTCGAGAACGATCATCTGATCGAAATGCCGACTGCGAAAGTCGGGCCGAGCGGCGATGCCAAGTACGCGCGGGGGCCGTTTTGGCGACCAGGCCCGGCGGCTCCCTCGTTTCGGCATGGTGACGTTTTGTCGCGCCAGACCGAACGGGCGGTTGCGTTTCTCGATCGGCAGGCGAAACGGGCCGAGAGAAAACCGTTCTTCTTGTATCTGGCCTTGTCCGGTCCACACACGCCTTACTTGCCAAGCACGAAATTCCGTGGCAAGAGCGGCGCGGGCGATTACGGCGATTTTGTGGAGACGGTCGATGCGTCGATGGGAGACGTGTTGAGCGCGCTCGACCGCAACGGGCTGACCGAAAGCACGTTCTTGGTCTTTGCGAGCGATAACGGGGCGCGCTGGACGCCCGAGGAGGTCTCGCAATTCGACCACCGCTCGAATTTGAACAACCGTGGGCAAAAGTCCGACATTTATGATGGCGGCCACCGCATTCCGTTTCTCGCCCGCTGGCCGGGAAAGATCCGCGCCGGCTCCACGAGCGATGAACTTGGATGTCTGGTCGACTTGATGGCGACCTGCGTGGGCGTAGCGGCCGTCCCACTTCCCCGGAACGCGGCCGAAGACAGTTTCGACTTGCGACCCGCACTACTCGAAAAGCACCGCAAGCCAATCCGGGACGCGGTCGTGCATCACTCGGGCTCCGGGATGTTCGCGATTCGCTCGCGCGAGTGGAAACTGGTCGAGGGGCTCGGTTCGGGCGGTTTTACGCGTCCGGCCCATATCCAGCCGCAGCCCGGCCAGCCCGACGTGCAGCTTTACGATCTGCAAACCGACCGGGCAGAGCAGACAAACGCCGCAGCCGCACATCCGGAGATCGTTCGCGCGCTGCGCGCGAAACTCCAGCAGATCCAATCCAACGGCCGCAGCCGTCCCAACTCGCGGGCCGATTGAGCGTCGCCGTCACCGGATAAGTGTCAAAGAAATGCATCTCAGACGGCGAACCCGGCCTTCTTCCTAACCGCCGAGAGCTCCTCCGCGTCTCTTCGAGCGTCACGCAGGCTCGCTAAGTCCAACGCTTGCAACCCCTTAAGAATCGCGCGCGAATTCTTCAATTTTGGTGGTAACAAACGCCGGGTTCCATCGCTTCGCAGGATGTAACGAACAACGAACAAAAGATTTAAAAAAACGGGGAGCTCGGCTATGTCTCACAAGACCACCTTCGTCGTTGCTGTCGCTGTCGCGTTGACCTTGGCCGCTGGTTCGTCAGCGTTCGCGAAGGGTGGCAACAAAGGAGGCAACAAGGGTGGCGTCGGTCGGCCGACAGCCTATCACAACCATGGAACCGGCCGTTATGAGCACCGAGGCGACCGATTCGATCGCCGATTCGTTCACCGCGGTTGGGGCTACGGGACGTACGGTTGTGACTATACCACCTACCCCGTCGCTGTCGTC
>DASZIA010000501.1:0-5945 GCA_035949535.1 Planctomycetaceae bacterium | reverse complement strand
GTTCACCTGGCTGTGGCCGCGGATGTCGCTCGGCTGGCGGTTCGTGCTGACTCTGGCGGTCGAGGCCAGCTGGGAGATCGTCGAGAACACGAACTACGTGATCGACCGCTACCGCGAGGCGACGATCGCCTACGACTACCTGGGCGACACGGTCGGCAACTCGGTGGGCGATATTCTGAGCTGCTTGATCGGTTTTTATCTCGCGCGGCGGATCGGCTTCTGGGGCTCCCTCGCGGTGATCGCCGTGATTGAAGTCGTGATGCTGTTTTGGATCCGAGACAACCTGCTGCTCAACATCGTGATGCTGATCCACCCGTTCGACGCCGTCAAACAGTGGCAAGGGGGAGCGTGAAGTCGCCGCGCCCGTAGGGTGGGCCGAGGCCCTTTGGGCCGCTGGCCCACCATTCCGAAACCGATGGTGGACCACAGATGGTGGGCCAGCGTCCGCCTTCGGCGGCCTTGGCCCACCCTACAACTCGTGGCTTAATCGTTCTTCGCCGCGCGGCCGTTGATCGCGGCTTCGGCCGACAGGCTTCGAAGGTAGGCGTAGAGGTCGGCGAAGTCGGTCGGCTTGAGGTCTTTCATCAGGCCGGCGGGCATCAGCGAGGTCTTGAGGGTGCGGCGCTCTTCGATTTCGCCGGGCGCGAAGCGGAAGGTTTGATTGGTGGCGTTGCGGAGAATGATTCCATCGACGGCTTCGTAGACGATCATGCCGGTGTAAACCTTGCCGCCCTTGGTCTCGATCATCGTCGTCTGGTAGCGCGGCGAGACGTCGCGATTGGGTTGGATGATGGCGGTAAATAAATCGTCTCGCGAGAAACGTCGAGCGGCGCCGGAGAGGTCGGGACCAAGCGCGGTGCGGCCGTTGTGGCATTGGGCGCACGTCCGCGACTCGAAGAGCTTCTTGCCGCGCGACGGGTCGCCGGTGTTCCAATCAACTGCGGCCAGGATCTGCCGCGCCTGGGAAGAATCGTCTCCGCCGAGCGCGGTCATGCGGGCGAATTCTTTGGGATACGTTTGCTCGAGCCAGTGGCTGCATTTTTCGAGGACTTCGGGCTGCGGCTTGCGTCCGGCCTCCCCGGCGATGAAGCCGAAATCCTCGTTCGTGCTGCGCTTGAGCAACTTGGCCGCGCGCTCGCGCAGAATCAGTTCGGCTTTGTCGCTCCCGAGCCTGCGGAGTGCGTTGACCAGCGCGAAGTGTTCGGCCGCCGATTGGTTAGGCTCAAGTTTTTCGAGGGCGGACAAGCAGGCGTCGACGACTTCGAGTTGGGCCGACTCGAGTCCCTCGATGAACCGGGGCCGGTCGGCTTCCTCGGGCTTTTGCGCGAGGGCCATCACGATCGCGCCGCGAAGCGGATATTCGCCGAACTTGCCACGAATGAGCGCGCGGTGCTCGGGGACCGGCGATTCGCCCAAGAGAAAGACCACGCCGTTGGTCCATTTGAAATTCGGGTCGGTCTGGATGTTGTGCACGAAGGCATCGGTCGCCGGCTTGAGCAGTTCTGGGCCGATCTCGCTCAGGAACAAGACGTGCCCCGGACGCCCGAAGTGTTTTTGGGCGACGATCTCGCCGGGCAAGTCGGCGTCGGCCGCGACGAGCTGCTTGTACATTTCACCGACGCGGTCGTCCCAGTTTCGGTCCTGGTTGAGCTTGCGGGCGGCGATCTTCGGCTCGAGCTCGACGAGCGCTTGGGCGATTTTTTTGGATTGCTCCGACGTGCGGTCGACCGTGATCGAGGCGGCCACACACAGATAATGGATGTCACGCACCGGGCTCGACTTTTCGGAAATCTGATCGAGGACCCGGTCGAGCAGGGGAGCATTGAGCGGCTGCAGCATGGCGATCACACGGGCCAGCTCGAAGTCGACCTCGGCGTTCTTCGTCGGGAAAAGTTGCGCGACGCGGATCCGCAGCGGGTCGAGCTCGCGTTCGTGCGACTTGAGATCGACCGTGCTCGTGTACCCGTCGAACATCGGCGCGACCGCGCGGCCGGGGCCGCAATCGCCAAGCGCAATCTGCATCACCCGCACCGCTTCCAACCGCAGATTCGGAGATTCGGTTTTGCCGAAGACTTTGATCGCCCGTTCGAGCGCCGGCAGATTCAGTTTCGTTCCGCGTTCGCAGCGCCCAAAGGAGAACCACAATTCGGTCGACGGATTCGTTTGATCGAGCGTGAGCGAAATCCCGGTCGCTTCGTCGTCATTGAGCCGTCCGATCAGCCGGGCGGCCGCAAAACGGACCGCCCGGTCGTCATCGCCAAGGCGGCCGACGATGGCCGGCAGCAGCGACTCGAAGGATCCGGCCGGTTCGGCGGTCCACAGCGCTTCGAGAGCTGCGCGGGCCACCGAGGCGTCCCGGTCTTCCAGGTAGGATTTGAACGATGCGGCGGGGTACGACTTGGGGAACCGGCCGGCCGACCAGATCGCGCGGGCTCGCACGGCCGGCGCCTGATCGCCGACAAGCGTGTCGAGCGTGGACGTGTCGAGTCCGCTGAACAGTTCGGTCACGATTTCGATCGCCCGGACGCGCTGCGCCACGGGCCGCACCGGATCGACGCAGGCGGCGATCAGCGCGTCGCGTCCGAGTTTCTTGGCGACCGGCACCCATTGGTTGCGCGACCAGGCACTCTGCGGCTGCAAGGCGGTGAGGCAGTTGGTCAGCGGATCTGTGCGACGCGCGGGGGTAACGTTGAGCGTCGATTTGTGCGACGGGGCAGGAACGATCTTGGGGTCGGCGGGCGCCTTTTGGTTGCCGAGCTTCGACTGTCGCGCCTGGCCTTTGGCCGGGTCGCGGTCGAACGTCGAGTCGGGTCTGCTGCCCGGCGACCATTGGCCGGAGTCCGGGTGGGTGTCGCCGTCGGTCGCTGTTGTCTTGATCTCACCGCCCGCCAAGAGGAGGGATGATGCCTGCGGGTGATCGCCCACGTACGTCACCTTATAGACTCCGCCGCGAGTGCCACGGCCGCCGACGGAGATGTACAAGCTGCCGTCGGACCCGACTTCAGCGTCCGTGGGTGCAAAGCCGAAATCGCCCTTGGGAGCCATGAAGGCGTACGGCGTGCTCGTCCAGGTTCCGCCGAATTTCTTGAGCGGCACGGTGAGCACGCGGCCGAAGGTCCAATCCAAAACGAACAGCGCGCCGCGGTAGTGACGGGGGAATTGCGTGTGCTGGTAGCAGACGACTCCGGTCGGCGAGCCGCGACCGAACGAGGCGACGACTCCCGGCATGTCGAGATAGCGATCGGGACGAATCCAGCTTTGGCTGACCCAGCCGGCATGGCTGCCGGGAAGCGCCTGCAGCACGCGGATCGGCCGATACCAGGGGAGGGAGACTTCGCGCTCGCTGTCGCTGTCGAAGACGAACAGGTCGCCGGCCTCGTTGATGGCGAAGTCGTACGAGTTGCGCATTCCGTCGGCCACGATTTCTCCGCCCGAGAGATCGGGCTTGAGTCGCAAGATGCAGCCGGCGCGAGGCTCTTTGATCGGGGAGGACTTCAGCTTGATGTATGAGGACGAAATGCCGGCATCGTTGCCGATGATGACGTACCACCAGCCGTCCGGGCCGCGCTGAATTGCGTGGGCGTTGTGCTCGCCCCCCGTCTTCAATTTGAGGAACACGTCTGGGGGCCCGTCGGCGCGATCGTCGGCATTGGCGTCTCGGTAACGAATGAGGCCGGCGTCGCCCGTACAGATGAGATCGCGCCCCCGGAAACACATTCCTTGCGCTCCGCTTGCCGGACCGTCGGCAAATTGCTTGTACGAATCGGCGATGCCGTCGTGGTTGGAATCGATCAGGATCCGCACATATCCCGGTCCGGAGACGACGACCCGGCCGAATGGATCGAATGTCAGCGAAAAGATGTCGTGGGCCAGCTGATCATCAGCGTATTGCGTGACGACAAACCCCGGAGGCACCTGAAGGTTGGCCGCATCGTCAGAGAGCGCCCGACCGCAAAATCCGACTGCCACAACGACCGGTCCTAAGAGCAGGCGCGTGATCGATCGCGTGTTCCACATCTTGTGTTTCTCCGGGCGGCCGGCACGAACAAAGGGTACGGTCAGGGGAAGAGCGAAGGCGAGGCGGACTGTCGTGCGAACAAGCCCAGCAGAATTCGCACGATAGCCACTAATAAGTTGACAAACTTGTCACAGGGTAAAGACTTCAGAGGGAAAGACTTTTGGCAGGGCGGGCAACTCGTGAAGGCGCGGAATCTTAGCGGTTTTTTGGGATTTGGGGCAATGCGGAATCCCAACGCCTGTCCGCATTTACCGTTTTATCGCAAATCGAATATCATCGGAAAGCGAAGTGCGATCTTGGTCCGCTTTACGGAATCGGGCACTCGCGGACAGAACGATCGATCTCCTGTTGGCCAAGTGGATTAAGCCGTCATTTGGCACGAAACCAACGTACGTCAGAGAGAGCCTGATCCTGTCGGCTTCTCAGATAGGGCGTCTGTCATGCGCAGATCTGTCACATTCGCCCCCGGGCTTTTGATCATCGCCGTTGCGCTCTTCTGCAGAGTCGCGAGGTCCGCGGATCAACCGTCAGCCGGCACGGGAGGCAAAATCCGGCTGGACAACATTTTGGGGCCTCCGAAGGGGGCCACGATTCTCGGAGACGCGCCGGAATCGCACGGGGCCGAGGAGCAGCAGCCGACCATTCGCGTGGGGCTGATCCCCAAGACGGCCAAAGCCGGCGACGTTGTCACACTTTCTGTGACCGTCGCGGTGCCGGGAGACTCTTACACGTATTCCACCAATCCGAGCGGCCTCGGGGCGACGCGGATCGAGATCAGCGATGCCAAGGGGCTCGAGCCGTTGGGCGAGTTCGAGGCCGACCATCAGCCCAAGATCATCACCGACGAGACGACCGGCAAGCCTGTCGAGAAATTCGAGCACGGCGTGACCTGGCTGCACCAATACAAGATTACGGCCGAACGGCCCGAAGATGTGCACGTGGCCGGCATGGTCGATCTGCGGTATTGCAACTCGAAAGGCTGCCGCATCTTCAACCAGAAATTCGCGACGGGGCTTGTCGCCGTGGACGCCGGGGCTTCGGCCACCCCTGCTTCCAACCTTAGCCAAGTAGTGACGCCGACGTCGTTCGGCGGCAAATCGGGGCATGCAACGCTGCACTTTTTGCTGAGTCCGTCAGATCCAAAGCCTGGCGATGCGGTGTCGCTCGGCGTCACGATGTCGCTCGATCCGGATTGGCACACCTATTCGACGACTCAGAAGCCGAGCGTCGGGTCGACGACAACCAAGATCGATTTGAAGTCGACCAAGAACCTCGTGCCGATGGGAGATGCCTTCAGGTCAACCCGCGATCCCGAGGTGATCGGCAAGGATGTAGCGGGTCTCGAGCCGAAAGAGATTTACCACGGTGAGGTCACGTGGATTCGCAGGTTTAAGTATCAGCCGTCGGGAGACGACAAAGGCTTTGGAGTCTCGGGGAGCATCCTTTACGGCGTTTGCAACCAGGCGATGTGTCTGCCCCCCAAGACGGTGAAGTTCAGCCTTGGTGATTTGAAAGGAGCGGGCGCACCGCCCGCGCCCATCGCCGACGACAGCGACCCGACGAGCGACGACGCGCTTGTGTCCGAGTCGGGGACGCTCGGGTTCTACCTATTCGGCGCGTTCTTCGGCGGAATGCTGCTGAACATCATGCCCTGTGTGCTGCCGGTGCTTGCCATCAAGGTCTTGAGTTTCGTGCAGCAAGCAGGTGAGAGTCGGTCGCGGATCTTCTTGTTGAACGTCGCCTATTCGCTCGGTGTGATCGTCGTGTTCTTGGCGCTCGCGACGTTGGCGGCCGGGACGCAACTGGGCTTGTCGAGAAGCGGTGGCTTTGCGTGGGGCAGCTTGTTTCAGAGTACGCGGTTTAACCTCGTGATGGCCTGCCTTGTCTTCGGCATGGGGTTGAGCCTATTGGGCGTGTTTGAAATCCC
>DASZIA010000500.1:0-11333 GCA_035949535.1 Planctomycetaceae bacterium | reverse complement strand
GGCAAGAGTCCGTTTCATGCCACGGCAGACACCCGCGTTGGGTCGAGCTTGTGCGTGATTCAAAAGGAGGCGCCCAGCGTGGCCAAGAAGATGTACGTCGGCAATCTGTCTTACAGCGCAAACGAGGATGAACTGCGCAGGATTTTTGAGGAGCACGGGACGGTCGTTTCCGCTCAGGTCATCATGGACCGTGAAACGGGTCGATCAAAAGGCTTCGCCTTCGTCGAGATGTCGACGGATCAGGAAGCTCAGGCCGCCATCTCAGCGCTGGATGGCAAAGAGATCGGTGGCCGCGTACTCAAGGTCAACGAAGCCCGACCGCGCGAGGACCGCGGTGGCGGAGGTGGTGGTGGCGGCGGACGGGACCGTGGCGGTTACGGGGGCGGCCGCGGACGCTACTAAGCCTTCGCGAGCTTCAACTGCGTGATTGACAGACGGGTTGGGCGGTCCGGTTCAGAGGCGCTGAACGGGCCGCCGGTCCGAACTGTGGCAAGACACTCCGGGGGGAGACACTCCGGCCTCGGTCAGCCCCCGTTGCGCATGGCGGCGAACCGGTGACCACAGTCACAGGTCGTCTTTCGAATGTGCAGTTCCGCGCGGCATTTCGGGCAGCGCTTGTGCCAGGGACGCAGCGCCAAAGGGTTGCTGGTCTTGGTTTTCGACTCGGTCTGACGCTTGACCGCCTTGAGCTTGGTCATGCGGCGGCCGTCGGCTTGCTGCTGCGCGCACTGCGGGTGAATTCCGCGGCGAGAGTAACTGGTCGTCCCGCAGACGGGGCAAATCGGCCGGGCGGCCGGCGGGGGCGTTTGCAGCAGGGGCAGGGGGCGGCTGTTATCGGTCATATGAGACTCCGGTTGGAGGAAACCGCCCTTCCTGGCCGGTTTTCGGAACCTCCATCTTACCGCGCCACGCTCCCAATGTCTTTGCAGTTTGCACACTTAAATCGCATAAATCATCGGATGGACGACCAGAGGCAGGCCCAACCCCTCCAGACCACTGTGTCCTGTCTTGGGGACATTCGCCGCAAGTGGCTCACCGCCATCGACTTTCGTGGGACGTATTTCCTCTCGAAAAGCTGTCCCACCTAGGCTGCCCATTATCGCGAGTGCCGGCCTCACCTGCCGCGCCTCGGGTCCCGCTCTTGATCAAAGGCTCCGATGCCGCTGTTATCGCTGGGTCACCTTTCTGCGGGTCAGCTACCTGTCATAGGAAGGTGACCCGACCCACCCCCTGGCTGGTTCCAGTCCCGTCCCGTCTTTCTCCCTCTCCCAGTCCGCTGGGAGAGGGCTGGGGTGAGGGCTCTGGAATTCGCCCGATTCGAGTCCTAGTGTCCCGTCCCACAGTTCGAGTCCCGTCCCACAGTTTCAGTCCCGTCCCACGGTTTCAGTCCCGTCCCACGGTTTGAGTCCCGTCCCACGGTTTGAGTCCCGTCCAAACCGGATCATTGAACCACCAAGACACGAAGGGCACCAAGTTGAACACGGCGATCTTGGCTTTCTTGGTGCCCTTCGTGCCTTTGTGGTTCCAATCTGCAGTCCGTTGGAATGAGTCGCATCCCTATTCAACGTTCGAGTCCCGTCCCACGATCGAGTCCCGTCCTGCCGGGGATCTTTTCTTCCCTTAGTGAAAAAGGATCCCCACCACCAGCAGGGATCTTAATTTCGTCCCCGGCGGGGATCTTTTCCCCGGCGGACACCAACTGATCGATTCGTCCCGAAGCTCCTCCCGAAGTCCTGGAAGTCGCCGGAAGGTTTGCACAGGAGGCAACAGGGGGAAGTGAAAGTCTTTTTCGCTGATCTCTGTTGCCTCAGTTACCTCCTGTTCAAAAATCTTGGTCCCGGCAGAGGTCCCCGGCGGCGACACCCCGCGCGGAGCCTGAACCTCTTCCGCACCCACAAAAAAGGGGGATCCCGCAATTTTACCACGCACGACGGCGGTCGCCGAGCCCGAGTTTCCATGCGCGTGGAAACAACTTCTGAAATTTTTGCCCCCCAAGCCCCGTAGTGGTCCGTCTACGACAATTTGGTGGGTGGCACTGGCGGCTTGTCCGCCAGTGTCTTGATCGCGCGTTCCAAACGAGCCCACTGGCGGACAAGCCGCCAGTGCCACCCTGAATTCGCTTTCTTGTCGTAGACGGACCAGTAGGGTGGGCCAAGTCCGCCACGGACGCCGGCCCACCGTTCTTCTCCGATGCTGGCGGTTGCGCCGGCCGGGTGGCCGGGGCGCTCCGCTTTGCGGAAGCCCCGGACTTGTACGCTGGGACGTCAGCCACGAAAAGACACTCGCAAGGCGCAACGCGAATGCCCTCGAAGAAAGAACTAGCCCAACCACTGTGAGTCAAACGGGGGCTTCCGCAGAGCGGAGCGCCCCCGCCACCCCTTAAGGGGTCGACACTCCGGCCCCCTCGTCGCGGCCCCCAATGCCGGCAGTTGTGCCGGGGAATCCCCGGGCGTGAGGCGGTCGGTCAATAAGGTGGCAGGACCTGCGACCTTAACATGAGCGCGTCTTTCACCCTCGCCCATTCCGATGGGAGAGGACCGGGGTGAGCCACTTTAACTCCTTGGAAGCAATAGATTAGGCCACTGGCAGAATCGATCCGACGACACTTGTTAGAATTTGTCCTTTCTTTAGTTACTTCAAGTTCCCCGGGTTACCATGCGATTCACGGCCAACGGCCCACTGATCCCCGACGAACTTCTGAATGCGCGAGACGATGGTCGGGTCGTATTTTTCTGTGGGTCCGGAGTTTCAAGAGCACGAGCCGGGTTGCCTGACTTTTTCGGCCTCGCTGAGGACGTGGTTCGAGAACTTGGCGTCTCACAAGACAGCCCTGTCCGCAAGGTGCTTACCAAGGCGCGGGAAATCGCCAAGGAAGTGAATGTCGGCGGACTAATATCTGCGGATCGCGTGTTCGGCCTCTTGGAGCGAGAGTTTGACGTGGCCGACATTCAAGCAGCTGTCGCCAAGTCCTTAGGACGTAACACCGAGCCTGACCTGTCGGCGCATCAGCTGCTTTTGCGTTTAGCTACAACCGCCAATTTGAGAACGCAGCTCGTCACGACCAACTTCGACCGCTTGTTTGAGAAATGTGGTCGTGACCTTGCGATCCATCAGCCTCCTCGCCTGCCCAATCCGTCGCGTTTCGATGACTTGAATGGCCTTGTCTACCTCCACGGCCGCGTGAACGACACACATACTGGGGCGGACGGCAGCGGTTTTGTTCTATCTAGTTCAGACTTCGGACACGCCTATCTTTCGGAAGGTTGGGCTACGGAGTTTTTCCGCGAAATCGTCCGCACATACGTGGTCGTTTTTGTGGGCTACTCCGCCGACGATCCGCCGATCCAATATCTGTTAGAAGGGCTGCTCAGAACACCCGACCCGTCGCGGCACATGTATGCTTTCCAGGCTGAGGAGTCCGATGAGACTTTGGCCCGCTGGCGCCACAAGGGCGTCGAACCGATTTCCTACGCATATTCCGACGGACACAGCGCCTTATGGGCAACACTGGAGGCGTGGGCACAAAGGGCTGACAACCCAATCGCTTGGCGCCGGACGATTGTCAACCTCGCTATGGGAGGGCCAGAGACGCTTCAGCCGCACCAGCGGGGACAAGTCGCCCACGTTGTCTCGACCTATGAAGGTGCTCGCGAATTCGCGGAACGCAGCCCTCCGGCGGAATGGCTCTGTGTTTTCGATCCATCGTGCCGCTATGCCAAGTCGGAACAGTCGGATTGGCTGGAGCCGGAAAGCCCCGTAATCGATCCGTTCGCCTTGTATAGCCTCGATTTGGATGCCACGCCCCAGAGGGGTGATCCACACCGCCGTTCGGCCACGCGAGACATCCCTTCGGGAGCACGGGATGCTTTCCTTGCAAGCAGCATGGACCGCCAGGACCTCTCTGACGAGAGCTTCGCAGCGCTACGGGGGTATTACGCAGCGCACATCCCTCGGTTACCTCCGCGGCTGGCGTGCCTTGGCTGGTGGATCGCAAATGTCGCGGATCAGCCAACGGCTGTTTGGTGGGCAGCGCGACAGGGGTCTCTGCATGCATTTGTGCGGCAGGGTATCGAGCGTTGGCTTGGTCGGCGCCACGAGCAATGCGACCCTGTCATCCGGCTAGCCTGGCGGTATTTACTAGAAGCTTGGGAACGCGTCGACGACAACACCAGGCGCGACTGGTACGAGCTGAAAGCTCGGCTGGACCGTGATGGATGGGACTCCGCCGCGGTCAGAGACTTCACCGCGATCACTTGCCCCTACGTGAAAGCCAGTCCCGCACTAATGTCCGGGCCAGTGCCACCGAAGAAGGGTTCGGACCTCGGCTTAAGAGACCTAGTGCAGCTTGAGGTTGAGTGTCCCGTTCCACCGCTCGACGCCGAGATCCCCGATCAGTGGCTAGAACATGTGCTACGGGGACTACGGAGGAACATTGAGCTTGCCGTTCGACTGGGCGAAGAGGTCAACGACCCGCACCGGTTTCACATTGCTCCAATCGCGAGGGACGACTCTCCGGGCATCAGCGACCACGGGCGCGCGGAGGGACTTTCGGGATGCGTAATCGGCTTTGCCTCTATCTACGAGCGACTCATAGACTTGGATGTTTCCAAGGCGAAATGTGAGTTGTTGGCGTGGCCTGCGGATGATGCCACCGCCTTTAGCAGACTGCGGTTATGGGCAGGCGGGAAGCCACAGCTGCTGACAGCAGAAGAATTCTGTCAGCTCGTAAACGGGCTCAGCGATGACGCTTTCTGGAGCGATGACCACCAACGAGATTTCCTGCTTGTACTAGCCGAGCGTTGGCGTACGCTGCCGGAAGAACCACGAAAGGAAATCGAGAAGCGGTTGCTAGGAGGACCGCCAAAATGGATAGGTGTAGATGAGGCCAAGTATGAGGAGTATAGGGCATGCGCCACTCTGGATCGGCTGCAGTGGCTTGCGGATCGCGGCTGTTCTTTCTCTTGCGACCTGAAAGAGGAGATCGATAAACGGAGTCGGTCAGCTCAAACTTGGAAGCCTGAATATGCGGGCCGTGCTGCAGCGTCTAGGGAGACGCGAGGTGGCTGGGTCGCAACGAACACGGAGCATTCCGTGCTTCTGCGCGAGCCGATCGCGTCCATTCTCTCGAAAGCTCGCGAATCATCCGGGTGGGCACAGAGCAACACCTTGGAAGAACGAGATCCTTTTGCCGGCCTGTGCGCGGAGCGTCCTGTTCGAGCGTACCGCGCGCTGCTGCAGGCCGCTCGGGACAAGGAGTTTCCGGAATGGGCATGGAACACCTTCCTAACCTCTAATGCTCGAGAAAACGATCCACCTAGGTTTTCCGCGGCAATTGGCTTACGACTTTGCCGATTCCCGGATGCGTCATTGCACAAGCTGCTGTACCCATGTACGTAGTGGCTACAGAAAAGCGGTAAGACTGTGTCGCGAGAGTACCCCGATGCAATCGACGAAGTGACGGCACGACTCATCGACGCGGTGAATTTTGATCCCTCCGAAGCTCGGTCAGCAATAGTCGATGTGCGAAGAGGCCGAGATTGGGCGACGGCCGCTCTCAACTCCCCTGTCGGTCAAATTGCACTCGCCATTCTCCAGGACTCACGCTTGGAGCAGGTAGAGGGTGATGTTGATCCCTCCGCGAATTGGTTGGCGAAGTTGGAACGGCTCTTGAACCTGACTGGAGACCCTCGTCGACACGCCGTCGCGATCATTTCGCACAATCTTGGCTGGCTGCACCGCGTCGTCAGAGAATGGACGGAGCGTCATTTGCTTTCAATCCTTGATGGCGGTGACATTGATGACCAAGCGGCGTTGTGGGCGGGCTTTTTTTGGAACCCACGAGTCAGCAGTGTTGACCTATATTTGCGATTAAAGCCGGCTCTTTTAGCATTGGCGAAACAGAGGGATTCGTCACGTGAAGCGTACCTCCAGTCGTTGGCCTATCTAATTTTGTTGGGGTGGGCTGCGACTTTCACAATGACTGGAGCACCCGCGGTTTCTAATGACGAGCTTCGCGACGTCCTCCTGCTGGGAGGAGAAGAGTTTCGGTCTCACGTTATCTGGCAGTTTCAACGTGAGCTCGCAAACGATCAATTAGTGGCACGAGCTCAAGAGTTGTTCAGCCATGTGTGGCCGAGGCAGCGATCCGTCAAAACTCCGACAATGTCCATCGGTTTGGTTGAATTGCTCGTGTCAAACGTTGAGGCCTTCCCTGGATTGGCTGAACTCGTTCTGCCTCTTCTGACAAAAATCGATCAGCCGCACGGTCATTATTTTGCGGATAAAGTCAAAGTCGACGCGATTATCGACAAGTACTCGGATCCCTTCTTGGGAGTCCTACACGCCGTCTTACCCGACAAAGTCATCAACTGGCCGTATGGCATCGGTGATCTGCTTGAGAAGATCGGTGACGCAAATAGTGACTTGCTCGCGGACCCACGATTGCAAGAGTTGAAACGGAAGTGGAGCGCGAGGTAAAGATCATCGACCTTTTCGTCGTTGACATTTCCACCACGTGCCGGGCGACGACATGACGGGGATCGGGCCCCGGAAGTGATCGACCGCGAGCGGATGATCGGCGACCGATCGTTTCGACTATTCGGCGTCTGCACTCGCACCATTGCTCGTGGATCTGATGGACTTGTCGGAAGGCTCGTAGACGGAGTCTACGGCGGGCTGGCCTGTGTAATTTGGTCCGGGTGTGTCGTCGGCTCCGAGGTAGCGGAATGGGAAAACGATCTCCCTCTTGCCGTGACTGGCGACCAGCCGCCGACGTCGATCGTACTCGAGTCCCGCACGCCGCAGGCCGGCGACCAGCTTCCGACCGGCCGGGTCTCCGGCCAGTTTGATGTTGGCGATGTCGAGGTTCGCCATGAAGAGGCCGTCATCGACGAGCCAGGAGGCGGCCCGGGCGATCAGTGCGAGCTTGTCCCCGAAGTAGTGCAGGCCGTGGACACAGGTGACCAGGTCGAAAGGGCGGTCAGGACGCCAGGTGCTCAGGGAGGTCTCGACAAGCCGCAGACATCCCAGGTCGGGGCCGGGGCGGTCGAACATCCCAACCAGATCGACGCCGACGATTTCCACGCCCAGATCCTCGGCGTGGACGAACTCCGCCGCCTCGATCAATGCCCGTCCGGTCCCGCAGCACAGGTCGAGCCAGGCGACGGCCCTGCGGGGAGCGAGCCGCCCTTTGAGGAAGTCGAGCGGGGCGAACCCGATCTCCTTCTCGTAGCCGTTCGATCCGGTGAGGTTTCGCTCCCGGTTCATGCGGCAGTTGGCGACGACCGCCGAACGTTCCAGTTCATCATCGCCTAAGAGTGTCATCGAGAACGATCTCTATTGAACTCTTCCTAAGCCCTATCGAATCGCTTCCTCAACTGGAGAGTAACGCAGTCCGGGCGGTTACACGACATCGGTTCCTTAAGCTGATACTGCGGGTTGCAGGGCAATCAGGCGGTTCTCCCAACCCAACATCAGCACTGAGGATTTGCCGAGGCGGGACTTGAACCCGCACGTCCCTATCGGGCCCCAGGATTTTGAGTCCTGTGCGTCTGCCGATTCCGCCACTCGGCCGGCGAGAATTCTCCTCGCGGAATCAGGAAACCATCGGCCCAAAATCCAAAAACCGACGAGCGCGGCGCTTCGCGCCATCCTGCAAGAAGGCCTCAACAACCTTCGCGGGTCAGTGGCCATAGCCCGCGTCAGCGTCGGCTTTGCCTCGAAAGGCACGAAACAGGTGCACGAAGTATGCGCTCACCAGAATGATGCCGATCGTCCACCAGATGACTCCGACATGCAGAGCGTGCGTTCTGGCACCGGCGTTCTCTGCGGTCAGGCTATGAGCCGGGTCTAACGTCGATCGCAGCCAGAAGGGATAATTGCCAGCCATTGTGGCTCCAAGCACACCCAACAGGAACGCGCTTGAAGACAAGAAGGCTGCCAAATCGCGTTCTTGCTCGCGCTTCAAGAAATGAAAGACTCCGTAGAATCCCGCAAACATGAGAACGACGAATCCAAGCGACCAAGGACGCGAGATGAGGTTTGTGAAGACTATCGGCTGAATCCGCACGCTCGCTCCGGTTACAAGCGCCCAGAGAGGCACGGCAACCAGCCACGCCGTCCGTGCCCAGTTTCGGCTGCGGGACTGAACGATGCCCGACGTCTTCCATGCGAGGTAAATCGCCCCATGCGCGCTCAAGACACAGAATGTGAAGATTCCCACCAGCGTCGTGTACCAATCGAAAATCCCGAGCTGGGGGCCCAGTCGAAAGTTCGTGAACAGGGGCATCACGAACCAGCCGGTTCCATCAATCGGCACGCCCCGAACCACGTTCCCGAGCGATGTCCCCAGCACTACGGCTAAAAGTGCCGAGGCGAACGCGAACGTCGTGTCCCAAAACTCCCGCCAGAGCGGGTTCGCCTGCCGCGAGCGCGACTCGATCGCCACTCCCCGCAAGATCAAGAGCCACAGGACGATCATCAATGCGAGATAGAAGCCACTGAAGGCCGCCGAATAGACGCGCGGAAATGCGAGGAACATCACTCCGCCGGCGGCGATCAGCCAGACCTCGTTGCCATCCCAGATCGGCCCGATCGCCGCCAGCACGGTCCGCCGCTCTTCGTCGGTCCGCGCGACGAAGCGGTGCACGATGCCGGCTCCGAAATCGAAGCCGTCCAGAACCGCATAGACGGCAAGCATCCCCGCGACAATCGCGAACCAGACCGTTTCCACAGAACATTTCCTACGGCGCGGTCACCGGACCTTGAGCGATCTCTTTCACCACCTGCAGCACGAAGAGCAAGCCGAGCGCCAGGTACAACCCCGCAAAGCCCAATGCTGTAAAAACCACGTCTCCCGCGTGGACTTGGGGAGAGCCCGCTTCGGCCGTGTGCAACAGTCCGTGCACCACCCAAGGTTGGCGGCCCAACTCGGCCGTCCACCAGCCCGCCGTGGTTGCGATGTAGGGAAACGGAGCGCTCAGCATCAGCACCCAAAGCATTCCGCGCGATTGCATAAGCTTATTTC
This sequence comes from Planctomycetaceae bacterium, assembly GCA_035949535.1. Taxonomy (GTDB): domain Bacteria; phylum Planctomycetota; class Planctomycetia; order Planctomycetales; family Planctomycetaceae; genus DASPSM01. Next base: position 2,308 of record DASZIA010000500.1, on the reverse strand, counting down.
GCCAGAGCAATAGGGCCGCGATCGCCATCACCAACGTGAGAATCGTCCCCAGTCCGACCATGATGTGGTAGGCGTAATAGAGGAGTTCGATGTTGCCGGGCCACTCCTTTTGCGGGAAGTCGTTCAACCCCTTCACGGTGCTGCCGAAGCTTCCGTAAGCCAGAAAGCTCAGAACGTAGGGCACTACGATTGGGTTCTCGAGTTGGCGATCCCTCACGTTCGGCTGACCGATAATTGCCAGCTCAGCTTCCGGCCCACCCTTGAAGAGCCCCTCCATCGCCGCCAAGGTGACTGGCTGGTGGCGTGCCACCATTTTCCCGTGTTGGTCTCCCGTGGGCATGGCGATCAGCACGCAAGACACGAGCCCCGCGATCACACCGAAACGCAGACAAATCCGAGCGTGATCGACGTGCTCTCGCATGAGCGACCAGTAGGCCCCGACCGACGATACGACGAATGAACCGGTAATGACCGAGGCAGTCATGTTGTGTGCGTATTGCCAGAGCGCCCAAGGATTGAAAACGAACGTCCAAATGTCCCCGAGGTGCAGGACTTTGTCTTCCCCGACCACATAGCCGACAGGATGCTGCATGAAGGCGTTGGTGACGATGATGAAGTACCCCGAAAGCCACGATCCCAAAAAGAGGGCGATCGCGGCCGCCAGGTGTCCACGCGGGCCCAATCGCTGTTCGCCGAAGAGAAACAGTCCGAGAAAGGCCGACTCGAGAAAAAAGGCAAAGATGCCCTCCATCGCGAGGGTTTGTCCGATGATTTCTCCCGCGTAGTTGGAGAACTGGGCCCAATTCGTGCCGAATTGAAATTCGAGCGGAATCCCGGTCACGACGCCCATTGCGAAGTTGAGACCGAAGATGCGGGCCCAGAAGCGCGCCACCTCGCCATAGCGCTCATTCCCGGTGCGAAGAGCGGCGATCTTGAAGAGGACGATGAGCAAGGCCAGCCCCATCGTCAGCTGCGGAAACAGGTAGTGGTACGTGACCGTAAAGGCAAACTGCATGCGGTGCCACAGAAGCGCATCACCGCTCATGATGTTTTCTCCTTGTGGATCTCACACACGAATGAACTCGGACCTCGTCGAACGAGCGGGGAAGGGGCCGCGGAGGCGGCCGTTCGATGTCGCCGCTTGAAACGGCCAGGTCCCGCCTTCACCCATTCGCGTACATGGCGTCAAGGCGCTTGTTTGCCAGGGCCAGCCCGGCAGGGTAATCGGTTCGTCCGCCGACGACCTCGATGTAGCAGGCGGTGTCGCCCTTGCTGGCCCTTTCCAAGGCGCGGTCGAGTTCCCCGAGCGTCGCAACCTTTGCGGTGAACCAGTCTTCGCAACCCAGAGCCGCCGGGAGCCTGTGATAGTTCCATTGGGCCAGGTCGTTGTATTCCCAGTTCGGGTCGTATTCGAGTGCGCGCTCAACGGCGTAGCCTTGGTTATTGAGCACCAAAATGACGGGTTTGAGCTTGTTGCGGCCCATCGTGCCGACGTCGAGCGCGGTGAGTTGATGCGAGCCCTCGCCGGTGAAGAGCACCGTTCGACGCGACCGGTCGGCGAGTGCGACGCCAAGAGCCGCACCGGTTGCCCAGCCGATCGAGCCCCACAGTGGTTGGCTGTAAATCTCCGCTCCATCAGGCAGTGTCAGTGGCGCGATTCCGGAAGTTGACGTGCCGCTTTCGATGACGATGCGATCGGTGGGTCGAAAAAACTCCTGATAGCGAGGATAGAGTGCCTCGGCGGTAATTGGGTCGCTTGCATCGCCGTTCTGCTTTTCGATCGCGGGCTTTCGTGGCGCCCGATAGCCGAAGTTCTTGCGGACGGCGGCGGTGAGGCCGTCGAACACGTCGCTCATCTGAACGGGATTAAAGACGCGATCACCGACGCGGACGTAGTCGATGCCGATGGTCACGAATTTGTCCGGTGCGATTTTCTGTGAATAGGCGCTGGTATTGATGTCGTGGAAGCAAACTCCTCCCGCATCGATGACGAGATCGGCCCCTTCTACACTTCGCAGGACTTCGGGCGAAGACGCTGCCCCGGAGTACATCCCGGCAAACTGCGCGTGCGACTCGTTCAAAATTCCCTTGTCCATCGTCATCGTCGCGAAGGGACACCCCACCTTTTCAATCAGCGCCTGTAGCTTTTTCTGAAGCCGGAAGCGCCCGACCGTGTAGGCAGGAAGGACAGCAACCGAATTCGCTCGCTCGATGCGTTCGGTGAGTGCGGCGATAGCGCCAGCGAGATCCGGGCCGCTGGCGGGCTTGGGCCAGACGGGAGCAGCAACCGGATTTACAGGAACAAGGG
>DASZIA010000499.1:0-11031 GCA_035949535.1 Planctomycetaceae bacterium | reverse complement strand
CGGCCTGCGGCTCGATGCGGCTCGCAACGCGTCGGTCAAAGGCGAGACAAGAATCTCCGGCGCCGACAGCCGCGTGGAGGTTTGGGTGGTGCCGACAAACGAAGAGTTGGTGGTGGCCCGTCAGGCCGCCGAATTGATCGCTGAGCACTCTCGCAAATCAGCGTAGCCGCCGGACGGGAGACATTCGATGTTTTTGGGACGAATCACAGGCAGCCTGGTGGCGACGCAGAAGGTCGAGTCGATGGTCGGCCAAAAGCTGCTGGTCATCGAGCCGCTGCGAGTGAACGAAAAAGATCAGAGAGACCTGACACCGACCGGCCGAACGTTCGTCGCCGTCGACACGCTCGGCGCCGGCGAGGGACAAGTCGTGCTTTGCGTACAGGGCTCGAGTGCCCGCTTTACGCCGGAGACCAAACAACTTCCGGTCGATGCGGCGGTGATTGGAATTGTCGACCGAGTGACGGTGGGATCAAAGACGATCTTCAGTGCCGCCGCGACCGCCCAGGTCTGACGGCTGTGATAGTCGGCGGCGATCTTTAACAAACAGCACAGAGATTGATGAGGCGTCGCGATGATTCAGGCGAACGAACAAGCCATTCGACAAGTCGTGCAAGAGGTGCTGGCCCAGTTGGGCAAGCGCCCAAATGGCGCGACCTCATTCAGCGGCAACGGTCACGCGAACGGCGATTGGGGTGTGTTCCGCACGGTCGATGACGCGGTGGCCGCGGCGACGAGCGGATTCGAAAAGTTCCGCGACGTGTCGATGGAGAATCGGGCCAAGGCCATTGCCTGCGTCTATCGCATCTGCGACGAGCAGGCTGAAGAGCTGGGCCGCATGGAACTCGAAGAGACAAAGATCGGCCGACTCGACCACAAGATCGAAAAACTCCAGATCGTGAAGCTCGTCCCGGGGATCGAGTTTTTGAAGTGCGACGCCGTCAGCGGTGATCACGGCCTGACTGTCACCGAGTACGCACCCTTCGGAGTGATCGGAGCGGTCACGCCGGTCACTCACTCACTGCCGACCTTGGCCGGCAATGTCGTCAACATGCTGGCGGCGGGGAACACGGTCGTCTTCAATCCGCATCCGTCCGGCGCGCGGGTGGCCTGCGAGGGAGTTCGCCGTTTCAATCGGGCCATCCACCAGGCCATCGGCGTCGAGAACCTGGTCACAATCGTGGGCGAGCCGACGCTCGAAACGGCCGGACAACTCTTCGAGCACCGCGGTGTGCGGCTGTTGGTGGCAACCGGTGGTCCCGGCGTCGCGCGGGCGGCCCTGGCGAGCAAGAAACGAGCGATCGTCGCCGGGCCGGGAAATCCTCCCGTCGTAGTCGACGAAACGGCCGACCTGGAGAACGCGGCCCGCTCGATCGTCACGGGCGCCGCCTACGACAACAATCTGTTGTGCATCGGCGAGAAGGAAGTCTTTGCCGTCGAGCGGATTTTCGACGCGCTGCTGGAGGCTGTCGGCCGCCACGGCGGCTTCCGCCTGAACCGGTCGCAGATCGACGAACTGACGAAGCTGGCCTTCGCTCCGCCCGAGAAACCGGGCGGACACGCCGTGCTCAACCGCGACCTGATCGGCAAGGATGCGGCCGTGCTGGCGTCACTCGTCGGCGTGCGCGTCCCCGCCGGAACGCAAATCCTATACGGCGAGACTGATGTCCAAAACCCGTTCGTGCCGGAGGAGCAGATGATGCCCTTCGTGCCGTTCGTGCGGGCTCGCGACGCGATGCACGCCATCGACCTGGCCCGGGAGTTCGAGCACAACTTCAAACACACGAGCCTGATTCATTCGCGCAACGTGCGGACAATGACGACCATGGGCCGCGCGATGGACACGACTCTCTTCGTCAAGAACGGCCCCTGCATGGCGGGACTCGGGCTCGGCGGCGAGGGCTACCTCTCGTACAGCATTGCCACGCCGACGGGCGAAGGCGTCACGAACCCGCTCACGTTCACGCGGCAACGGCGCTGCGCGATGGTCGACGATCTGCGGATTATTTGAAGACCGGGAGGGCGAGGCTCCCGCCGAGCCGTGCATTTACATGTGCAGAAAAAGACGGCTCAGCGGGAGCTTCGCCCTCCCGATAACTCTTGAATCAATGATTCGGAGACCGCGCGATGCAGCTCGGTGAAGTGATCGGACACGCGACCTCCACGGTCAAACACGCGACCCTGCGCGGTTGGCGGCTGGTGATCGTGCAGCCGCTCGACGCGCGTCAGCGGCCGGACGGCGTCCCGATTCTGGCAATTGATTCGCTGGGGGGATCTCGGGGCGATCGCGTGATTATCAGCAGCGACGGCAAGGCGACTCGGGAACTGGTCGGGGCCGAAAACAGTCCCGCTCGGTGGATGGTGATCGGCCTCGCCGACAGCGACTCAAAGGCGCGGCGAACATGACGAATGCGGCGGAGATGGTCGATCGCATCGTAGCCGGCGTGCTCGAGCAATTGCAGGCTCCGGCCGCCGCTGCGCCCGCGACCCGACCGGCCTCCGCCGCCAATGGATCACTAGAAATTCACGACGCTGTGATCACGGCAGCCTTGCTCGAAACGCGGGGTATCGTTGCCGGACCCGTCGTGTTTGCCGCCAAAGCGATTGTCACGCCCTCGGCGGTCGACTTCCTGTCGAGTCGCAAGGTCCGCTGGACCCGGTCAAATCAAGCCGTGTCAAACAATACAGCCAGCACCACCTGGACGGTTTTCCTCTCCCGTTCGACGCCGGCCGTCGAGGCGGCGCTTGACGCGGTCACGCGGCAGCCGGGCGTTCAATGGCATCGCGAACTGGTGGGCTGTCATCGCGAAGCGGCCCGCCTCGCAATAGCCGCTCTGTGCCGCGGCGAATGTGAGGGGGCCATCGGTTTTACCGGCAAGCCTGAGGCGCTAGTCTGTCATGCGAATCGGAACCCCCAAGTGCGGGCCGCAGCCGTAGAGACTGTCGAGCAGGTCAAGCGAATCAAGCACACGGTGGGCGCGAATCTGTTTGCAGTTGACCCGAAGGAACGGTCCGTGTTCGCGTTGCGGAATCTGTTGCGGGAAATCATCTCGTGGAATAAGCCGGCCGTGCCGGCCGATTGGAGCGAATGATCCGACCATGAGAATTGCGCTAGTGATCGGAACCGTCACGCTTTCGCAAGGGCATCCGTCGTTGACAGGGGCCGCGTGGCGGGTCTGTGCGCCGCTCGACCGAGAAACCCTGCAGAGTTTACGGGCCGGCGATGAGGAACCCTTTGTGACCTTGGACGAATTGGGCGCCGGCGTCGGATCGCTGATCGCCGTCAGCGAAGGGGCAGAGGCTTCCGCTCCATTCCACCCCGAGGTCAAGCCGATAGACGCCTACAACGCGGCGATCCTCGACACAATCCAAATTGGCGAGCGGCCGGTGTAAGCCGGCCGGTTCTTGGAATTGCATCAATTAGAAGGCAAATGACTGTGATTACGAATAGCCCGAAACCCTCCGTCCCGGCTTCCAAGTGGAGCGGCAAGAACGGCCAAAGTCGGCTGAACGACCGCAAGCTCAAAGAGCTGATCTGCGAGATCGGCCGGCGGGTCTACAACAAAGGTTTCGCCGCGGCCAACGACGGCAACATTTCGATCCGCGTGGGCGAGAACGAAGTCCTTTGCTCGCCCACGATGATCTGCAAAGGTTTCATGACGCCCGACGACATCTGCGCCGTCGACCTCGACGGCAAGCAAATCGCGGGCAAGCGGAAGCGGACGAGCGAAATCCTGCTGCACCTGACGATCATGAAGGCGCGCCCCGACATCGAGGCGGTGGTGCACTGTCATCCGCCGCACGCGACCGCCTTTGCCGTTGCGGGCGAGCCGATCCCGCAGTGCATTCTGCCGGAGGTCGAGGTCTTCATGGGCGAGATTCCGATTGCCCCGTATGAGACCCCCGGGGGCCAAAAATTCGCCGACACCGTGCTCCCGTTCCTCAAGGGAACGAGCTGCGTGATCCTCAAGAACCACGGGACCGTGAGCTTCGGCAAAGACCTCGAAGAGGCGTATTGGAAGACCGAGATCCTCGACGCCTACTGCCGCATTTTGCTGCTCTCACGGCAGCTGGGTCGCGTCGACTACTTCACTCAGCAGCAGACGAACGAACTGCTCGACCTGAAGAAGAAGCTGGGCTTCGACGATCCGCGCTTTCACGTCGAGAACTGCGACCTGTGCGGCAACAGCGCGTTCCGCGACGGCTACCGCGAATCGCTACCCAAGCCGAACGCGTTCGAGCCGGCACCGGACTATCCCGGATATCTCGCCGCGAAGGGGCCGGCTGCCAGCGGAGGCGGGAAGGCAGTCCCCGGCGCGGACCTCGACGGCTTGGTGAAGGCGATCACTGACCAGGTTCTGCAAGCACTCGGAAAGGGATGACGCTGTAAGGTGGGACCAGCTCGCGTCAGCGAGCGCAGACCCACCATCATCGCAAAACGGTGGGCCGGCGGCCCGGAACGGGCCTTGGCCCACCCTACGACAGACGAATCGACACCTATGAAAGTTGCAATTATCGGTGGAGGCGGGCTGGTCGGCTCGTGCGCGGGTTTTGCGCTGCAGGCCGGTCGCATCGTGCGCGAGATCGCGCTCGTCGACGTAAATCGTGAGCTGGCCGAGGGGCAGGCGCTCGACTTGATGCACGGCTCGTCGCTGGTCGCCGACCAGACGATCACCGGCGGCGGAATGGAAGAGATCGCCGGGGCCGACATGGTCGTGATCACGGCCGGGCTCCGCCGCAAGCCGGACGAGAGCCGCCTGGATCTGATCAACCGCAATGTCGAGCTGTTCCGAAAAATCCTTGCCGATCTGCGAGCGAACGATTTGCGCAAAGACGCGTTCGTGTTTGTTGTCTCCAATCCAGTCGACGTGCTGACTTATCTCGCGGTGAAAGAGCTGCCGCAGGGGCCCCAGCGGGTCTTCGGCCTGGGGACGATGCTCGACACGACGCGGCTCCGCGGCATCCTGGCCCAACAGTTGAAAGTGCCGCCGACTCAGGTCTCGGCGATGATGCTGGGCGAACACGGCGACAGTATGGTCGCCATCTGGTCGGCGGCACAGATCGCGGGCCTCCCCTTGGACAAATGGCCCGGCGTCAACCCGGCGGTCATTCAAGAAGTCGAAAAACGGACGCGCGGCAGCGGGGCCGAAGTCATCAAGAAAAAAACGGGTGCCGGCTTCGCCGTCGGGGTCGCGATTGCCGACGTGATCCAAAGCGTGGCCCTCGACCAACGGCGAATCCTGCCGATCTCGACGCTGCAAACCGGCGCTTATCAAATCCGCGACGTCTGCCTGTCCGTACCGACGGTCGTCGGCGCGAGCGGCATCCTCGGCCACACCGAGATCGAACTGTGGCCAAAAGAACGCATGGGCCTCACGAACTCGGCAAAGGTTCTTCGAGAGACAATCGACAAAGTGCTCCGATAGGCGAGCCGCCGGTGTAAGGCGGTGGGTGCTTCGCGCCGGCTGGGCACCTTGCACGCGGAAAGAAGCACCCGCCAGCTCACGCTGGCGGCTCGCCGGGGCGTTCAGTTCAGCGACATCGATTTCATGGAAAAATCCCTCGATCACAAGTTGCGGGCTATTCACGCCGATCCGCATGGCTCGAAGGAGTTTATCCTCGCTGACGCGAAAGACGCCGATATGGCGTTCGGGGTCGCCGCTCCGGGTCGCTCGCCCGAGCGACACGCCGGGGAAACTCGGTTCAAGTCCCTGGCCGAGTACCGTCAGCAGATTCGCGATGTCATCCGTCAGCAAGTGGTCGACATCGTGCTGATGTCGGCCAGCATAAGCGAAACCCTCTGCCTCGAAGAGCGGCTCTTTAACAATTCGCCCATAACGCCGGCGGTGCGGGCCAACGACGCCACCGATGTGCACATCCCGCGCGGCGGGACGACGCATCTCCAACCGGCCCGACCTTTCCGAACAGCGACGCTCGATCACGCCCAGTGCGGCCACCTCGATTGTGAGCCTGGTGAGCGGGGCCGCGGTGTCGACCTGGGGCTGTACTCAGTGACTTTCAACAATCGCTGCGAACTCGACCTCCTCACGCTCGAAAAATACAAACAATTTCGCGAAGAGGCCGAGCGGCACAACTTTCGCCACTTTCTCGAGGTCTTTGACCCCAATGCGCCGCAAGGCCTGTCGACTGAACAAGTGCCCGCCTTCATCAATGACGTGGTTGCCCGCACTCTGGCCGGCGTCACCGCGAAAGGTCGGCCCCTGTTTCTCAAGATGGTTTACCACGGCCCGCAGGCCCTCGAGGAACTCGTCACCTACGATCCGCACCTGATCGTCGGCGTGCTGGGCGGGGCGGCCGGAACAACGCTCGACGCGTTCCAGTTGATCCACGACGTTCGCAAATACGGCGGCCGCGCGGCCCTCTTCGGTCGCAAGATTAACCAGGCAGAGTGCCAACTGGCGTTCATCGAGTTTTTGAGGCTCGTCGTCGATGGCGAAATCACACCCGTCGAGGCGGTTCGGGCTTATCACGCCGTGCTGGCAAAGCTTGGACTCGAGCCTCATCGAACGCTCGAGCAGGACTTGGAGCTGCGAACAACGGCCACAAGCTACGGAGCGGCAAATCGCACGATAAGCATTCCTGCCGCCGCGACCAGTTTGAACGGCCGCGCGAGTGGATGCGCGAAGCAGGCTGCCCCAAGAAACCCACCTGCGGTTGATTTTGCCAACATGACGCCGCAGGAAAGACTGCAATATCACCAATCGCGTCTGAATCGGCTCTTCGGCGAGCGCTAAATCGCATGGGGTGCCACGACTGAGCAAGCTCGAGCGTGTCCGGGAATTCAGAGCCCCACGAGAATCCATCTAACGCGTCCGTTGCGTTTGCGGCGTCGATGGTTGTATCGGAGGAGCAGTTGGTAGGCGAACAAAGCGGCCAGGATTTGGGTGCGGTTGTTGTCCAAGCCTCGGTGCCAGGCTCGCTCGTGAAGATGGAATGAGGATTTAAACCAGTCGTGAAAAGGTTCGGCAGTCGGTTGCCGAGCGCGAAGCCGACGTCTCTCCCTCTCACTAGGCCTCGTGACGTCGACGTCGTCTCGCCTCGAAAGCCTCTTCCTCGGTAACCGCCCGCCGCGCGTCTCGCACTAGAAATCCGACGTACACGCCCGAGCCGATCAGGCAGACGACAAACAAGGTCGTGAACCAGACGTGTCGATGCCCCTCCACGCGTGAACCCCCCGGCAGTCCGGGCACGTATTCAATCCGCACTTTGCTGCCAGGGCGGGGCCACGAGAGGGGCAATTCGTCGCGCTCCGTACGGAACCGCTTGGTCAGCTCGTCTTGGAATGAGTAGCGGACTTCCAGGTAGGAATCGCTAAACGTGCGGTGCGGGCGCAGTGCGATTGCCTCGACGCGATCGACGACGGCGTCGGTCGTCCGACCTTGGACCAGGAACCGGAGTTCCCACCAGGCCAAATAGGTCGAAGCGACCAAGAGCGCCGGGACGACAATCATCAACAGGCAGCCGAGCGGAGATTGCGGATTCATCTCGGCCCGGTCCGAAAATGGGGTCCGAAAAATCCGGTGGTAGCTGCCGTATTGATACAGTCGCAAACCCTTTCGACAAACGGTCTCGTTCTCGCCGCTGGCAAAACGATCAAACGCGCTCAGTCAGGCGCGGCAGAAGTGGGATTGAGCCGGGGCGCGGTAGGACACGCTGAGATGGGGCGTGTCGAGCCGGGTATGCGCTTTCACCTTCGAGTCGAGGCAGCTCTCCAGAATTCCGGAGACGATGAGCGTTCGCTCAACCGGATATGGAGGCTTGCCGGTTGCGAACATCTCTTCGATCTTGGATGCGAGACAGGCGGAATACGTCACGTTCGGCGTCGGCGTGAGAAAGAACTGTGTGGAAAGGATTTCGTTCGATCCTTTGAGACGGCACGCGAACGTGTAATCGCCGACGGCTCCGTTGAGCATCAACAGCGTCGTTCGCAGTCCATCGCGACGCTCGATGAAGTAGGCGGCCGGCTCCGGCACGATCTGGGGCAACGCGCCGCTCCCAACTAGGTCCTGCGGTCGGGCATCTTCGGTCGTCTTGCCGAAGATTTTGTCCGATCGCGAGAGGGCCGCCTCGAGCAGGCGTTTGGAATAGCGACCCTGCTCGCCGGCCTGCCACACCGCCGGTCCTTCGATGAGCTGCACCGATTTGATGCCGGTCTCTCCGCCGCGCCGACGCTCGACCATGCACTGCATCGCCTCGAGGGCGTGATAATCCATCGGATCGGACGAGCCGCAACCGACCATCAAAGCTTCTTCGATCTCACACTCCAGCGGCAATTCAAGCTCGGGCAACCGCCAGGTGACCGGCAGTGACGAGCCAGCGAGCATCGGAAAGCCCAAACGCTTCGAGTCGGCCACCATCTCGGCCGCTTTGCGGAAGCTATAAGAGAGATGCTTGTCGTTATAGACAGGGACAGACCGGCCGTCGCGCTCGAAGACTTCTACGCACTGTTTGAAGAACTCGTAGCGGGGATAGAGGATCTGACCTTTGTGATTCCGGGGGTAATTGCCGTGCTCACCAACGATCAACACGGCATCGACCGCCAGCTTGTCTCCGCCATTGCGAAGCGCCTGCGCGATTGTCGGATAGACCGCCAGGCCGAAACACTTCGCTCGTTCCGCGCTCAAATCACCGGTGGGCTTCTGATCGACGTATGCCGAAACAATCTGCATGTTTGGCTCATGCCAGTCGCCCTGATGGGGATAGCCGACAAGAAACCGGTCGCCGATATGCTGCGCGTGGGACTGGTAAGTCCAAAGAGTTGCGATGAGCGCCACCCGCTTGGGATTGCGTGGAGTCCTGCCCGAAACTGGCGGTTGCAGGCCCGCGATGGCCAGAGCCGATCCGGACGTCGCCAAGAATTCTCGACGTGAAACCATCATGTTCTCCAAAAGACCGATTCTGGCGAGACCTGATAGGCCACCGACAGGTGCGGAGTCTCGATTCGCTGTTGGCCGCGCCAGAGCGATTCGACCCCCGCAGCGGTTAATCCCGTCGTCAGCAGGGTCCGCTCGATCGGACGCGGACTCTTGCCGGTCCGGAACATCGTCTCGGCCTGGTGAACAAGCGGGCTGAAGAAGTTGCACACGTCGCGATGCGGCAGGTACATCAGACACGAAAAGACATTGCTCCCGCCCCTGAGCCTGGCCGCAAACGTCATGTCGGTGACGAGGCCGTTGAGCAGCAGCATGGTCGCCTTGAGCCCGTCGCGATACTCGATGCGATAGGCAATCGGCGTTTTCACAAGCGTCCGCACGTCAGCCTCGGTCGGATAAATGTCGCTGTAACCGGCATGGGCAGAACCGAGCTGAATACTGCGACAAAGACAAGCTCGAAACAGCTCCGGATCCCAGCCGCCGGCTTGCCACGATCCGGCTTTCATTCGCGTCCAGACGTCATCGCCGCGAAGCGCCTGCACGGCGGCAACGCCGGTTTCGCCGCCGCGGCGCCGCTCGACCATGCACTGAATGGTCTCGAGCACGTGAAAGTCATAGCTGTCGACGCCGCCGTAACCGATCGCCATCACCTCGGTGGGCATTGCGTCGTACGGGAAATCGACGGCCGGAAGCCTGCGCGTGACCGGCAGAGACGACCCAGCCATCAAGGGAAATTTGAGCGCTCGCGACGTTGCGACCATCTCGTCCGCGTGGTCCCAGCTCCACGAGAGATGCTTGTCGTTGAAGATCGGAACGCTTCGCCCGTTTTTGCGGAAGACGTCGATGATCTGCGCGAAGAACTCATAGCGCGGATAAAGGGTCTGGCCTTTTTCGTTGCGCGGATACGTGCCGTGCTCGCCGATAAGCAACACACCGTCGACGTCCAGCGTGCGGCCGCCGCCACAGAGCGCGTCGGCGATCGTCGGAGCCAGCCGCATCTTGGGAAATTCTTGCGCACGGGACCGGCTCAGATCGCCCGCCGGCTTCTGATCGACATAAAGAGAAACAACATCCATGTCGGGTTTGTGGTGCCGGCCCTCCCAGCCGTAACCGAACAGGAAGCGATCGACGATGTGCTCGGCATGGGAGAATTTGCGGTACTCGGTGACGATGGCGGCGAGGCGCGGCCGGGAGGGCGGGTTCATTTTCGGCTCGAAATTTGCACTGGTAGGGGGCGCGGCTTGGTTGCGCCCGCGTGGAATCCCCATCATACCGGCGCACGGCCCAGCGGCTACAAGGCTGGTGGCCTTGCCGATTGCGAAGGATTTCCGGACCGCGACGCACGCGAAGGTCGGGTCGACGGTCTGAGACGCCGGTTAGAAAACCCGCAGAGGGAATCGTAGAATAGCAGTAGAGCGCAAGCGCTCTGTTTCAAATTGGGTGTTGGAAGACCGCGAACGGGCGGATTCGTGCGTGTGCAGAATTTGCCTGGCCGGAATGTAAAGGGGGCGAAGCGATGAGGCATCCTTCAAAGCGTCTTTTGTTCGCCGCGATCGCACTCGGATGTGCGGCGATGATGTTGCCGAACATGGCCGAAGCCAAAGGAGGAGGAGGCGGCGGGGGCCGTGGCGGCGGTGGCGGTGGTGGTGGCCGCGGCATGGGCGGCGGCGGAGGCATGGGCGGCATGTCGCGGGGCTTTTCCAGTGGCAGCGCATTTCGAGGCGTGAGCCCGGGCGGCGGAGCCGTCGGGGCCTTCCGCGGCGGAGGCTGGGGTGGCGGTGCGTGGCGCGGCGGCGGCTGGGGCGGGAATCGCGGTTGGGGTTGGGGCAGGGGCTGGGGCTGGGGGATCGGCCTCGGGTACTGGGGATTCGGCGCGCCCTACTGGTACGGCGGCTACCCCTTCTGGTACGACACCCTCGCTGGCGGCGCCTATCTGAATCCCTATTACACCAACGCCTACGACTACGGCGGGTATGACTACGGCGTGCCGATTCCGCAAGGCCAGAACCAGGCCCAGAGCCAGAATCAGGCGCCGCAGGATGATCCGCATTTCGCCGCGGCGCGGGCGGCCTTCTACGCCGGCAACTATCAAGAGGCGCTGCGGGAAATCACGCAGGCCATCGCCGATATGCCGTCCAGC
>DASZIA010000498.1:0-7449 GCA_035949535.1 Planctomycetaceae bacterium | reverse complement strand
CGACAACCGGAAGCCGTTCTTTCCCGCGGCGGCGCCGTGGCAAGCGCCCGAATTACAGCCGGCTTTCGTCAGCACCGCCTGGACGTGATTGCGAAAACTCCAGGGTTCGTCGACCTTTTGATGCTCGACCGTCACGTCGATCTGCGCGGTGTGGTCCTTCCATCGGGCGCGAATGGTGGCTTTGCCGTCCCCGACAGGAATCGCGACCGACTTGCTGACTCGCACAACCTTGGCATTGCTGGATTCAAAGACGACGCCTTCGGTCACCGGTCCGACCCATTGGCCGTGTGCCTGGCGCTCGACGACGATCGCCTGCCGCGCTTTGGGTCCCCGCAGCACGATCGCGTGCGGAAGGATCGCCAACGAATCGCCGCTCGTGGCGGAAATGCCCTCCGCGCGCAAGGCCACAAGGGCTGCGACGGTCGCGAGGACCGTGAGGGCGCCGCGCGCGAGTGTTCGCTTAAGACCGACGGAAAATGGGTGGCACTGGCGGCTTGTCCGCCAGTGTTCTGCTTCCGAGCGCTGGAAGACACTGGCGGGCAAGCCGCCAGTGCCACCCGGAATCGGCTTTTTGGTTCCGGATGCGATTGAAGAGACGTTCATCGAAGTGTTTGCCTTTCGGCAAGCTGCGACGGCGGGACAAGGTCGAGGCGGGTCAAAACAGTTCGGTGATCGGCTTGGTGCCGGAATCGACTAATGCAAACGGCCTGCCGGCCGGACCGGGAAGCTGGGTCTCGAGGTCCAATCCCAAACTGTGGAAGATCGTCGCCACGACTTCATTCGGCGCGACGGGGCGCTCGGCCGGATAACCGCCGATCGCATCACTGCGACCAACAACCCGGCCTCCCTGCACGCCACCACCGGCAAAGTAGCTTGTCCAACATTGCGGCCAGTGATCGCGGCCACCGGCCGGGTTGACCCGCGGCGTGCGACCGAACTCGGCCAGGTTGCAAACGAGTGTGTTGTCGAGCATGCCGCGCTGATTCAGGTCCTCGATTAGCGCGCTGTAGGCCTGGTCGTACATCGGCGCCACGATGTCGCGCATGCCTTCGATCGACGTGAACGGCTTCGTGCCGTGGATGTCCCACGTGATCTCATCAAAGACGGTCAGGAATGTGTTCACCGTCACGAACCGCACGCCCGCTTCGATCAGCCGGCGAGCCATCAAGCAGCATTGGCCGAATCGATTGCGTCCGTACCGGTTGCGTATGGCATCGGACTCTTGTTCCAAATCGAACGCCGAGCGTGCCTGTCGACTCGTCATGATGCGGAAGGCCGCGTCGAAGTTGCTGGCCAGCAGCTGCTCGTTCTGACTCGACTCGAAGCGGTCGACCGTGTGTTCCACGAGATCGCGCAGCTTGCGGCGGCGCGCGAGTCGGACCTCGCCGATCTGCTTGGGCGGCAAGAGATCCGGAACTTGAAAATGCGGCTGCGACGGGTCGGCGTTGAGCACGAACGGGTCGTACGATTTGCCGAGAAAGCCGGCGTCCTGCCCGTGGGGCATGTTGCCACCTGTCGGGCCCATCGGCTTGGGCAAGAGCACGTGAGCCGGCAGGTCACTCCGCCTGCTGCGGAGATACGACACGACGCAGCCCGCGTGGGGCGTGTTGATGCCGCCCGTGAACAATCGGCCCGTTTGCAGCATCTGGTGGCCCGTGTCGTGCACGGCGGCCGCGGTGTGGTAGCAACTGCGAACGAGCGAAAACTTGTCCGCGATTCGTGCGTGTTTCGGCAGGATTTCGCTCAGACCGATATCGGGAGCCGCGGTCGCAATCTGCCGGAACGGTCCGCGGATCTCGGCGGCGGCCTCGGGCTTCATGTCGAAGACGTCGAGCTGGCTAGGCGCTCCCAGATTAAAGATCATGATGACCGAGCGCTCGTCGTAATCCTTGGAGACGGCGCCGGCGGCCTTGAGAGCCGCGTAGTCGACGAGCGATAAGCCGATGGCGCCGAGCGCACCCGCCTGCAGGAAATCGCGGCGAGTCATGCCGTCGCAGGTATGAGTTGTCCCTCGGCCGCTCAACCGCAGCATTTAGGCGCTCCGACTCTCTTTCGGTTGCGATGGACTACGAGGGAAAACGCCGCCCAGAATGCGCACTCAAATTGGGCCGGCGAGCTCAATTAAGCAACCGTTGATTCGATTCTACTTCGCGCCAGAGGAGGCCACAAGAATCACACCGTGCGCCGAGCGAGGGGCAGCCATCGGATCAGTGCCGCGGGCCAGCGCGTCAAAATTGCACAGTCATGCGCGCCGTCAAGTGATGCGCGCTCCATCAAGCGCAAGTCGCGTGATTTCGGCTTGAACGATTGCGCCCCTACGGATGGACGCTGCTTTCCGACGTGCCCTGTGATTGATTGAGCACGGGCTCGTTCGAGACCAACTCTTCGCGAACGATGTTCAGATCGCGCGGCGCGTCAATTCCGAGACGCACATTGTTGGGGCCGATTCGCACGATCGTCACCGTCACGTTGTCGCCAATCCTGATCTTTTCGCCCGTCTTGCGCGACAGAACTAGCATTGCCTTCTCCTTGGTTCGGCTTTGCCGCAGCTTCCCTGATGCACCCTGTCCGGCCATCGCGTGGAACAGTGATCGTGGTCGCCACGCGGCCAGGTACACGTCCGAAGCGCCGGTCAATTCGTGCGCATTCTTTTGTCATCAATGCGAATACGTACTCATTAGGATAACAATTGGGGCGGCGAAAAATCCAGTGCGCTTGCGAAAATGCATGGATGTTTCTTGAGTGAAGAGCTGCGTGATCGGTTTTGTGAGTACAGGAAGAATAGGGAAAGCGGAGTGACCTGCGCGGCGCGCACACGGGACCCCGTGCCCAGCAATCGTGCACGCGAACATGCCTACATCAGATGCAACGTTGCCGGCGTCACAGGCGAACGAGGCGCGAGCCAGCTTACCTCGCTTACCAATTGGCGCCTGCTTGACGCGGGCGAACCGCGACACAATGCTAGGAAACCTTTCACCGGAACGACTTATCGCGAGGCGACAGACTGATGGTGCGAATTGGGATCGTCGGCGTGGGCTTCATGGGCTTCACGCATTTCGAGGCGGCGCGGAAGCTCAAAGGAGCCCGAGTCGCTGCCATTGCGACCCGCGATAAGAAAAAGCTCGCCGGGGATTGGACGTCGATTCAGGGCAACTTTGGTCCGCGTGGCGGGAAGGTCGACCTGTCAAAGGTCAAGAAATATGCGGACTACCGCGAGTTGTTCGCCGACCCGAACATCGACCTGGTCGATGTCTGTTTGCCCACGGGCATGCATGAGTCGTCGGTCCTCGAGTCCTTGGCAGCGGGCAAGCCGACATTGGTCGAGAAGCCGATCGCCGTCGACCTGAAAGCGGCCGATCGCATGGTGGCCGCCGCGCGCGAGGCCAACGTGCCTTTGATGGTGGCCCAGGTGCTTCCCTTTCACGCCGAGTTTCAATTCGTGCTCCAGGCGCGAGAAACGCGGAAATACGGTCGGCTACTGGCAGCCCATTTCCGGCGTGTGATCGCCCCCCCAAAGTGGTCTCAACACATCGAGGACTTTCGCGCCTTGGGAGGCTGGGGCATCGACCTGCACATTCACGACAACCACTTCATCGCCCTTTTGTGCGGTTTGCCGCAAAAGGTGTTCGCCCGGGGACTGGTTTCCGAGGGTTTCGTCAATCACGTCCACACGCAATACGTCTACGCCGACCCGCAACTGGCCGTCAGCTGCGTCAGCGGTGGCATCGCTGCCGCGGGCCTACAGTTTGCCCACGGATTCGAGGTTTACTTCGAGAAAGCCACGGTGCTCTTTTCGGCCGGCACGATCGGCGGAGCCTGGCAGGTCGAGCGTCCGCTGACATTGATCACGAACGACGGCAAGGCCACGACGCCGGCGCTCAAGAGCGGCAAAGAGTGGTGCGCGGCGTTCACGGCCGAATTGCAGACGGCTGTCAACGCCGTTCGGCAGGGAACCGAGCCCGAGCTCTTGAGTGGGGCGCTGGCGCGCGATGCTCTCGCACTCTGCTATGCTGAGGCCAAGAGCATCACAACTGGCAAGCTGGTGGCCGTCGCCTGATCCGATGATCGAAAACCTTCCCGTCCGAACGCTCGCCTTCAAGGGACTCACGATCGAGGGCTACTCGCGGGCTGCGGTCCAAAGCTATTGGCGCGTCCAGGAGCTGAAGATCGGGTTCGAGCTGGGTGGCAGCCCCTGGTCGTTCACGGGCACGCAAACGTTCTTCGTCAGCCACTCCCATCTCGATCACCTCGCGTCGATTCCGGTCTACGTGTCGCGGCGGCGGATGATGAAGATGGAACCACCCCGCGTCTATTTGCCGGCCGAGTCGGTCGAGAACGTCCAACGCATGCTGCACATCTGGCAGCGGCTCGATCGCGGACGGATGCTCGTCGATCTGGTCGGCGTGCGGCCCGGCGACGAGATTGAGCTCTCGCGCGAGCACGTCGTGACGGCGTTCCCGACCAAGCACACCGTTCCCTCGCTGGGCTACGTCGTGTGGGATCGCCGAAAGAAGTTAAAGCCCGACTACCAGGGCAAAACGGGAGACGAAATCCGCGAGCTGCGATTATCCGGCGCGGAAGTGACTCACGAAGTGCGCGTGCCGTTGTTGTGCTATGCGGGAGACACCGCGCCGGCGGGCCTCGACGCTTATCCCCCGTTGTACGAGGCGACGATTCTGATCACGGAGATGACGTTCTTCCGCCCGGAGCACCGCAAGGAAAAGATTCACAAGTTCGGGCACACGCACTTGGACGACATCATCGAGCGGGCCGACCGCTTCCACAACGAATTGATCATCCTCTCGCACTTCAGCACGCGCTACCACGAGCGGCAGATCCGGGCCGCCGTCGAACGCCGCATGCCGCCCGCACTCGCCGAGCGCGTGCATTTGTGGATGTAACGTCGTGAGGGCGAAGCAAAGCCGGCTCGGCGGTCCGCCGCGGCGGATCGCCCTCCCGCACTCGCCTACTCAGGCATCTCAAACAGCGATTTGACGGCGATCTTCAGGTCGGCGAACACCGGACTGCCGGGGATTGATTGGCGGCTCGAAAAGATCCGCGGTGGCTGGCCCGCGCGGATGCAATGCACGGCTTTATCGAGCGTGTCGGCCATCCAAACCGTCCGCACGCCCCAATTGAGATACGATTCGACGCGGTCGCGCATCGTGCGACGGCGGTCGTTGGTCGAACCGATCTCGACCACCAGAGCCGGACGAGTGTGCGTCACCGCATGATCGAGTTCGGCAAACCGCTCGCCGCCGACAAAAAAACTGACGGCGGGCCGACGAACGGTGTCCGGTTCGCGAGCGACGATCAGGCCAATCTCGAAGCACGCATAACCCTGCTCGTCGGGCGCCTGGTGCAAGTAGGCAGCGAACGCCTTGGTCAGATTGAGAACGATCGCTCCGTGCAGCAGGTCGGGCGTTTCCAGGACCTCGACCTGGCCGCGCACCAGCTCGGCCCGCTGCAGGTCAAAATCGTCTCGGACTTGTTCCGCAAATTGTTCAGCAGTCAATAGGGGCGAAGAATCCAACTCAGGCACCCGAAATCATCGGAATGACAAGAATAAGGTCGCGGGTTGTGACGCCGGCTCAGCAAATTATAGGTGGCGCTCACGGTCGAATCGAAGCCAAGTGCGGCGGCATCTGTTAGACCCGACCTCGAAAGACCTGCTTCCCTTTTCTACCCTCTTTTCTGCCCTTGAGCGGCAAGTGACCCGCGTCGAGATCCCGAAGTGATGGCCGGGCGTCGCGGACAATTCGTTAGTCGATCGTTATCGGCGCATCCACGACAGCGCGTCGGCTCACTGCCGCTCGAACCACCGTGACCGGTCGATCAACTCCCGGGCCACCGGATGCGACCCGACGGGTAACCACCGAAACGGCGGCCAAAAGCAAATCGTTTGACCGAAGCGCGACGGCGGTCTCACAGTCAGCCGGATGTGCTCCGGTCTTGCGATCAGCGAGCCCTCGACGTTGACAATGTTGGCGATCGGAAAGCGGTCTTCCTCCCCTCGATTGCTGATAACCAGGTCGTCGCCGTCGACCCAAACTGTGTCCATCATTGGGAAAATCAGCCTGCGCAGCAGCAGGTACATGACCGCGGTCCCGCACACGGCAAAGAAAATCGCTGTATCGCCTTGCCCCTCGATAGTCATCAGAACCACGACACCCGCAAGCATCCCGAGCCAAAGTGCCGGGATGAGCTTTTTGAAATACGAGGTCATTTCGTACGAGATCTGGCGCATGGGCGACTGTCAGCGTGAACTATAGCGGTGCGTTGGCTCGCCGCCGCTCGAAGCACCCGAGCGGTCGATTAGCTCCTGGGCCAGCGGGTGTCTGCCGAACATCGGGAACTGGAATGGTACCGCGAAGCGGATCGTCTTGCAGAACCGGCGCGGGGGATTGAGATGGAGCTTGAGGAAAAGGAAGGAAAAGGAGGAAGGGTCCGCCGCAGACGCCTTGTGGGTAGAATCCAGAGACCGGGAGGCAGCAGCCATGAATTCTCGCGTCGCCGCCGCAATGAATTGCTTGCTCAAAGGCAATCGACGAACGACGACCTTTTCTGTTCTGCTTGTCATCGTCCTGGCACCGATCAGCAGCGTCGATGCCACAGACAATTGGACCTCGCGATTCAACGGATCGAATCGGTGGGGGGCCAGATCAAGCGGGACCAGAAGCTGCCCGGTCGTCCGGTAACGGAGATCAACCTCGGCAGTACCAACATCACCGACGCCGGCTTGAAGGAGCTCCGCGGGCTCAAGAACCTGACGACACTCATCCTCTTCGGTCCGCGCGCAATCGGTGGCGTATCCGTTTGTATGAATGCGCTCCAAGAACCGAAGTATGTTCCGTATAAGGGGGAGCTGCAGCTAACAATTATCTCCGCGAAAGTGCGGCGACGCGCGCGAGAGGGGATTGAAGTGTCGTTCCAGGTTGCTGTGAAAGGAACAACACCAATCGCATTCACGACTTCTCAGGTTGACGTCTCTCTTGCGTGGCCAAAAGGAATGCCGGTCAAGAGGGGCAATAAGGTCCAGTTTCCGAAGACGACACCGGAAAGGATAACCGTCGTTCCCGGCAAACCGATTGTGCTGACGCTAGATGCGCTGGGGGGTTTTGGCCTACCCGAAGACTGGCGCGAACTAGAGCCAGGGCACTACAGTCTTGAGGTTTGGATCCGAGGCGACACCAAGGGTCAAGCGGAGTTTGATTACCATTGGTTGAAGATTGCGCGCACGAAGCCGTATCCGATCGTTGTCAATTAGAAGGCGAATAAAGAAGGAAAAGGAAGGAAAAGGGGACGCAGCTGAATGGCACTAACGGAAGCCCGAAGCGTCGATGGTTTTTGGGTTTGTGATTGACGAGGGGCGCTTTTAAGTCGGTCTCTAAAAGATCCCGGCCTCCTGCGAGAATGTGGTTGTTGCAAGCCCCATTTTCCCAGGAGGCC
>DASZIA010000497.1:0-11980 GCA_035949535.1 Planctomycetaceae bacterium | reverse complement strand
CTACTTCTCGTCAGCCGGCAACGACGGCAGTCAGGCGTGGCAAGGTACGTTCACGCCAGGCCAAGCCGGAATCTTCCCGGGCAGTTCTTTGGACGCCTTCGGCAGTGGCAATGACTTCCAGCAGGTGACCATCCCGGTCGGCTCCGTGGTCACTTTCGACTTCCAGTGGAATCAGCCGTTCGCCTCGGTTGGCGGAAGGGGCTCGCAGAGTCAGATGGACATGTTCCTGCTGACTGGAGCGAGCTTGTCCTCGAACATCGTCGCGTTCGGAATCAACAACACCATCGGCGGAGACGCACAGCAGCTCTTTTCCTTCGTCAACGACGGCAGCTTTGGGACGGAAACATTCTTCGTTGCCATCGAGCACGACTCGGGCCCCAACCCGACGGTCATGAAGTACATCGGCCTGACGAACGGTCTGCCCTTCCTGATCGATACCTTCAAGACGAACAGCGGAACCACTTTCGGCCAGCCGACTGCGCTGGGAGCCGCAGGGGTCGGCGCGGCACAGTACACGAATACGCCCGCGTTCGGGGTCACGCCACCTCAGCTGGAACCATTTTCGTCGACCGGCGGAGGCACGGAGTTTCTGTTTGACACCGCGGGCAATCCGCTCGCGAGCCCGCTCGTGCGTCAGACTCCCTCATTCGTCGGTGTCGACGGCGTCAATCTGAACATCACCGGCACATCGGAGTTCACGCCGTTCTTCGGCACGTCCGCTGCCGCACCCAGCGTTGCCGCGGTTGCTGCCCTGATGCTGCAAGAGGGTGGCGGAGCCGGAACGCTTTCTCCAACGGAAACCTATTCTCTGTTGGAGAACACGACGATCCCGATGAGCGGGAACCCGGGGTTCAACAGCGCCGACGGTTTCGGCCTGGTGAACGCCGACGCGGCGGTGAAGGCGGTCCAAACCGCGCCCAAGACCGCCGTTCCTACTGTCACGCTGTCGGTCACCACCAACCCGTTTTCCGAGGCTGGCGGCACCACGCAGGTTGTTGCCACTCTCTCGAAGCCGGCCACGGCGCCCGTCACAATCCTTCTGCAATTCGGCGGGCAGGCCACGTTCGGCACGCAATATACGGCCTCTTCCACCACGATCACGATCGCCCCCGGCCAAACTTCCGGCAGCATCACCATCACGGGCGTCGACGACCACACGACCCAGAGCGATGAGACGGTGGTCGTCAGCATTTTTTCGACGACCAATGCAGCGATCGCCGGCGGCTCTCAGTCGGTGACGATCATTCGGGCCGACGCCGACCGGCCAGAGATTTTCCTTAAGGTGGGAGGCGGCTTCGGCCCCAACGGGAACGAGTTCAACGAAGGCGGCGGTACTATATTTGTAGCGGCCGCCCTCACCGCGCCCATCAACGTCGACGACATCGTCATCACTCTCGGGTTTTCAGGAAGCGCGGTCCTAGGCACCGCTGCACCCGCGAATTACACGGTCAGCACGACCACGGTCACCATCCCGAAAGGCCAACTCGGGGGAACGTTTGGCATCGTCCCTCAACCCTGGGAGACCATCTTAACCGGCATCCCGAACACGATCGCGAACCTGCCGACCGCCACGGTCTTCGTCACGATCCTAAGCGTCGTCTTCAAGACGTCGGGCGCGCCTGCAACCGTCCAACAGGCCCCCGGCGGGAGCACGGTCACTCTCCTGGCGGTCGACAACTTCTTCAACAGCAATCCGTTCGGGCAAAACCCAGTGGTGTCCATCCCGGCGGTCAGCGGCGTCTCGATCAGCGACAATGGCGGCACCGCGACGATCACCATCTCCCAGTCGACCGTTTCGCAAGACACAACGGCGATTCAGCTCCTCTTCTCCGGCACGGGCGTCAACGCGGCCAATGACATCATCGCCCCCAACAGTCTCGGCGGGCCCAATTACGTCATCACTGACGCCAATGGGAACGAGTTGGGCAACGGGATTTCACCTATCACCGGATTCCCACTTGACGACACTGTCTTCATCGACCGCGGCACGACCAGCACCACGATCACCGTCACGGGACTCAACAACTTCGAGATCGGTCCCAGTACGACGCTGATCATCACGCTGGGGCTGATCGACCAGGCCTCAGCCTCGGCGACGGCCAATACGACGACCGTCACGATCATCAACACGAACTCCAAGCCGGCCGTCACGCTGGCACTCTCGGACGGAGACGATCCTGATCCCAACGACACGATCAACCCTGGCGACGAGACCTTCACGTCTGGCGGCCAGGTAGTTGTGACCGCGTCGCTCGCCGCGACGACCAACGTGCCCGTCACGGTCGATCTGTCCTTTACCGGAACTGCAACCCCCAACCTCGACTACAGCGTCACCGAGGGGGCGAACCAGCTGAATCCCGGGACGGCGACGGATCAGATCATCATCCCGGCCTTCCAGTTGATCGGCAGCGTTATTCTCACCGGCCTCAACGACAATCTAAACCGGCAGGAAACAACGGTCGTCGTCGGCATCGCCAGCGTCACGGGGGCCGTGGCGGCGGGCGCTCCGACCGTGTCGGCGCACTACGTCAATCCCAACGTGCCGGTCACCTTCTCGATTCAAGACGCCGTCACGACGCAGGGCGGTGTGGCGCCGGTGCAGGTCTTCCTGTCCCGCGCGCTCCCCTTCCAAGTGAGCGTGAATTACAAAATCACCGATGGAACGGCCATCAACGGGGTCACCTACTCGGCAAATCCCACCGGCACGCTCACCTTTGCGCCGGGAGTCACCGAGCAGACGATTTTCGTCGACACCATCGCGCTGGGCGAAAGTCAAAACCTCCTCGTTCCTTCGCTCAACTTCAATGTCTCGCTGAACAGCCCGTCGCTCGACGTGCCCGCGTCAGCCGCTCCTTCCGGCACCGGCGTCGTGGTTGCACCAAATGGCGAACCAGTTGTCGCAGGGATGGCCGTCACAGCCACGGTCTCGATCATCGAGACGAGCGACGTCAACGTAAACAAGTTTGCGACCACCTTGCAGCCCAACGGCATATCGCCTCCCGATATTGCCGCGGCGGTCGGCACGAATACTCCGCCGATGGGCACCAATCCCCCGATCGACCCGTTCATCGTGGTCATGACGAACGATCAATACTCCGTTTATGACAAGACCACGGGCTTCCTTCAGGCGCAGACGTCGCTCGACCAGTTCTGGATCAACGCCGGCCTTACGACGATGACCCTGACCGGCGACGCGGTGAATCCGCGCGTGATTTTCGACCCCTTCTTCCAGCGGTTCTTCGCGGTCGCGATTAATCCCCTCGGGGCCGCCAACAACAACATTCTCTTCGCGGTTTCAAAGACGCAGGATCCGATCGGCACCAACGTGTGGAGCGCCTTTACTCTGCCGGTCGATCCGACCGCGAAAGTCTTTTCGGCCACCGCAGTCGCGCTCGGCATGGATATCAACGGAATCTATATCACCGCCGATCTGGTTAATCCCCGGACCGGCGCCACCGGCGAAACAGGCTTTTCGATCCCCGCGAAGACTTTCGCCATGGGCGCAGCCGGCACCACGAACTTCACCCAGTACTTCAATATTCAATCGGGCGCCGAGCTGCAGCCCGAACTCAATCTCGGTTTCAACGGGCAGCCGGAAAATCTGCTCTCGGGCGATTCCACAAACCCCAACAATCTTCTCGGCTTTATCATCGCCGGGGCGCAAAACCCCAACGCCGCCATTTCACCCCCAACCCCGATCCCGCTGCCGAACGGCACGGCGCCGATCGCCGATCCCATTCCCGCGCCTCAACCCGGCACCCTCGCGAGAATCTCCAACGGACCGGCCGGCTTCTCCGCGAACCTCGTGCAAGTCAACAACGACCTTTGGGCGGTCGAGACCGTCGCCGACCCGAACACGGGCAACTCGGACCTCCGGTGGTACGAACTGAATGCCACGACCGACAAGATCATTCAGACTGGTCTGATCAGCGACCAGACCCTGAGCTTCTATAACGCTTCGATTGCCGCCGAAAACGGTGGAGCGGGGGACCAGGTTGTTATCGGGTTCACCGGTTCCTCCAAGAACCAGTTCGCCAGCGCCTACGCCGTCGTGGGTGAGACGAACGCCGGCGGCGTGACGACCTTCGGCACGCCGATCCTCCTCGCCGCGGGGGCGGGCAGCTACAACGTTCCCGACGCCAACGGCGCGAACTCCTTTGGACTGTACAGCTCGACCGTTGTCGACCCGAATTTTGCACTCTTCGGAACCAATGGCGGACACGCGGTCTTTTGGACCTTCCAGGAGTTTGCCTCGGCGCCCAACGTCTGGACCGTCCAGATGGCGGAAATCACCGTCAACATCCCGCAACCTACGCCGCAGGTGTCTCTCTTTCTCAGCACCCCCAACCCGATTGGGGAGAACCTCGACACCACCGTCAGAGTGGGAGCGCTTCTCAGCGCCGCCTCCACCGACGACGTGGAAGTCACGCTCAATTTCGGGGGCTCGGCCACGCTGAACAAGCAGTATTCGGCCAGCAGCCAGACGATCTTTATCCCGGCGGGCTCGTTGTCGGGGTTTATCACTCTCACCGGGCTGCAGGTTGACAGCTTCGGAACGCCGACCGTCACTGTGAGCATCGCCCAGGCCTTCAACGCGACTCCGGAGGTGGGTAACACCTCCGTAACTACCACAATCAGCGATACGGACGCGGTGGCGGCCGGCAACCTCTCGGGCGAGGTCTATAACGACCTCAATTTCACCGGCACTCTGCAAGCCGGTGACCCCGGCATTCCGAACGTGCTGGTGTACCTCGACGCCGACGCTTCCCAAAATGGCGCATTCAATCCCGCCACGGATCCGTTCATCTTCACAAGCGCGCCCGGAGCCAGCCAGGGCAACTACACCTTCTTCGGATTGGCCAACGGATCGTACAACGTCTTCCAGGTTGTGCCGCCGCAATTTGCCCAGACGCAACTGGGGCTGGGGCCCAACGGCGGCTACCTTGGTGCGAGCCCGCCCACGTCGGGGCTCAACTTCGGCGACGCGGGGATCACCAACCCCGGGGCCACGCTCAGCGTCAACATTCCGCAGATCACCGACGACGGGAGCAGCGGGAAGTTCACGATTTCCCTCGCACGGGCGACGGCGGCTCCCGCCTCGTTCACGATCCTGGTCGGCGGCCTGGCTCCCTTCGGAGATTACACGCTGACCGGGCCGAGCGGCCTCGTCACGTTGACAGCCGCCTCTCCGACGTTCGTCGCCACGATCGCTCCCGGGCAAACGTCGGTCTCGTACACGATCAAGGCCACCGCCGACACGACCGGTACCGACGAGACGATCACCTTCCAGGTGGCGAACATCCCGAACAATCCCGCGAACGCGACACTCAGCGGCGCTTCGCAGGTGGAGACCTCGATCGTCACCGCCAGCGGAACCCCCGCGCTGGTGATCGACAGCCCCACGCAGCTTTCCAGCACGGGATTGAACCCGGGCTTCTCGTTCGGCGCGGCGACGAACACGTTCACAGCGGGCGACCAGCCCGATTTCATCACGTCGGCCGACTTGAACGGCAACGGGACTCTCGACCTCATCGTCGCGAACTCGCAGGCCAGTTCGATCACGGTGGTTCTCGATCCCACGAGCGCGAACCCGATCATCAAGAACTACAGCGTCGGACCCAATCCGACCGGCGTTGCGGTGGGCGACTTCAACGGCGACGGATCCCTCGACCTGGCCGTCTCGACGGCCAACGGCGTCAGCATTCTTCAGAACAACGGCTTCGGCTCGTTCTCCCTTGTCGGCAGCTACGCGGCCGGGAGCGCTCCGTCGGCAGTTGTGGCGGGCGACTTCAACGGTGACGGCAAGATCGATCTCGCCGTCGCCAACGCCAACTCGAACAACGTGTCGATCCTGTCCGGCAACGGCAACATGACCTTCAAGGCCGCGGTCAACATCGCCGTCGGGCAGAATCCGACCGACATCAAGGCCGCGTCCCTTGCCAATAATGGCATTCTCGATCTCGTGGTCGCCAACAACGGGTCGGCGAGCAACAGCGTGACCGTGCTGATGAATAACGGCAGCGGCACATTTACGGCAACGAGCTATCTCGCAGGCGTGCAGCCGCACACGATTGCGATCGCCGACTTCACCGGCAACGGTCACCTCGATATCGCAGTCAGCAATGTCGGGAATGCTCCGGGCAAGTCTGGCAACATCAACACCGTCACCGTCCTGATGGGCGACGGCACCGGCCACTTCACGGCCGTGCCACTTCCGATTGGCGGTCAGCCGCTCCCGGCCGGCACGTACGCTGCGGGTCCCTCGGTGTTCGGCATCGCAGCCGGAGATGTTGATGGCATTGGACTCCCCGATCTGATCGTCGGCAACAACGGTGTCGGCGACAATTCAATCAGCGTGCTCACCAACAACGGCAACGGCACGTTCTCGGCTCCGACGTCGATTCCCGTCGGCGCCGGCAACATGGTCGAATCGGTGGCCGTCGGCGACTTCTATGGGAATGGCGCTGTCGATATCGCTTCGGCGAACTCCTTCGGCACGGCGGGCGTCAACGGCGTGACGATCTTCAAGAACGCCAACGTTCCAGCCACCCTCCTGTTCCACGTCTACCTGAGCCATCCGGCCACTTCGACGGTGACCGTCAACTTCGCGACGCAGAACGGAACGGGAACGGCATTCGTCGACTATACGCCGGTGAAGGGAACGCTGCGGTTCGCGCCGGGCACAACGGTCGAAACTGTCGCCGTGCCGATTCTGTCGGGCGCGGCGAACGACCAAACCGTGGTCCTGCAGCTCGCCAGCGCGACCAACGCTCCGATTCAAATCGGCACCGGAGTGGGCACGATCAATCCGCCGGCTCCCGCCGCAAGCGCGGCGACGGCCCACGTTAGCGGCGGCAACCTGGTGGTCAACGATCCGACCCAAAACGATATGTTGCAGTTCGTGCAGCTCTCGTCCGGCACGGTGGAGGTGCTCGTCAACGGCGAGGAACTCGGCATCTTTGCGGGTGTCACCGGTCAGGTGCAGTTGACGACGCCGAACGGACTCGACACCGTCTTCGTCGATGAAGAGATCACCGAGCCCGGCACGGTCACGAACTCAGGCGTGCTGGTCAATTCGAGCTTCGGCGATTTCGTCTTCGCGGAACTCGTCAACGGCCAGAACTGGCTGTTGCAAGCCTGATGCCTAACGCCCGCCAATGCGGGTGGTTCAGTCAGCAAATACAAGCGGCCTGCCGAGTGAACGGCAGGCCGCTTTTTCTTTCGGATGAGTCAGACAGTGCGATGTCAGATGGCGACTGTCGACACCGTCGGCTTACCACCAGCGAGCGCGGCGATAATAAGGACGTCCGTAGCGACCATAGACCACAACGCGCGGACGAACGACGACCGGCGCCGGAGCGACGTACGCGGCGGGTGCTCCATAGTATGCCGGAGTTCCGTATCCGTAGTACGGAGCCGGCGCCGGGTAGACCGGGGCGGGCGCATAGACCGGGGCGGGCGCATAGACCGGTGCGACCGGCACCGTGACCCCGACTCCGACTCCCACGCCCGCTTGAGCCGGCAATGGCTGAGCCACCACCAAGCCGACCAGCGAAGCACAACCCAGTGACAACAAGGTCTTCATTCTCCTGCCCTTTCCTCAGTGAAGAACCTTAACGAAACGATGCTCGACACTCTAATTATACCGCGGATCGACAACTCCCGACCGAGCGGAATCGCCCGAACGGGAGCGAGCGTCGCCGAGACTCGATCGAACGCGCGACATCTAGGGACTGGGCAAAGACCGACGCGCCCCGCACGTTGGCCTTGCCTGCAGGCCAATTGGAAAAGTCCGCCAAGAATCTGGGTTAAGCGGCCTGTTCGTCTGCCCACCGCGCGAGGACCTCGGCGTTGAGCGCGGTCAAATCCTCGCTCCACTCGAAGTCGCGGGTGACCATTTCCCGCGCGCCGATTCCATTCTTGAACGCGGCCGCGGCAACTCCGGCAGTCAGCACCGGTCCCATCAATCGCGGCAGCGGGTCCGACCAGTGGAATTCGTTGGTCGAGAGGGCGCCAAAGAACTGGCGACACCATTCGCCCAACCCGGGGAAACACTGAGTGTGCCGAAACAGGGTCCAAAACAACCAAAATCGGAAGGTATAGGAACGAGCCCGAGTCGCCTCGATCGGCCCGGTCGCCGGATCGAGATAAGCGGCCGTGAACCGGGGATCATCCTTGAGCAAATACATTCCGCCCGTCAGACGGGGGTTGCACTCAATCGCGGCAATCCGCCCTGAAGCATCTTCAATGAAATCGAAGCCGACCTGCCCTGTGTACTTGACGGCCTGGATAAACGTCTCAACCCATTTCAATACGGCCGGCTGTTCGGCGCGTCGATAGACCACCGTCGGCCCAAAGTTGTGGCAGAAGTCGGTTGCATACGTCGCATGCGCCGCGATCCGCCCCTGGTGCGCGATCGAGAAGGTCGCAAAGGGCCGACCCGGCAGGTACTCCTGCGCGATCCAGGGGCGCGTCGCCGTGGGCTCGATGCCGTCGAGCACCTCGATCCCCTGCGGCCGCACTAGAGTTTGCGCGGCAAACCTCGAATAGACCGGCTTGTAAACCGTGCGACTGGGCTCGCGTTGTGCAAACACGCGCACGAGTTCGTCGCGGCTGGCGATGCGCGTCGTCTGGGGGACCGGCAAGCCCAGCTCCCGCGCTTTTTCGATGAAGAGCCACTTGTCGTGAAGCGAAATCAGCGTTTCAAAGCTGGGCGCAAACAGCGGCGGGCCGTCTTTGCGCGCCGCCTTGGCCTGGGCCAGGTAAAATACTTCCTCGTAAATCGGAATGATCAAGTCGACCGATTGCCTTTCGGCAATCTCCCAAATGGAGTCCAGCCAGGCCGAGGTTTCTCGGGCGGGAGACGGCACGCGGAAGTAGCGTGAGACTGCCGAAGAGTACCGGCACAGGGTGTGAGGCCAGGCGTCGCTTACGAGTACGCGATAGCCTTCCGAGTGGAACCGCCGCGCCAGGCTGAGCGCGTACGTTCCACGACCGGCCGTTAACAACAATGTACGCATCATGCGACCCGCGCAGGCTGTCTGATTCTGAATTTTGAACGGCGGCAATCTGCGAAAGACTGTGCCAGCCCACAGTTTTCGTCCTCTCGGAGCGCGCTGAATCAAGAGGAGTCCGCGCCCTATGAGAATCGCGATCTTCCTAAGCACGCGTTTGCGCAGAAAGCGCGCCAGGATCCGTACGAGCGTGTCGAGAGAGCGCCGTGCGGCCTGGGCGAAGGTCGGCCCGGCGAGCGAGCGCTAGACCGCTCGAATAATGGCGGCCGCGCTTTGACCCATTGCGGTCCGATTGACCGTTAGAGCCGTCTTTTTCCGCAGATCGAGCGGTTCCCGATGAACGACCCGCAGCCGAAAACGGGGATCGGGCGTCTCGTAGTTGAGCGTCATCGGCAAGGTCCCGCGCTCGAGCGCCAGCAGACTGCCGGCCAGTTCCACGGCACCGGAACCGGCGTCAAAGTGTCCAAAATAGCTCTTCAGCGCGGTGACGGGAATCGATTCGACGTCGCCATCGAACGTTCGGCGGAAAGCGCACGCCTCGACCAGGTCGTCCCGCTGCGTGCTCTTGCCGTGCGCGTTGATGTGACCCAGGTCGGCTGGCCGGAGCGACGCTTGCCGCATGGTCGAGCGGATCGCGCGAACCAGTCCCGTGCCGCCGTTGCCGTTGGACGAGCCCGTGCCGTCGCAACCGGCCGCCACGCCGAGCACTTCGGCGTAGATCCGAGCTCCCCGGCGGACGGCGTGGCTGTAACGCTCGACGACGAACGCCGCGCCCCCTTCGCCGACGATCGTGCCGTCGCGATCGAAATCAAAAGGACGGCAGGCCCTGTCCGGCGCGTCGACCCGCCGCGAAAGCCCGTCAAACAGGCTCAGCTTCGCGATATCAACCGGGTGCACATGGGAGCTCGAGGCCCCGACGATCATGCAATCGGCGGCCCCTCGTTCGATCACGCCCACAGCCTCGGCCAAGGCCAAAAGGGCCGACGATTCGCGGCAGGTGATTGTGTTGTTCGGGCCCCGCGCGTCGAACTCGATCGAGACGTGGCAGGCGGGCATGTTCGGAAGTTGGCGCAGTAACCAAAGCGGACAGATTTCGCCCATCGCCCGCTCATCAAAGCGGTCATACTCGAAAGACCCGAACTCATTGCTCGAGGCGGCGACTGCGTCGGCAAGTTCCTGAGGCGTGCTCGAGATCCGCCCTGCCCCAAAGGAAACGCCGAGTCGGTCGGGGTCGACCGCGCCCGGCACCAGGGCGGCATCGCCCATCGCCAAGTTTGAGGCGGCGACACCCAGTTGGATGTCCCGCGACATGACTTTGAGCAGTTTCTTGTTGGTGATGTACTCTTCGGGCGCAAAATCATGAATCTGAGCGGCAAGCCGCGTGGGGAGGTCCTCGCTACGGAAACCTCGGAGATAGCCGATACCCGACCGGCCCTCAATCAGGCTCTGCCAAAACGCATCTTTACCGATGCCGATCGGGGAAACGACCCCGACACCGGTTATGACAGTCCGTATTGGAGTGTCCCCAGCCTTCATGAGAGGTCCCAGCGGCCGAAACTCTTCTCTGGCCGCGAGCACCACGATTCGGGCTTCTTAGCTCCCCGACGGTGTCCCGCCGTCGACAAGCCGCAAAGCTCGATTACCCTTCGCCGCGAACGATACACCCGACTTCCAGAGGGAACTTGAGAATCGCTCCCTTGGCCGCCGGTTGAACCCTTTTATTTTATCGGCAATCCCCACGAGTGGGGGAGACGACTCGTTCGGCAATCGGTGGACTGATTTCGACAAGCAGTCCAAATAACGCACGACTAGCGGGAACAGGCCCAGAGCAAATCGGCGCAGGAGGAAAGGCAGCGCCATTTAACTTTGGCTACCAAATGTAGCCGTAACCCCTGATCCCTATGCGTGTTCCCTAGCCTGACCCCACCCAGAGATTAGACCTCAGACGCCGGCACGCGTCAAGCATAAACCGTGCAACCCCTAGAAGGTGGCAGGTCCCCACCTGGAGGAAGGCCAGCTGGTGCCGATTTGTGGCAGGCGGGGGAAATCGTCACTCAAAGAGTTGGTCGGGTGGAGACGATTTTGCTGGATGGTGTTTTTCGGGATTCGCGTCTGGAGAAGAATCTTCTGCGGCATGTCGCAGCGGGGGCCTCACGAGTCGAGACCACGAGGAGCAAGAAAAAACAGCCGGGAGAATTCCCGCGGTGGGGCAGGAACCACAAGAATTCAGCGTCCGGCTGCCTAAGCTATTTTACCGGGCAATAGACGGCCTTGCAAACTGAGGGCGCGACTTGAGTAGAATGCCTCGGCCCGATCTAAAAGAGCCGCACCCGACATGTGCTCCCCGCGCAAGCCAGTCGGCGCGCAATTTCAAGTCGACTTTGCAAGAAACGGTGATACCAGCCCAGCACTCGCGAGAGTGGCGAAATTGGCAGACGCGCCAGACTTAGGATCTGGTGCCGAAAGGCATGGGGGTTCGAGTCCCCCCTCTCGCATTCCAAGGTCGGACAGATGCCGCTGGGGCGGCTCTTCGAAACGCCCAAGACTCTGCCCGACAGCATGGGGCTAAACGGCCTTTAGACACCCCAAATTGACAGCCCCGGACTTGGCGCCGCGTTTTGCAAGTCCCTCTTGCGTTTTTCGGGTCTGTAAACTACAAGACCGAAGCCCCGAGGTAGTTCTTGGCTGCAGGCAAGGACGTCAGCGCCAAGACCCATCCACGCGCCGGCCGGTGGCACGATTTATGGGCCGCCCCGGCAGGCGGCGAAGCCGCCTCCACGCGCAAGGAGCCTCAGGGATTCTGCCGGCATGGACGCCGATCGATCGGCCGCTTTGTGCATTTTTGCACAGGGATCGCTGACGTGGCGAATTCCCGCAAAGCGAGCCGAACCAGGTCGCACGACCCAGTGCAGCCTGGTTCGACAAGGATGTAGTGTCGCCGGAAAGGAGGCCTCGATCGTGTTAGT
>DASZIA010000496.1:0-3477 GCA_035949535.1 Planctomycetaceae bacterium | reverse complement strand
CTTGGGCTCGATGTGGTCAACAGTCAGGCTGCGAAGGTGCCGCTTTTTCTGAAGTGGCAAAATTTCTCGAGGTTTGAGAACGGCCCAAACCCTGGCGGCCGCCCGCGCGTCGCCGGCCGCGACCGTCGCGAACTCTCGGCTACGGTTGTTGCCTGGCGATTGCGGTCTCAGGTGATCGAGAACAGCGACGGCAACGTTCGACGAGCGCGCACGCTCGAGTCGGGCCAGGGCGACCTGTTCGCTTTGATAGCGTCCGTCCGAGGACCAAAGGGCCCCGAAGACGGCTATCGCCGCGATCAGCAGAAAGACCCGAAAATTCATTACAGCCCGTCCTGGATTCGGCACCCGTCGGCGGTGCCATTCAACCCAGACCCTCGGCAACTTTGGCTGGGCTACGCTCCGGGGGCGCGCGCTCGGTCCCGGATGTGAGAGAGTATCGACTCCCGGCAACGGTCGCTTGCGGGCAACGCGGGCGGAGTTTGCAGACCTTGGCCGCTCGGGCGTTCAAAAAGCGACTCTGCCGATCCGTATTGTCGTGCCCGCGGTTACGAAGTTGCGGATTTCCTTGGCGGTTGCTCAAAACCGCTTGCAGGATGCGCGGCTCTCCGGCGGCGCGCCACCGGTCTCGGCCGCGAGCGATCCGTTACAATCGGTTCGATGGACGAGATGCCGCAGAGCCCGAAACCTTCGATTGCCATCGAGCCCCTCAGGCGACCGATCTGTGCCACGGTGCGTCCGCCTGGGTCCAAAAGCCTCACCAACCGGGCGCTGATCGTGGCCGCCCTGGCGGACGGATCGTCGCGGCTGAGCGGCGCTCTCGACAGTGATGACACGCGGGTGATGACCGAGAGTCTGAGGCGGCTCGGGTTGCGTCTGACCCACGACACGGCAACTCAAACGATCGAAATTGACGGTTGCACTGGCCGGCCGCCCGCCGATTCGGCCGAGCTATGGCTGGAGAACAGCGGCACGAGCATTCGCTTCCTGACCGCAGCGGTCTGCCTGGGACAAGGCACTCGGCGCCTCGATGGGAATGTCCGAATGCGGCAGCGACCCATTGGGCCCCTGTGCGACGCGCTCAATCAGCTGGGCGCCCTCGTGGAATGCCAAGGAGCCGACGGTTGCCCGCCAGTTCTTGTTACGGCTCAGGGACTGCGCGGCGGACGCGCGGCCATTGAGGCCGACTTATCCAGTCAGTTCTTGAGCGCGCTTTTGATGGCCGCCCCCTGTGCAGAAACGCCGGTTGAGTTGGTCCTGCGTGGGCTAGTCGTCTCGGAACCGTACGTCGCGATGACAGTCCGCATGATGCAGGCGTTTGGCGTGAGCGTCGATGCGCTCGACGCAGGCGGCTACCGCATCGTTCCCCAGTATTATCAGGGACGAGAGTTCGCCATCGAACCGGACGCGTCGGCTGCGAGTTATTTTTTTGCGGCTGCCGCGATCACGGGAGGCGAAATCACTGTCGCGGGTCTGTCTCGCGCATCACTGCAAGGGGACGTTCGCTTCGTCGATGTGCTCGAACAGATGGGCTGCACGGTGCGTTGGGGCGATTCGTCGATCATTGTTCAAGGCGGCCCGCTGCGAGGCGTCGACGTCGACATGAACGACATCAGCGACACAGCCCAGACGCTGGCTGCGGTCGCCGTTTTTGCGGACGGCCCGACGCGGATTCGGAACATCGCCCACGTGCGCCACAAGGAAACCGATCGCATCCAGGCCGTGGTCATCGAGCTCAAGCGGCTGGGGATTGACGCTCAAGAACACGAGGACGGCTTTACCGTCCGTCCGCCGCCCCACGGTTGGCGCGGCATCCGGCCGACCCTGATCGAGACGTATGACGATCACCGGATGGCGATGAGTTTCTCGCTCATCGGCCTGCGTGTTCCAGGAGTCCAGATCGGCAACCCGGGTTGCGTCGGGAAAACCTATCCGGCGTTCTTCGACGATTTGGCGGCTGCCTGCCGCAGTGCTCGGAGTGAGACGTGAAACGCGTCCCCCGCAAGCGACGCTTTCGACGTCAGCGGGTCGAAGCCCACGCGCGAAATGCGCGCGAAGCGGCCTTTGCGGTCCTGAGCGAGTACAAGAACGGCGGTCGCTTTGTGGCCGCGTTGCTTGAGCCATTCTTCAAGAGTGACGCTCTCGCCTCGGCCGACGAGCGGCGTTTGGCCGTCGAGTTGACCAACGGTGTGGTCCGCCGCGAGTCCACGCTTGATGCGATCGTGAGGCCGCACGTGCAGCGTCCGCGACACCGAATCGAGGGGGAGCTTTGGACCCTGCTACAACTGGGTGCGTATCAGCTCGTCTTCCTCGATGCCGTTCCCGCCTACGCGGCAGTGAACGAGACGGTCGCGCTAGCCAAATCGATCGGCCGCGAACGCTGGACGGGTTTCTTGAACGGAGTGTTGCGCAACTTCGAGCGGACACTGACCGATCAGTTTCAACCAACGCCGGATGCCGACAGCGTTCCCATTTCCGAAGGGCGTTATCGTCGCTTGTCCCACGCCGTCTTTGCGGATCCATCCGCTGATCCGGTCGGCTACTTTGCCGAGGCGTTCAGTTTTCCTCGATGGCTGGCGAACCGCTGGCAGGAGCGGTTTGACTTCGAGGAATTGTGCCGCCTTGGATTCTGGTTCGACCGTCCAGCCCCGCTCTCGCTGCGCGTCAACCTCCTCAAGACGAGCCGAAGCGAATTGATTCGATTGCTCACCGAGCGAGGTGTCTCTGCCACCCCTGGAGCAATGCCTGAGTCAATCCGCTTGGAGGGGACCGCGCGTGTGGATACTTTGCCGGGTTTTGCCGAGGGTTTGTTCTCGATCCAGGATGAGTCGGCCCTGCAGGCGATCGAGAGGCTCGCTCCGCGAGAGGGGGAAACGATCCTCGATTTGTGCGCGGCCCCCGGGGCGAAGACCACGCACATCGCAGAACGAATGCGAAACGAGGGGACAATTATCGCCACCGACATTCGTCCCGACCGCCTGGCTCGCGTCGCCGAGAACTGCAGCCGCTTGGGGATTTCGATCGTTCAGCCGATCTTAGTTCGCGACAGCGATCTCGGCTCACAGGTTCAGGTGATGACGCCCGATCCGACGGCCGGACCGTTCGACGCTGTTCTGGCCGACGTGCCGTGCTCCAACACGGGCGTATTGGGCAAACGGCCCGAGGCCCGGTGGCGGATCTCGCCCTCTGAGATCGCGGAGCTATCAGTTCGGCAGTCGCAACTGCTCGAGTCTGCGTGTCGCCGCGTGCGACCTGGCGGGCGGATCGTCTATTCCACCTGCAGCATCGAGCCGGAAGAGAACGCCCAAATCGTTCGCGGGTTTCTGAGGCGAGAACCGGCCTTCTCGCTCGTGGAAGAGTGGCACGAGATTCCCGGCCGACCGAGCGATGGCGGATACCAGGCGCTCTTGGTCCGAAACGCATCCGAAAGTGCCGCCGAGGGCCCACAGAGAGCAACCGCACACACCGCCAAACCGGAAT
>DASZIA010000495.1:0-4731 GCA_035949535.1 Planctomycetaceae bacterium | reverse complement strand
TCTTGTTCGCATCGCTCTCTTTTCCGAGCACCGCTTCCCCGACTTGTGCGAGGCCGCCGCGTCCCAGTTCGGCTTGCACAAAGATTCGGCCTGCGACGAAGCCTGCGGCAACCGCGTGGAACTGCGAGCCGCGGACCTGCTAACCGCCGCGCTTGAGCGACAGTTGGGCGTTCTCAAGGCTTGTTCCATCGACGCGCTCCTCGTGGACATCACCGGCAACGGCGGCGGCAGCGACTGGGTAGAACCGGCTGCTCGCACGCTCACCGGCAAGCGGCTGCGCTCGCCGAGGATCGGCTTTATCAAGCATGAGCACTGGGCAAAAGATTTCAACATGCGTCTCCAAGACATCGAGCGCGACGCGGCCGTCCACCCGCAGAACCTACTCGCCCAGGCCACCGAGACCTACCGCCGAGCGTTGTCCGAGGCGAAACAGCCGGTTGCGCGCGACGCCATCTGGCAGAATAAGCCCGTTCCTGCCCTGGTGGCCAACGATCCCGAACTCTTCGCTAGCGGAACGCTTCCCTATTTCAAACCCGGTGAACTTCCCGAGAGTCCCTCGAGCGCCCGTCTCTTTTATCCGAGCCGCTACCACTATCATGAGGGCATCTATTCGGGGCCGCTGCTCGTCCTGGTGGATGAGAACACCGCATCCGCTGCAGAGTGCTTCGCGGCCATGCTCGCAGACAACGGCGCTGCCGTCTTGCTGGGATCTCCAACCCGTGGTGCCGGCTTCGGGTACACCAGGGGAGGCATTCGCACCGTCCTCAAAAACAGTGGCGCCCAGGTCAAAATGCCCAATGGAGTGCGGTTTCGGGCCGACGGCACCAATGAAGTGGCTGGGATTACACCGAGCGTGCTAGTCGCGTGGCGCACCAACGACAGTGCCTATCAACGCGCCGCGCGCGTCTTGGCGGTATTGCCCGACGCGATTATTAGCCATCGGTCGCATCGTTGATTTGAGCCCGCCCAGCCTCCACTACCCGGAATCCGGCAAAACGTGCGGTATCCGGTGCGCCCCATCGAGTCGAAGCATCCCACAAATCCTTCGAATTCTGCCGCCGATTTCCGGGCGTTTTATCCACTCTCGCAGCCTGAGGCCGGATTCCGCCAAAACGTATGAGAATCCGGCACGCCGAACTGCGTGGCGAAATACGGATGAGTTTCCGGTGCCTCTCATGGCACCTATCGGTCGTTTGTTTACCAGTCGCCGAAAAGGGTTGGGTTTCACGGAATTCGCAATTACGAGCGACGCCCAAGCACGGGGCAAACGCAATCACGGGCGAGCCGTTAGCGGGGAAATCTTGGCGCTCGAGCTGCAAGAGTGGCGTCGGCGGACCCTGGTCTGAATCAGGCGCCGTTAGTGCTCGAGGCAAAGGAGCTTCGAGCTGCCGACCGAGGCTCTCCAAGAACGAGATGGCTTAATCCACGGAAGGCCCTCCTGAGCGCCCAGCACGCCCCGGAGAGCTTCGCGGATTGATGTTCGGCAGCGTGCGTAAATTATGTACAGAATCGGGAGAGAGTTTTGCAGCGCTTAAACGGCCGAGCGCTCTTTAAGTCGATAGCCGACCCCCCGAACAGTCTCAATCACGTTGCGCGCGGTGCCCAACTTCATGCGAAGGCATCGCATGTGCACATCGATTGATCGCTCCCAGCTAGACGACGCACACCGCGCGCAGGCCCAGTCGATATCACCAAGACCGATCGGCGTTCCGCACCACAAAAACCGCGGCCCCTTTGGTTCCCGGCAATCCGGAGTGTCCGGCCGAAGCCGTCAACGGTGTCGAGGGACGTCACTCTCAGCCGCACCGGAGTCCTGTTCAGGCGAGCGGCACGCGGCACGACTGACCCGCCCCGTTCGAGCCCGTTACAACAGGCCGGCCGGGTCTGGGATCACATGACTGGGCGAACCTTTTTGCCAGCAGAGTTGTCGTTAGCGCGGCGCCGTTTTTCAGACTACCAACACAAGGGGGAATCACATGGATCGAAAAATCATCGAAGAGTACGTCACCTGCCTCCAGAGGCTTCGGAAAGCCGTCAGCGGGCTAACTCAAGAAGATCTGACGGCACGCCCGGGGCCGGGAGACTGGTCCATCCTGGAGAACGTCGTTCACCTGGCCGACAGTGACGCAATTTCCATCGACCGCATGAAGCGCGTGATTACCGAAGACAATCCTACCCTGCTTTACGCCGACGAAACCGCCTACGTCGATCGCCTCTTTACCCATGACCAGTCACTGGAAGATGCCCTGATCCTCCTCGAAGTCGGCCGCCGGCAATTCGCCCGCGTACTGCGCAAGCTGCCCGACGACGCCTTTGAACGCCAGGGTACCCACAACCGCCGCGGCACGGTGCGGGTGGGCGCGATGGTGAAAGATTATGTGGAGCACGTCGATCATCATTTGAAGTTTATTAACGAGAAACGAACGCGGCTTGGGAAGGCGGCCTCGGCTGCCAGATGAAGACCATAGATTCTAGGGCTTTACGTCGGCTATCGCTCAGTGAAAGCATACCGGCAGGGGAGGCGAGAGCGGTCGAGGGCTCCCAAGCCGCCACGCAAGAGCTAAGAATGACGGCATGAGCGACGAATGGTCTGGAATCGTGTGATTGGTCGCGAGAATGACGGCATCCAATCGGGAGGGCCGCCGATGCCATTCGTGATCATGGCAACCAGCCGCACTGGCACCACCTCCTGGCTGAGCAGGGGGCTTTCGCACGCTCACCACTCGCGAGCTTGCCGAGGTATTCCAGACCGTCACGGACGCCCACACTGCGATTGCCGAATTGCCTCGGGCATTCGAGGACTCGGGGCTGACCTTCTCAGTGCGAAGTGGGCGACCGATTGAACCGCTAGAATGACGGCATGAGCGCCGAACCAAATAAACCGTACATGAGTCGGTGGCAACGGGTGGCATCCTACGCGTTCATCACGGTGTTTAGCACCTGGTGCTGGTCAGATGCGGTCGGATTGATAGGGCCAGCCGCACCGTACATGGGGGCGGTCGTCGGAATGGGCATCTCTTATCTAATCCACCGCGCAACCCAGGCACGCCGGACTGGATTGAGCCGCTGAACTCCTGTGACAATCCGCAACTTTCATCCAGGATGCGACCCCACTACCTACGATCGCGGCGGGGCATAAACAACGAAGCCCGCTTCGCGGGCAGCGAGCGGGCTTCGCCCCCTCAAATCTACAGCATTAAAGCCTCAGTCCAAGGGGCACATGCCACACTAGCCGAAGTCTGGAATAAAATCAGCAGTTCAGGCGTTCACCGCGCCCTTTTTGTGCGGCCCAAGTTTTGGCCTCAGTCCGCCGCTCCCGGTACAATCGCGGCATGAGCGGAGCGTGCCGATGACCGACAAGCCGGACGGGAAGAACGATGTTCGGCGGGCATTCTATGCCGTTGTTCTTCATCCAATTCCGAAACCGACGAATGAGCAAGTCCGGCTGATTCATTGGTACGTACCCGGCTTGTGTCAAAACACGGTCCAGTTGAGGGCGGCGATGCAGAAGGGCGGAATTCGCCACTTCGGTCAACTAAACGAAGAGCAGGTGGAAAGACTCTCCGAAAAGCTCCGGGAGACCGGCATTCCGCACGATATCAAGAAGACAGGAGACCGGGTTTAATAGCTGCGGTTTCAGTAACACAACTCGCCCCCACTACCTGGGTGGGCGGTTCGTGAACATGGAAATGGTCCGCGTCGGCTTCGCTTGGCGCTACGAGACCTACGACAAGCCGGGCGAGTTCACCGCCGCGGAGGCCGACGCCCGTGAGCATCGGCGAGGCTTGTGGGCTGACCGGAATCCGGTGCGCCCCAGAATGGACAACGAACATGGCACGACTTGAAGTTGGCGACCGCGCGCCGGACTTTTCTGCGACCACTCACGACCCATTGGAAGACATCGAGCCGTTCGGCGGCAGACGAGGGCTGAGTCTGCGCAGGGCAGAAGTCGATTCCGCAGCACAGAAAGACGCACGCTGCGCCCCCAACCATCCATCGACGCGTTATCCGAAGCGGGTCGACTTCCATGGTTTTCCCGATTTCGAGCGTGCCGCGGCCGAAACGCCGTATCGCTCGTTATACTTCGCGGAAATCGCGCAAGTACATGGCAAAACTAAGTCACGGGCTGGCTGTGAATCCACGACTCCGCAGTGGCGAGAAACGTCGGGTCAGTAATGGGCGAATAGGTCATGCGCGTGGCGATGACACCGAATGACGAAGCTAGTCTGCATAGATCCCAATTACGCAATCGCCACTGGGATTTTCCGGATTGCCCGTCTTCCGGCCTGATTTGGGTCGACGCCCACGATTGCGGATCCGGGTGGCGGGAGTCGTGAATCAGCAGCGGCGACTTGCCCCCTTGTCGAGTGCAGCACAGTCACGTCATGGCTTTGATCTTCTCCACTTCACCCAACAGATAACTGACCTCGTCACAATCGAGTCCGGCGACGGTTGCAACTCCGTGGATGTTGCGGATCAAACCGGCTTCGGCACAACGAAATGCCTTGAAGCCCACTTCTCCCACTGAACGGCCTAAAAGGCCGTGGTCACGAGTGATCCGCAGTTCTCTGATGTTCGGCGTCGTCCAGTCCTCATCCAGCAGATTAGCGAGGATCGCCGTGAAGGTGCCGCTCTTCTCAATCGGCTGCAGCTTGCGAACACAGTCACGACGGATGTGCTCGGGAAATCGGAAGCGACTTTGGATCATGGTTAGCCTCGTGTGGTTTGATT
>DASZIA010000494.1:0-2421 GCA_035949535.1 Planctomycetaceae bacterium | reverse complement strand
GCGATAGGTCTTCCAGCCTTCCATGGCTGTCAACAGCGGAAACAGATCCTGAATTTCAGCCGCAAGCTCGGGGTGTGCAGCCACCAGCGCGTCGATCTCGGGTTCTGCTCCTTGCCGCAGCGCCGAGACAAAATCGCTCGCCAGCAGTTCCAGGGGATCTCGACCGTGCGCCGCGTCGGTCGGCCGGCCGGTGGGCAGTCCAAAGATGTCGGTGGCGAATTGCGATTCTTCCGTCATTGTGACGAGCGGCTCCGTCCGTTCTTTCCGTTCTTATTGAGAATCCGGCATGACGGAGAGTTGAGGAGCGGGCAGCACCTCCCGGAGCCGCGTGAGCGCACGCACGTAGCGCATACTCGCGGCCTGCGTTGTCATGTTCAGCACTTGGGCAGCCTCGCCGTTGCTCAGCTCCTCGAAATGCCGCAGGGCGAGGATCTCCCGATCGACCGGGCTGAGCGTCGCCAGCGCCGCGTCGATCTGAGCTGCCAGTTCGGCACGCAACGCGGCCTGGCTCGGCGAAGTCAGGGTGCCGGCCAGATGAATCGCCAGCGCGGCCGAGGTCGATTCGGTCGACCAGCCGCCGTGGATCGAGACATCGCGTTTGGCCGACCGCTTTTTTGTCCCCAAGTGGCGGCGGTGGACGTCGGCCAGGGTTTGGTTCAGGATTTTTCGCAGCCAGATGAACAGCGTCTCGGCCCGGTCGGCCAAGATCGACTTCATGCGCAGTTGTGCGTTGAGGTACGCCTCCTGCAGCACGTCGTCCGGATCGACCCGCCCGTAAATGCGGCGGTCGAGCCGGAAGTTGACGATCCGCCGCAGCCGCATGCGGTACACGTCGAAGATCTGGGCCAGCGCGGCTTTATCGCCGTAAATCACGCGGTTGGCGAGCTCGGGCGTAACCTCGGGCTCGAGAGGAATGTTAGACATGGGTCGCGGGCCTGCCGCCGCAGTTCCGCTGGAGGGGGGAGCGTAGCCGCGGGCGGATGATAGGTTCGAGCGAAAACGACTCGCTGGCCCGCAAGCTGCTCTACTCATAAGAACGGACGGGCCGACCGCGAATCCACTTGGCCCAGAATGACC
This sequence comes from Planctomycetaceae bacterium, assembly GCA_035949535.1. Classification (GTDB taxonomy): domain Bacteria; phylum Planctomycetota; class Planctomycetia; order Planctomycetales; family Planctomycetaceae; genus DASPSM01. The sequence goes on along the minus strand of DASZIA010000494.1, from coordinate 1,344 downwards.
GCGGTTCTTTGCGGAGACGCGAAAAACCTCGCAAGGTTCTGCCCGTCGCGTCCGCATCCGTCCGTTTGCTCTCTCAACTTTGGCATCGCGCGCGGGTTTTTGCAAGACGGTTTTGCAACTCGCCCTGAATTGAAACGGCTACCGGCTGCATGAATAATCGGTGACGTCGCCCGGGTTTTCTGGTGCAGGCTAGCTGCGTGGGCGCGAGTAAAAAACGTCACGCGGCTAGCCCGCAGGACAAAACACTGGCGGACAAGCCGGACAAGCCGCCAGTGCCACCCCGGCGATTGCCGAAGACGCGGAACTTACCCCAGGAATTAGCAATGCGGAAAACACGACTGTGGATGGCGATCGTGGTCGGGCTCTTGGGAACTGGCGGTCTCCGGGCCGCTGACAACGAATTGACGCCCGAAGAAAAGGCGGCCGGCTGGCAGTTGTTGTTTAATGGCCACGACTACACCGGCTGGCGCTGCAACAACGGCAAACCGATCGCCTCGCCGATTGAAGACGGGGCGCTGACGACCCAGCACACAGGCGGGTATCTGATCGTCTACGAAAAAGAATTCGGCGATTTCGTCCTCAAGTGCGACGCCAAAATGGAGCCCGTCTGCAATTCGGGAATCTTCTTCCGCGTCGGCAATCTGCACGATCCCGTGCAAACCGGCTTCGAGGTGCAAGTGGCCAACGAAATCGGCACCGACTACCACGACTTCGGCGCGATCTACGATCTCGTGCCGCCCAAGAAGTTCGACAAACCTTTGTCGCCGGAGTGGAACTCAATCACGGTGAAGTGCAAAGGACCGCAGATCGACGTCGAAGTCAACGGGCAGCATGTTGCCGATCTCGACTGCGACAAGTGGACCAAGCCTCACTACAGCCCCGAGGGCCGGCGGAATAAGTTCGCCACGGCGATCAAGGACTTTCCGCGCAAGGGCTACGTCGGATTCCAGGACCACGGTCACAAGGTCTGGTTCAAAAACGTCAAGCTGCTCGATCTCACGGCAAAGTAAACGCCCTTCAGCGACCCAGCGTCGGCGGGGGGTGGCCGGGGCGCTCCGCTCCGCGGAAGCCCCGGAGCGTCCGCCTGCGAATATGGTTTGGCGAACCGGACATGCGGCGCTGGTGTCGAATGGGGAGGACGATCTGCAACTTTAAGGAAGCCCAACAAGTGGCCATTCTTACGCCGGAACAACACGGGCCGCGTGACGCGAGGCCAATGCTCGAAATGCTGTTCCATCAGCGAGCAATGCAGTACTACGCTAGTGCTCGCTTCGCAGCGAGGGCAGGTCTCATGCCTATCGCGGGCAACTTATTCCATCACGCGATCGAGATGATTCTGAAGTC
>DASZIA010000493.1:0-6333 GCA_035949535.1 Planctomycetaceae bacterium | reverse complement strand
GCCCTTGATGGGCGTGATGCCGGTCAGGTTCTCCATGAAGTAGTTCGGGTGCAGGTGGGTCCAGCCGACCCCGCTCGCCTCGATGTACTTCTCGATCATCTGGTGCCAGACGAAGTGCGGGTCGGTCGTGTCCCAATTGGCAAAGATGCCCTGATGGACGACGTGGCTGACCCCGGCCTTCACCGCCCCGTCCACCAGCGTCTTGCTCTGGTGGAGCATGGCGACGGTGTAGCCGGTCAAGAGGAACAGGCGGTCCACCCCGGCGAGGGCCGTCCCAAACGTCTTCGGGTCGTCCAAGTCGAGCAGGACCGCCTCCTTGCCAGCGGCCCTCTGCTTCTCGACATCGGCCTGCTTGCGGGCGGCGAGCCGCACCTTCACCCCGCCGGGGTCACGGCGGAACTCGTCCACGATCAGCCGCCCCGCCTGGCCGGTGGCCCCGATGACTAGGGCGGTAGGTTGCTCGGCAGTCATGTCGTCGCTCCTTATCTCGGTTGCGGGCCGACCGCTGTTGTGAGGCGTCTGGTTGCTGGTCCGAACGGATCTGTCAATCTCCAAATTGGACCAAATCCACACCGACGAGGCCGTTTCCGACCTGCTGTGCGCGTCCCCCCTCGCGTAGCGACCCAAGATCAATAGCTGCAAATCCAAGCCCTTTGAGCAGAGCACTAACCTCGCCCTTCGCACCCCCGTCGTCGCCTGAAACAAAGATGACGCGACGACCTTTTTCTACTTCTGGATTCCGGGCGAGGTTTGAGGCGTAAAGTGTGTTGAGGGCCTTCACGACCTTTGCCGAAGGGGCGAGCTTTGAAACAATCTCACTCGAAACTCGGCCTTTCAAATCAGCAAGCTCCATCGAAGGAAGGAGGTAGTGATTGGTGGCATCGATAAGAATTCGGCCTTCCCAGTCCGGCAATTGGCCGACCAATGCCTCAACTTTGGGCCACGGAACGGCAAGGACCACAATGGGGGCTTTAGCCGCCTCGTCCATCGTCACTGCCCTGCCACCTTTGCCGAGCTTTGAGACAAGCGCTTTCAAGCTACTTGGACCGCGACTGTTGCTGAGGAGCACCTCATGCCCTGCCTTGAGGAGGTGGATTGCAAAAGCCTGGGCGACTTCACCAGCACCGAGAGTTCCAATTTGCATGACTTGCCTCCGGATTCAGCGTCTACTCGAACGATGAGCTTGCTCGCAGTCGTGCCTCGTTAATCATCTTGCAGCACGCCGGGGCCGTGTCGCTTTCATGTTTCGCATTCACGATTCATCCACTCGCGTATGTACCGCGGGCAGTGCACAATCTTCACCCCATTGGCCTTGCACGCTCCTAAGAACCGAACCACCTCCACGTCCACGACAGTTATCTCCGTCAGATCCAGGACAAACCGAGGTCCGTTATCCTGGAGCTGCTTTTTCAATTCGTTGATATGCGCCGCTTGAAACTGACCACTGAGGCGGACCGTGGTTTCTCCGCGCTGCGATGCCATTTCGATCTTCATGTTCCAGCCGCCTTGATCGAAGCATTCACGGCGGTGCGCAATGCATGCCTTGTGCCAATGCAGATTTCAGGGAATTGACGTGTTTTTGGGGTGCGCAAGACTGCTGAATTGTCAGGAATCCTGATCATTCAGCAAAAACGACCCGCGGCGCGGCGCAGGGTTGCTGAGGAGCGGAGACTGGGCTGACCAATCGAGTGAAAGCGGTAGTGGCGATGCGCCACGCTAGTCCGAGCGCCTTTTTGAAGGTTTCACCTTGAAGTGGCTCTTGTCGATGCCGAGGCTCGCGATCTTCGACTCAAGAGTTTGGTGGGGAATTCCGAGGATTGCGGCCGCACCGTGAGGGCCTGAAACTCGACCCTGACATTCTGCCAATGCGGCTTCGATCGCCTTTCGCTCGCGATCGGCAGACTCTTTCTTTTCATCAGCGAGGACACCAGGACGAGAGACCCGGCGCTCAGATTTTGGATGAAGCCATGTCTCGTCGACCGAGAATGTTTCTCCTTCGCACAAGATCACAGCACGTTCGACTACGTTCTGCAGTTCCCGGACGTTCCCCGGCCAATCGTATGCTTGGAGAATATCGAGTGTCCTCTTTTTTACGTGCCTGATCCTCTTTCCAGCTCTCTTGGCGTATCGTTCCACCAAGTACTCGACCAGCAGGGGAATGTCATCCTTCCTGTCGCGCAAAGACGGTACGTGAAGGGGGAAAACGTTGAGCCGATAAAAGAGATCCTCGCGGAATTTGCCGGCGCCCACCGCGGTTTCCAGATCGCGGTTGGTTGCGGCCACCACGCGTGTGTCGACGGAAATTGATCGGTTGCCACCGACCCGCTCAAATTGTTGTTCCTGGAGCACTCGCAGTAGCGCAACCTGCGTCTCAGCCGAAAGTTCGCTGACCTCGTCCAGGAAAATCGTCCCCCCATCGGCGGATTCGAAGCGTCCCGTACGTTGCTGAAGCGCTCCGGTAAAAGCGCCTTTCTCGTGGCCGAAAAGCTCGGAAAGAATCAAGGAGCCAGGAATGGCCCCACAATTGACGGGAATAAATGCCCTTGCGGAACGCTTAGACCGCTTATGAATCGCACTGGCGATCAATTCCTTTCCCGTTCCAGTCTCACCCAAAATTAGCACTGTGGAATCGGTCGGCGCCACTTTGTCAATTTGCGACAGCAATTTTTGCAGCGCGTCAGACGATCCGACAATTGCTTCGTACATCGAAGACCGATCGATTTCTTCGCGCAAGGCCAAGTTTTCATTGTGCATTCTCAGTTCGGCGTGCTTGCGATCCTCAATGTCGGTGGCCGTGGTGAACCACCGGGTAATGCGTCCTTCGTCATTTCGCAGCGGATTGTAGCGGAATAGAAACCAGCGATGCCGTCCATCTTTGCCAAGTAGACGCGCTTCAATCTCGAACGCAGCTGCCTTTAAGAACCCTTCCCGTCGATCGCTCCGAAACCTCTCGAGATCGTCTGGATGAAAATCCCGCTTTATTCGCTCCTCGGTTCCCACGCGCTGCGTGTCTGCTAGCGTGCGGCCGCTGTAGTCGTCCATCATCCGGTTCGACTGAAGGAGATTTCCCTCCGCGTCCAGGACATTGACAAGCTGAGGAAGGAAATCGATTATTTGCCGCAGCTCCCGATAGGATTGCTGGAGCGCCGACTGCGATCGATCGCGCTCGATGGCGATTCCAGCGATCCGACTGGCGTAATCGATCAACTGGACTTCGTCCGGCCCCGGAGATCGAACTTCGCGATAATAAATGCAAAAAGTGCCCAGCACCGTGTTGTCATGTGAGATGATGGGACTTGACCAGGCGGCACGCAGCCCACTCTGGCGCGCGATTTCTCTGTAATTGGCCCACTTCGGGTCGGAAAGGATGTCCGAGACGAAGACAGGCTGCCGGCTGTAAGCGGCTGTGCCGCATGACCCTGAATTAGGACCAACGCAGGCCCCGTCGGTACCTGCTCGGTACGCCTCCGGCAGGTTTGGGCCGGCGGCATAGTGCAGGTGCAAACCGTCGTCGTCAAGAAGGCAAATCGAGCAAGTCATTCCCACACTGTGGGCTTCAATCAAGCGGATGACGGTCGTCAGAACCTCGTTCAGGGGTGCGCCGATCAGGATCATCTTCAGCGCATCCAGCACTGCTTCAGCAGACAGCGTTTGCGCGGGGGCCGTCGATTTTCCAGACGACTGGCTCCGAAGGCGTGCTGGTGTTCTCGCGTTTGCCATGACGAGGCGCCTTTCGGAAGAGCAAAGGGAACAACCCGAGCTCTGGAAATTCTCGATCAACCCACGCTGTTTTTTACGCGCGCTGATCGGCCATGCCAAGCCTAAAACGGTCGGGGATTCTTCCGGTTAGAATCAAGATCGTCGACAACAGATGACACCCAACACCCGCGTGGAGCACGATTCGATCGGCGGCATCGACGACCGACACCGAGGGAGCGTTGTGACTCGGCACAGACGATCTCGCATTCGATTCAGCCCCGCGAAGATCATTGCGATTGAGCGGCGCTGGCAGCACGCTCCGTGGGAGGAGTTTTGCCCGATGGGCAACTGGTTGACTGCTGCCTCCTAACATCGACCGAACGTCGGTGTGTGGGGACCGCCGCGCGCCTTCGATCGTGCAGTTCAAAGACACGACTTCGAAGATTCGACGCTTCGTCGTAATCGGCGCCGAGTCGCGATCGCTGAAGGCGGAGCGCTCCCGTAAATGGTTCGATTTACGCCGCTGATTTCCGAGCGTTTTATTCGCTCTCGCCGCCTGAGCCTGGATTCCGCCAAAACGTATGAGTTTTCGGCACTCAGAACATGCACCGAAAAACGGATGAGTTTTCCGGAGCCTGCCACGGCGGCACTTAACGGTCGATTTTCACCGCTTGCAGAAAACCGTTGAGATTGCGGGTCGCGACGCCAAGTGTGCCGACCAAGTTTGGAATTGGCCAGCGAGGTAGCCACTCAAAAGGGGTCTGTCGCAGAGATTTCTGGACCTCCAGCGGGTCCCAGCCAAGAAGTCAATGAGTGCCGCGAAGAACAAGCTAGGACATCGGTCGATGATTCCCGTGACGCGCTGGAGCCGACGGTGTGAATGAGCAGTGCTCCCTTCCGTTTGGCGGCGGGCCGCTCTATCTCTCTGTGTTTTCGGCGACCTTTGCCCTGTGGTTGGGAGCGGAACTGGCCCTCAACGCGATGCGGCGATCCACATCGCTGGCGTGGAGGCATGATCGATCCTTTCGGCTCCTATTCTTGGGCCATGGCATGGGCTTTTGCCTCGACTTTGCCAGCGCGCTTTTTCTGCCGAGCGCGGCGATCGCAGCAGCCAGAACGGTCTTCTGTATCGGCATCGGCTGCGTCCTGGCCGGGACGGCCTTGCGCTGGTATGCGGTCACGAAGTTAGGGCGTTATTTCACGGTCGACGTCGTCACGCAGGTGTCGCAGCCCGTGATCGATTTCGGGCCCTATCGATACATCCGCCACCCCGCCTACGCTGGATCACTTCTGGCGCTGATCGGCTTTGCCAGGGCGCTTGGCAACTGGGCCGGCCTTTTGGCGATGCTGCTCTTGCCGGGCAGCGCTTTCGGCTACCGGATCGCAGTCGAGGAGGCGGCGCTGCTCTCGACTCTGGGGGAGCCCTACGCCCGCTACATGCGCCGCACCTGGAGACTGATCCCGTATCTGATTTAGCCAATCAGGCCGGTGGCTGTTCGGAGCCCGATTAAGCACGCGGCACCGATGCCCCAGACCGTCGACTGTAAGTTCCCGCTAATCGGTCGATTGAGGCGGTGTCGGAAAACGGTTGGGTTTCTCTGAAGATTCTCCTCTTCAAAGGGCGGATCATCTGGTCGGTGCCCGGCAAAGGTTGAGTCTCGCCGGATGCGGAGTGACTCGGCGTGTGCCTGTCTCATCGCTGAGATCAGTCACTATCCGTCGGTCGCAACCGACGTGCGGCGCTACTCAATTTCGATTCGATAGCTGAGCGCGCCGATCGGTTGGCCTTTCTTGGCATCTGCATAATGCGCGTGGCACATAATGCACTTCTTCATGACGACGGGAATCGGAGTCATCGCACGCAGGTAGTGCTTCCCGTCGCGTTGTTCCACGCGGTCGACATAGTCCTGACCGGATCGAAGCCTCTTGATGCCCTCGCGCTCAAAATCGTCGCCAGCGACGTTGGCCTCGGTGGTTGGTTTACCTGTGGCGTCGAGCAGCCGAACATCGTGCCAACCCTTTTTCGAAATCTGCTTGAACAGCTCGACTGCGGCGCTGCCGAAGGGAAAATCGTTTTCGTTGTTCACATACTTGTCCGTGATTAGGACGACGGTCGTTTTATAAACGTCGTCGAGCATGCGAACCTGCTTTCGAGCCCGATTAATGGCCTCGTTTGTCAGCGGCGACGTATGGTCCGCTGCAACAACCGCGAGGTTGGTCGCAAAAAAGGGCACAACACTGGCGATCGAGAACAGTGCTTTTCTCACGCTTGCGGTCCTTTGATAAGACGGGGACATCAAAATTTGCCACGACGCGCCGAGCTACAGGTTTGTCAGCGTCCAGCGGCAACCTGTCGCAGTCGGCGTTTGTCAGGAACAACGTCCTGCAGGGTCAGACTGTTGAGATAATCGATCTGGATTTGCTCAGCTTTGCGCAGAACTCCTCGCAGGCTGCAGAAGGACTCGATCGCGGCCCGGCGCCTCCAGTCCGGCATTGCACCCGGGTTAGGCGATTCTTGCGTGCATCTTGAACCGCCGCGGTGTGACGCCGACGAGCCGCTCGAAGTGATAGGAGAACTGGCTCCGGTCCGAGCGGGACCCGGCCCGCCTGCTCACGCCGGCTGTACCAAGCCGA
>DASZIA010000492.1:0-4932 GCA_035949535.1 Planctomycetaceae bacterium | reverse complement strand
GGGGCCGGAACTGGGCTCGTGCGCCAGACAAACATCCGGGGTCTGGTCCGCAAAGTGTGCGGCGTCGATCCCGATCCTCGGGTCCTCTCCAATGCCGCGCTCGACGAGGCAAAGGTCGGCATCGGCGAAAAGATCCCGTTTGAGGACGAATCTTTCGACCTTGTTTTTTCAGACAACGTCCTCGAACACATTCAAACTCCGGTCGCTGCCTTCCGTGAGATCCATCGAACGCTCAAGCCGGGCGGAGTTTTCTTGTTCAAAACACCAAATCGATTCCACTACGTGCCCGTGCTGGCGCAACTCACGCCACATCGGGCTCATCAATTCGTCAATCGCCTGCGCGGACGCGCGTCGGCCGATACGTTTCCGACGCACTATCTCGCCAACACGCCGGCGACGATTCGACGACTGGCTCGGAAGGCACACTTCTCGATCGACGAGCTTCGACTGATCGAAGGGCGCCCCGAATATCTGCGGATGACGGCTCTCACCTACGTTGCAGGCCTCGCCTACGAGCGGCTGGTGAATTCTGTTCCTCCGCTCTCGCCGTTCCGAGTCGTCATGATCGGGCGTCTTTGCAAACCGATCTCCGGCCGGCACCACAACGCAGACCGTTTGAGCCTGGCGGCCAATAACTAAAGGGCGATCGCTTCGCAACGTTTGACGAGTTGAGTCATGCACGTGCTCTTCCTCTCGCATTACTTTCCGCCGGAGGTGAACGCTCCGGCCACACGGACTTACGAGCACTGCCGGCGCTGGGTGGCAGCCGGACACCGCGTGACGGTGATCACCTGCGCTCCGAATTGTCCGACGGGTGTTGTTGCGGCCGGTTACAAGAATTCCTGGTTGAGCCGCGAATGGGTGGACGGCATCCGCGTGCTGCGTGTCTGGACCTGGCTCTCGCCGAATAAGGGCTTTTTGGGCCGAACAATCAACTACTTGAGCTACATGCTCTGCGCGACACTGTGCGCGCTGGGCGTGCGCAACGTCGACGCGATCGTGGCGACCTCGCCGCAATTCTTTTGCGGATGGGCCGGCGTCTTGTGTCGCTGGATTTTGCGCCGCCCCCTGCTCTTGGAGATCCGGGACATCTGGCCCGAGTCGATCGTAACGGTCGGTGCCATGAAGCGTTCGCCCGTTATGCGGGTCCTCGAATTCCTCGAACGGCGGATGTACAAGACGGCCAGGCAGATCGTCACCGTCGGGGACGGATATCGGGATCAATTGATCCGCCGCGGCGTGCCGGAGGAAAAAATCGCCGTCATCCCGAACGGCGTCGACGTCTCTCAATTCAAGCCCGAACCGCCCGCGCTGCAGGTACGCTCCCAATGGCGGGGAGACGGGCGATTTGTCTGCGCCTACATCGGCACAGTGGGAATGGCTCACGGGTTGGAGGTGATCGTCCGCGCGGCCCACAAATTGAAGGAGGCCGGTCGCGACGACATCGTCTTCTGGATCGTCGGGGACGGTGCTGAGCGAAGTCGGCTGGAAACGGTGTGTCGTACCCAGGGCCTCGACCAGGTTGTCTTCACCGGCCTGGTGCCAAAGTCCAAGATTGCTGAGGTCATTGCCAGCTGCGACGCCTGCCTGGTCCATCTGCGCAAGACCGAACTCTTCGAGACAGTGATTCCCTCGAAGATTTTCGAGATCATGGCCATGAACGTGCCGATCGTGATGGGCGTCAACGGACAGGCCCAGCGAATCGTGCTCTCGGGCCGCGCCGGCCTTGCGATGAAGCCCGAAGACGAAGAGTCGCTGCTGGCAGGAATCGAGGCGATCGCTCGCGATCGTGCCGCCTATTCCCAAGGCCGCGACTACGTCGCCCGGCACTTCGACCGCGACGTCTTGGCTCTGCGTCTACTGGACGAACTGGCGGCAATGATCGCTCCGACTCCGGTGACCATTCCGTTTCCCGCCCTGGCAGTCGGCGGACCGGCGTCAATCGAAAGTGTTCAGCCGGCCGCGGAGGCCGTCCCCGAGCGCCGCGCGGCGGCCTAGTGCTGCCCTTTCTCGCATCGCGTTAACTGCTCCGAAATAAAGACTCCATGAACAGGGCGCAACAGAGGTAACTGAGTGGGGAAGAAGTCTTGAACGCCCTGGCCTCTGTTGCGGTAGTCGGGGCGTTTGAAAAGCGAATCCTGGAGATTGGCACGCGAGTTTAACTTAAGAGGCTGCGCCCGATAGCTCTCCAAAGGGCCCAGTAGAAGAAAATCAGCCCCCCAAGCGGGGGGAATTGCTCGCCAGCCCAAAAGAGCGGTCGATAGACCATCATGACTGTTTCGAGGCATCCGCACTTATGGGCGATGATTCCGACGGGGCCGATTGACAGCGGATATCCGAGCAGCAGCCCGATTGCGACCCAGAGCCATGCCCGCGACCGTCTCTTCGGTTCGTCGCTCATGCCGTCATTCTTAGTTCAGCCGAGCGTATGCCGCGACTGCGGCGGGGGAGACTCGGATCGCTTTTCGTGTCCACACGCGTCGCACAGGTAAATCTCGGTCGGCCCGAATTGGCCTGGCTCATTGCGAAGCAAACGGAACACAAACCATTTGCGGCAGGCCGGACACCTTCCAAATGACGGCGGCTCATTCATCAGCCAGCTAAAAGAGCCTGCAATGATGCCCATGCCGTCATTCTAGTGGCGGAACGTGATCTATCGCTTGAGCGCGGGATCACGAATTCGACGGATGGCTGTGCCTTTCGACGATCAGCGTGTGCGACTCTGCGACGATGGTCTCCGGCAAATCTCAAAAACTGACCTTGGCCAGTTTTTATTTTGTGGTTGAATAGAAATAGGCCTTGTCGTCGGGCGTTTTTTTTGCGCCTTCTTGGCCCGGTCAACAGTGTGGCCAACTGCGGCGCTTGACTGGCCGACGCATGTGTATCGTTCGCGGACGAAATGTATCACGCACGGACAGTTCACGGTGGGTCAACTACTTTCGGCCGAAAACAAGAAGGTGACCCACCGTAACTTCATAAATACACGCTACTTAGATTCTGAAAAACGGTGGGTCATCTAGTTTTTTTGACATAGGGGCAGAAAGTTGACCCACCGCGCCTAACGGCGCAATAATCGTGCGCTTTTGCGCAGATTCGGTCGGCTCGGACGTCCCGACCAGCGGCGCTGTTCGTGGCGGGATCGATTGAGGCACTCTACGATCCGGAGAAGAACCCATCGGATAATGTGGCCCCCCAATTCGGGGGCTTATCCGGAAAAATGAGGGGCTCGCCCCCACCCGCTCGCGCTGATGGCAAGCAGAATGTTCCCGTCCCTTTTGGCCCGTTACAGTTCGATCGTGCTGAGTTCGCCGTGCGCCAGGTTGTGTGCGCGGTCGACTGCAGCCGCCTTGACCGGATCGGAGAAAACGACGCGCCCAGTCCCGTCAGGATCGGTCTGAATGACCAGATACGGACCGTCACCGAAGCAGTGATAGACGGAATACGTATGGGATTCGCCGAATTCAATCAATTCGGTGGGAAAACTGGGGGTGACGTGCGATGTCATGGGAAGCGTGTCCGCGTTTGAAACCGGCGTTTCGCGTCCTTCACTGGCGTTTAGTGCGTATGACGTCTCTGTCACCGCGCTCGGTTTCGGTAAGAGAGAAAATCATGGTTAGGTAGCGTGGTCTCTCATGTCGTCCATTCTAGCAGCGGATTCCCGAGAGAGCGTCATAAACTCAAACTGTCGCAGTGGCTAGGGCGGCTTCCAAAAAAGCTGAATTCTTGACTGCTCGGCTCCGGCTACTCCACCGACCACTCAAACCCCGCGAAGCGATCCATCAGCTGCCGGTGCGTCATGTCGATGTGGAGAGGCGTGAGGGTCGCGTAGCCTTCGGATAATTCGAGCGTGTCGGTTTCCGGTTGCATTTCGCCGCGGGCGAGCGGTTCCGAATCGCTCCAAAAGTAGGGGCGGCCGCGGGGGCTCGTTCGCTTCTCCATGAGTTCCAGGTCGCGTTTCACGCCCATCGGCACGACTTTGAGACCACGCGGCCAACCTGGCTTCTGCACGGGGAAATTCAAATTCCAGAGCGTGCCCGGTCGGGGATTGTGCGACAGCAGTTGCTCGATCACGCGCACCGCTCGAGCAGCCGTGGCGGCGTAGTCGGGGGTCCGCTCGTCGTATTGCTGCGAGACGGCGATGGATGTGATGCCGAAAAACGCCCCTTCGATGGCCGCGGCAACCGTCCCCGAATAGAGCACGTTGATCCCGATGTTCGCCCCGGAATTGATGCCGCTGACGATCAAGGTCGGCCGTTCCTTGCAAAACTCCAGCACGCCCAGCTTCACGCAGTCGGCCGGGCTGCCGTGGACCGCCCAGCCCCAGGGCCGTCCGTCCCGCGTCTCCTCGTGGACCATCACCGGATGCCGATAAGTGATCGAGAGTGCAACACCGCTTTGCTCCGAGGCCGGCGCGACGATCTGCACGTTGCCGAGCCGCGTCAGTTCCGGATAGAGCGCACACAAGCCGGCCGCTTGGATGCCGTCGTCATTGGTCAACAAGATTTGCACAAGATTGCCCGTTAATTCCTTGCTTACGACGCCAAATTTCGTGGGTCCCGCGCTTCCGCTCAACTCCCGAAGGGAGTGGCGCTCCCCTTGCCACCGGCGTCAGCCGGTGGTTGGCGAGCTCCGATAGCCGATTCGAGCCCCCGATAGGGGGCGACAGACGCACAAGGAAGTGTGTCGCCCCTTCGGGGCTTTGCGCTATTTGCTAGGGACCTTTCCCACTGGCTCACGCCAGTGGCTAGAGGAGTGCCGCCCCTTTCGGGGCTGAAAAACTCCGTCGATTGATTCACAACAGCTTCGCCTTCAAAGGAGCGTCAGAGGATTGCTCAGGTAGGTTTCCAAGAAACCCGAAAATGAGGGTGCTACGATTTCATACCCATCGCAAAAACGAAGGAGAGGATTTCCTTCCGCGACAGCTGACAGTCG
>DASZIA010000491.1:0-29024 GCA_035949535.1 Planctomycetaceae bacterium | reverse complement strand
CAAGGTTGAAGACCACAATCCCCGCCTCGCCCAGAAGCTGCACCGCCTGGCGGAACACTTTGAATACCAGAAGCTACTCGATCTCTTCGACCAGGGAGAACCTGCGGAAAGTTCATTGAGTCCCGCGGAGAGCCTTCTATGAAGGCGGGGAAGCCTGAATCCCACATCGGCCAACCGGCCAGCATCCTGGTGGTGGATGACGCCGCGGCCAATCTCCAGGTGCTCACCGGCATGCTCAAGGACCGCGGCTATAAAGTCCGCCCCGTTCCTAGCGGCAAGCTGGCGCTCTTGGCAGCGCGGAAGGATCCTCCGGACCTGATCCTGCTGGACATCAACATGCCGGAAATGAACGGCTATGCAGTCTGCCAGTGCTTGAAAGGTGACGAGACTCTTCGGGGAATTCCCATCATCTTCATCAGCGCCCTCAACGACAATCTCGACAAAGTGAAGGCGTTTGCCGTCGGCGGGGTGGACTACATCACCAAGCCGTTTCAGATGGAGGAATTGCACGCGCGCGTCGAGACGCATCTGAAACTCCGCCGATTGCAGGTCGAGCTGGAAGAAGCGAATGGACGGTTGGAAAGTGTCAACGGCCGAATGTCTCGCGATCTGGAGGCGGCCGCAAAGATCCAGAAGACATTTCTACCGTGCGCGGCCCCTCGAGTCCCGGGCGCGGAGTTCGCCTGGTGCTACCGGCCCTGCGACGAACTGGCCGGCGATGGGCTGAACATCATTCCGCTCGGCGATGGAAAGATTGGCCTGTACGTCCTGGATGTCAGCGGCCACGGCGTGTCGTCGGCCCTGCTGTCGGTGACCCTCAGCCGTCTGCTCTCGCCGCCGTCGGAGCCGTCCTCGATCCTGATCCGCGATCGCACCGACCTTGATCGGCTCGATATCACTCCCCCAGCCGAGGTTGCCGACCGCCTGAATCGACTCTTCCCCTATGACACGGCGACGGAGCAATTTGCGACGCTCATGTACGGGGTTCTGGACGTCTCGACCGGGGATTTCCGCCATGTTTCCGCGGGCCACCCCGGGCCATTGCATCTCCCCGCTGACGGGCCCCCGGTGATCCTCGAAAGCCCAGGGTTTCCGATCGGCCTGGCGGACGAAGCCTACGCCGAGCGGCTTGTCCATCTGGCGGCCGGGGATCGGATGTATCTGTATTCGGATGGCGTCCCCGATGCGATGAACCCCGACGGCGAACGGCTCGGCGAAGTCCGGCTCTTGGAGGCGATCGGACGAGACAGAGCCGATCCCCTCGGGGTGGGGCTGGCCAGCTTGCTGAGGGAGATCGCGCGGTGGCAGGAAGGCGAGACACCTCAAGATGACATCTCCATCCTGGCGGTCGAATTCGCGGCCGCGCCGAACACTGCGCGATATTGAGTTGACCAGCGGTGGGAGGCTCACGATCGTGACAATCCTCATGACGGAATGACGTTTATGGATCAAACCAATCTGCTAATTCGCGCCATGGCGGAACGATGCCTGAACATCATCCAGGACAAACCGGAGGACGTCCGTCTCGGGCTGCCAAACGCGCTTGCTCCCGATCATCTTCGGCGGATGTGTCAAATGATCGTCAAGCACGCGGAGGATTGGCCTGCTATCAAATTGCATCGCTGGCTGGGATTCATTCAGGCCGGCATGATCGCGAATCTCATGCTGGACCTGGACGGAGCGAAGGCGATGTTCGACAAAGTCAAAGGTGAATACGGTCCGATCGCCAAGGACCAAGACCTGCTCGACCACCTTGATCCGACGAAATCGTTCGAATTCGAGGTCGGTGGTCAGGGTTGAGCGAGCCAACGAAGCTCAGCGCATTTTCGGCCTTGCAAACCCGAGCGCACGGCTTGCGTCGTCGCGATTTGTGAAACTCTGGGCCTGCTCACGGGCTCCGACGGCCCGCAATCCGTTGCTGCCGACAGCGACAATCCAACTCTTCCCACCGACCTTCCTGGGAATCGGCGTTGACCTCGCTCGATGTGAAAGGCCCTGCAGGGCGATTCGCGCTCGTTGACTTGGTTTTTTGGCGGCCTTATTCTGGGGTTGCTCTCTCCCTCCGATTGCTGGTTGCGCACTGACGCGCCAATCGTGCCGTCGCTCGTCGGGAACAATTTGAGGCAAGGAAACTCGATCATGCGCCGGTCGATGCGTGGCTTTTTCTCCCGACTCGTTCTCGTGGCGGCAGCCCCTGTGGCGTTTGCCCTCGCGGGCTGTGAAGAGACGTCCAAGCCCTCGGCTTCGAGCGCCCCAGCGGCGAGCGCCAAACCGGCGGCCGCCAATCAGGCCGACGGCGCGGCCGCGGCCGATACAAAAGACCTCAAGCGGATCATCATCCTCGAAAACGGAAACTCACCCTTTTGGGACGCAGCCCGGGCCGGCCTGCAAGACGCCGAGAACGAACTCAAGCTCCGGCAGGCCGGGATGCGGGCCGTGCTCGAAGTCAACGATTCGGCCGCGGCCGGGCAGCTCGAGAAGCTGCAGCAGTTTGGCACGCAGCCCGACATCATCGGACTCGGCATCTCGGCAGTCGACGCGGATAACGTGGCGGTTGCCGAGGAGCTTCGCAAGCTGCAAAAGAAGGGAGTCAAGATCGTCACGATCGACTCCGACGTCGATCGCGACAAGTTTCGCGATTGTCGGTTCGCCTTCATCGGAACGGACAATCTCGTCGGAGGCCGAGAGCTGGGCGCGTGTGCCAAGGGGCTTCGCCGGGCGGGCGGCGGCTACGTGACCTTCGTCGGTCAGATCGGGGCTCAGAACGCAATCGAGCGGATCAAAGGCTTCGCGGAAGGAGCGGGACCGAAGTTCCAATCGCTCGACACGGCGGCCGACGGCATGGATCGCCCCCGGGCCCGAGAGAATGTCCGCAACGCCATCCAGAATCACAAAGGCAAACTGACGACGCTCGTCGGCATCTGGTCGTATAACGCGCCGGCCATCACCGACGTGATCAAGGAACTGGGCGTTCGCAAGGACTTCACGATTGTGGTCTTCGACGCCGAGCCCATCGCCATCCAGCAAATTGCCGCGGGCAATATCGACGCGATGGTCGTTCAAAACCCGTACGAAATGGGCTATCAAGGCGTTCGCCTGATGAAGGCCCTTTACGAAAATGATCAGAAAACCGTAACCGCAATGCTGCCCCATCACGGCCAGCCGGACGGAGATCTGTACGACACGGGCCTCAAGATCGTCGTGCCCGACGACAAGTCGCCGCTCGGCCCGTCGTTGTTTGGATCCAAAACCGAGTTTCTCACGCTCGAAAAATTCAAGACGTGGCTCGAGAAATATCGGCTGCAAGGCTCTTAAGGACTCATGGTCGATCTTCCAGCGGCCGAGCGCGATCCGCGTCGACTGTTTCGCCGACACGAGTTCGGCCTTTTTCTGGCGATCGCGCTTGTCGTCGTTCTGACAACGCTTCTCGACTCGCAGCACAACTACTATCACGATCCGTGGCGCAATGCCCGCGAGATCATGCGGCAGACGTCGCTGTTGGGCATCTTCGCGCTCGGTTCGGCGGTAGTGATTATCGCTGGAGGAATCGACCTGTCGTCCGGCTCGGTCATCTGCTTCAGCGGCACGATCTGCGCGACGTTGTTGTTGCTGCTGGCCCCCGACCGCATGCGCGGCGGCGAAGCATTGATCGGCCTCCCCGTGCTGACGACCGCCATTGTCGGCACGCTGGTCATCGGATTTCTCATCGGCAGCCTGCATGCCTGGCTGATTACGACCGTTCGACTTCCGCCGTTTATCGCCACGCTCGCCACGCTGGTCGGCTTGCGGAGCTTTGCCTGGGCGATCTGCAACAACGTCACCAAGGCGGTGCTCGGCGGTCGCAGCAGCCAGATTCAGATCTACGACGAGCGGCTTCGGTACCTGGCCACTTCCGTCTGGATCCCGGCCGTTCTTTTTGCCGTGCTGGCTTTGGCGGCCTGGGTGATGCTGAGCCGGACTGTCCTGGGCCGTCATTTGTATGCGCTCGGCGGAAATGAAGAGGCGGCCCGACTGAGCGGCGTGCAGACCGATCGGCTCAAGTGGTTCGCATATTGTTTTAGCGCCGTCCTCTCGTCGGTTGCCGGCATCCTTTATATCTGTGAAGTGAGCGTCGCCGACCCGACAACGCTCGGCATGGGGTACGAGCTCAACGCGATTGCGGCAGCGGTCGTCGGCGGGTGCAGTCTGCAGGGGGGCGTCGGGACGATCGGCGGGACAGTTCTGGGCACGGTGTTTTTGCGAACTGTCATCGACGGCGTGGCGAAAGTCATCAAGACGGGCTCGAAGGTTTACGAGGGGTTGATCGTCGGACTGGTGGTTGTCTTTGCCGTCGCATTCAGCCAGACGGCTCGGCTGCGCGGTCGCGAAGGATTCTTTGCCGGCGCGATGGGCTTCGTGGCGGCCATCAACCTTGCGCTGATCTTCGGCGTGCTGAGCGTCCTGGTTGGACCGACCTTGCTCGAAGGCTGGACGAACCTTGATGGGCCGATCCTGGGAGCCTGGGCCGGGTGCTCGATCTTCGCGATTCTGTTGGTGCTTCGCCGTCGACGGCAAGGCCTCGACCGCTGGGTCGTGGTACTGGCCGTCGCCGTAGGCCTTCTGGGAATCTACTTTGGCTTGGATCGCGG
Organism: Planctomycetaceae bacterium; assembly: GCA_035949535.1. GTDB lineage: Bacteria > Planctomycetota > Planctomycetia > Planctomycetales > Planctomycetaceae > DASPSM01. The sequence goes on along the minus strand of DASZIA010000491.1, from coordinate 24,396 downwards.
CATACCGGCCTATCGATTGGTGTCGGCGACTTCGGCCATCGAGGCGGCAGGTGGAAAAATCGAAAAGCCGCCCGGCGCCATTCGCGTCGATCTGGGCGGAACTCACGTGGACGACGCGGCTCTCGAATCGCTTGTCGACCGATTTCAGGCACTGCACGTGACTGATCTTTCGCTGGCGGGCACCGAGGTCACCGACGAGGGGATCGGCTCGATCCGCGGTCTGACCACGCTCAAACATCTCGACCTCTCTCGCACCAAAGTCACCCGCAGCGGAACGCGCTTGCTGACCCGTCTGCTTCCGGACGTCGAGATCACGCAATGAGTCCTCCACGCAGCGCTGCCGACACACCGCTGATTGCGGTCGAGAATATTACTAAACGCTTTCCGGGCGTCGTGGCGCTCGACGGCGTGACGTTCGACGTGCGGGCCGGGGAGTTTCATTCCGTCGTAGGGGAGAACGGGGCCGGCAAGAGCACCTTGATGAAGATCCTTTCCGGCGTCATCACCGATTTCGAGGGGATGCTGCGGATTTCCGGTGATGAAGTCCGTTTTGCGAACACGCGCAAGGCCGAGGCCGCTGGAATCTCGATCATCCACCAGGAATTGAATCTCGTCGAAGATCTGTCGGCGGCCGCCAATGTCTTTTTGGGGCGCGAACGCCGGATGGCGTTGGGGCTTTTGGACGACCGGGCCATGCAGCGCGCCGCCGCCACTCTGTTTGCCGAGCTGGAGTGCAATATCCGCCCCGATCAGCCGGTGCGTCGCCTGAGGGTCGGCGATCAGCAGCTCGTCGAAATCGCCAAAGCTCTGTCACAGGACGCGTCGATTCTGATCATGGATGAGCCGACGAGCGCGCTCACCGAGTCGGAAGTCGAACGGCTGTTCCGGATCATCGAACGGCTCCTCGCCCGCGGCGTCACGATCGTCTATATCTCCCACAAACTCGACGAGGTCTTCCGCCGTTCGGATCGAATCACCGTCCTGCGCGACGGCAAACATGTGCGGACGATGGCTCGCGGTGAAACCAGTCCGCGCGAGCTGACGCATCTCATGGTGGGGCGCGAGATCAGCAGCTTCCATCATGCCGAAGGACGCGCTCCGGGCGAAGTCGTCTTGGACGTGAAGTCGCTTTCGCTGCCCTGGACGGGCCACGCCCGCTCTTGGCGACTGCGGAATGTCAGCTTCCAATTGCGGCGGGGAGAAGTGCTGGGCGTCGCCGGTTTGATGGGGGCCGGACGCACCGAGCTGCTCGAGTGCCTGTTCGGCACGTCTCCCGAGGCCCCCGTGGGACAGATCGTACTCGAGGGCAAGGAGGTCCATTTCGCGTCGCCGGCCGACGCCAAGCGGGCAGGCGTCGCACTCGTCACCGAGGACCGGAAGCGGCTGGGTCTGTTCCCGCAGCTCAACGTCCGCGAAAACATCACCGTCTGCATGCTCGAGGAAGCGGCAACCGCCAGCCTGATTTCGGCCCGCAAGGAGCGGCACGCCGCGCGGGAGTCGATCGACCTGTTGAGCATTAAGACTCCAGGCACCGAGGCCGCCATCACCGGTTTGAGCGGCGGGAATCAGCAAAAGGCCATCATCGCGCGCTGGCTGCGGACACACCCCAAGGTGTTGCTCTTGGACGATCCGACTCGCGGCGTCGACGTGGGGGCCAAGGCCGAACTTTACCGCGTGATCGATCGACTCTGCCGCGAAGGCATCGGAATTATCGTCACGTCGAGCGAGCTGCCCGAGTTGATCACGCTTTGCGACCGGATCCTGGTCCTCTGCGAAGGACGGCTCACGGGCACATTCGAGCGCGGCGAGTTCACAGAGCAGACCCTGATGGAAGCGGCGACGCGGCGCGAAGTCTGATCGCAAGAACGCTGCGTCAAGCCGCCCCTCGGCCTAGCGCTGCCGGGACGCTTGGCTCAGCAAGAGCGACCTCTGGTAATCCTGAAAGCTGACCTTCTTGAGCTCGTGGCCCGAAAGCAAGCCGTCCCACTGCTGCACGAGGGCCCGGTCGCGCGGGTTCAGTCCCCAAAAGATGTGGTGCGTGGCTCGAATCGTCGGTGACTCGCCGCCGGCGATCGTAAAATTGACGTCGACCGGGACCACTTTCGCGTCGCGTAACGCCGAATCGAGGGCCAGCCGCGTATCGGGCAGGATGCCTCCCGGACGCAAGACGTAGTTCAGCCGGCAGATCCAGTCCGCGTAATTCAGATAGACGAAGGCGTGCGTGGGGGTCGGCGCCGCCGCGGCCAGCACCTGGTAGGTGAAGAATTTGCTTTTAAGCTGAATCTCGGGCCCGGCAGTGGTCTGAATGACAGACTTCTCGAACGTCGGGTTGAACTGGAAGAGGATCTGCTCGATCGCGCTCTCGTTCGGTTTCGTTTCGGCCTGCAGGACTTGCACGTGGTCGTTGAGCGCGCGACGGGCGATACCCAGCATGCGATTGATTTCGTCGAGGTGAACTTCCGCCATGCGTTTCTGTCGTGTATTCACCAGAGTGAATTGTCCGTGGGCCGGGTCGAAGATGATCAGCTCGCCCATCTGCGGGATGAAGTCGTACGTTTTGTTCGCGTGAAACTGCGTGACGCTTTGCATCAGCTCCCTGGGCTCGCCGCGTCCGATCGCGTAAAGCGTCGTCTCGACATGAAAGTCCTGGGCGGTTGCCTTGGCCGGGAACACAAAACGGCCCGACAACAGAGCACCCGACGCGAGAACTCCAAGAACGAAGAACCGCGACATACGCATGGCCATCGATCCTTCCAACAGCAGAGGGGATGAGGTCGCGCCGAAGTCGGTGCGGCACTCGGCAGCCGGACGTGAATTTACGGGAGGGAAAGAGACGTGAGGTCGTGGACGTTAGCCTCGTAACCGCACGACAACAAGCCGAACCGGCCGAAATTCGGCACCGGGAAGCCGCGATTTTTCGACCGATTTCAAAGATCGGCAGAGGCTGCCGATTGAGGGGAGGGTGGGTCTTGCACCCTCTCCCATTCCGATGGGAGAGGGCCGGGGTGAGGGCGGCTTTGCTTGAATTTGATCCTTCCTCAACCCGCGACATCTCACCAATCGGGACCCCTCACCCTGCCCTCTCCCCATAAGAATGGGGCGAGGGTCTCTCAGACCCGCCGCTGTGCACGGCTGGCAAGTTGTTCGCCCAGCTCGCGACCGTAGGCAAACAGCGCAGGTGTCCCTCCGGTATGGACGAAGACGACGCGGTCCCGCGACGTCAGCCCGCCGCGGCGCACGTCGTCGAGCAAAGCGCACATCGCTTTCCCCGTGTAGACAGGGTCGAGCAGGATGCCTTCGGTCCTCGCCAAGAGGCTGATCGCGTCGAAACAGGCGTCCGTCAGTTTTCCGTAGCCGGGCGGGATGTAGTCGAGCGTGACATCGATGTCCGTTGCCGCCAGCCGCGTCCCCAGCTCGAGTTTCGCTGCGGCGACGTTGGCGATGTCCGCCATGTCGGTCGGAATGTCCCATTCCCAGCGAACGTAGGCGACGTTCCGCACTGGGAATTTTTGGCCGAGCGCCCGGCAGCCCAGAGTCAGCCCGGCCCCCGTCGATCCGGAAGACGAGACATAAATGGCGTCGGGCATAAAATCGTTTGCGGCCGACTGTTCGACGATCTCTGCGGCGCACTCGACGTAGCTGATCGCCGCCAAAGGCGTGACGATCGTGCGGTCCCACCGAAAAACCTTGCGGCCCTGCGCCTGGAAGCGGGTGGCCGCGTCGATAATGCGACGATTGAGATCTTTCCCCATGCCCGCGTCGACGATCTCGTAGCTCGCTCCGAACAGGTTATCGAGGAGAAAGTTGCCTTCGAGCGGAATGGGCTCATCGCGCGCCGGTCCCGTCAGCACCAGATGGCAGTCGAGGCCGGCCTTCGCGCAGGCGGCGGCAGTTTGGCGACAATTGTTGCTCTGGATCAGCCCGCCCCACACAAACAAATCGGCCCCGCGAGCAATCGCCTCGGCCAGCACGAACTCATTGTGCCGGGCCTTGTTGCCTCCGATCGCCAGTCCCGTGCAATCGTCGCGCTTCATAAAGATCGTCGGCCCGCCGACTGCCTTCGAGAATCGGGGCAACGGTTCCAGCGGCGTCGGCCGATGCGCGAGCCGATACCGCGGCTGTTTGTCGATGTGCTGACGAAGCTCTTTTATGTCCATGGGTGGTTTCTAAAAAGCGTCCCGTCTCGACCTTGGAAGATGTCCCGTCCACGCAGCTCCCGTCCGACGATCGGAGAAAATGCCGCCTCTGAACTTCAAGTCACTTCGCGAGCTGCCGTCATTCCAGCGGGGGACCCTCGCTGGGTGGCGTCACGGGACGATCGGCCATCGGGGGCTTTTTCGGCGATTCGTTCGGTGTTCGCGCGATGGGGTGGTAGATCGTGAATCGGCCCCTTTGCAGGTCGACGAGTCGCAGGCTCGCCGACGACACGACTTTTCGGCCGTTGGCGCCTTGGTGATAGATCTTGAGCACCGTCCCATTCTCTTGGACCCCCGAGACGATCGCCGTGTGGTGCCGGGCGCTCATCGTATAGCTGGTATAGTCGTCAACCGGGCCCGACAGCGTGGTGTTGGTGAATTGGATGATGTCACCGGGACGGACGTCTTTGACCTCGCCGGTCGTCTTGAATTCCGCACCGTCACGCTCTAGGACGAAAACCAGCTCGCCCCAATTGAAACCGCCATCGCGTCCGCGGTTACCCCCTTTGGGATCGTCGGGGCCGCGCAAGTTTGCGCCCGCCGACTGCAAAGCGGCCATGGCCAGAATGGTGCACGCACCATTGCCGACGCGCTTTCCCCTGTGCTGTTTGCAATAGTCGACGACACGATCTCCCAGTTCCGTCGGCTCGCCGGCAACACCGAGCCCGCACGTGCCGACGACAAAAGCCGCAGCCAGGATCGCGCCTGCCAGCACGAGGATCGCAGCACTTGTGCTTTTCATTTGCCGCCCCCCGGATCGAGCCATGCTGAGTTTACCGTGAAGCGCAGAGAAAAGCCGTTGCACCCACGGAGGCGCTCACGTTGCGGCACTGGAAAGACAGAGAACGGTCCGCGTGCGGACCATGCCGCCCCGCCGCCCGCTTGTTATCCGCTAGCGCGGCAGGATCCAGATATTGCGGAATCGCACGGGGTTGCCGAGATCTTGCAGGAAGATCGGGCCGGCGTGTTCGTCGGCTCGATGGCCGCCCGGCGTCGCGGACTTCAGTTCCAGGTTGTAGTGGACCGGGACGCTGTTGTGCCGCATAGGTGGAGGCTAGTTCGTCATGGACCGGCGGCGGATGGAATGATCAGGCAGAAAAATCCGAGCGCATTGAGCGCCATGGCGAACAACGCCGACGCGACCAGCCCCATTTTGTTGTACAACACCGCGCCACAAAAACTCGCCAATCCACACGCGAATCCACCACCCAAAGCGACCATCGCGCAATAAATCTGCGCCCGAATATCGAAGAGTTTGGGAAACCAGCCAGGAAGGACCTGCAAAAGAGCGAGGCTGGCGACGATGAGCGGCAGACAAAGACTGATGGTGACAAGTCTCCGCAGGGCCGGTATCTGCGTAAATCGCTCGTCGACGGTTTCGTGTAGCGGTTTTTCGAAGTCGCTCATGCCGCCATTCTAGGGCCGTTGCCCGGGCGCCGCGCCAATCATCGACGAGCACCTCTCTGCGTTGCCGCTACCGCGGCACAATCCAGATATTCCGGAATCGCACCGGGTTCCCGTGATCTTGCAGGAAGATCGGGCCGGGGTGTTCGTCGGCTCGGTGGCCGCCCGGCGTCGCGGACTTTAGCTCGAGGTTGTACTGGATCGGAACGCCGTTGTGCCGCACGGTGACCGATGCGTTTTCCTTTTTCGTTTTACCGTCGGGCGTGAAGCGGGCCGTTCTGAAATCGATGTCGTAGGTCTGCCAGGACAGCGGTGGAAAGCACATGTTGACGAGCGGTTTGGCCGCGTGGTAGATGCCGCCGCACTCGTTGTCGAGCCCTTCGAGGCCAAACGAATCGAGAACCTGCACTTCGTACTGATCGGCCAGGTAGACGCCGCTATTGCCGCGCCCCTGCCCGCGGGCGCGGGGCATGAAGGGGGTCTCGAATTCGATGTGCAAGAGAAAATCCTCGAACGTCTCTTTGGTGATGGCCGGCACGCCGAGCAGGTTGCCCTCTTCGAGCTTGCCGACCCGCCAAGCCGTTGTGTTTTTCCCATCAAAAAGCACGATGGCTCCGGGCGGAGGTGTGGCGCCAAGTGTCGGCGATGTCCGCTCGACTTTCTTCAGCTCGAACTTCACGCCGTCCTCCGCTGTGCCGGAAAAAACTCCCTCCTTGATCGTTCCCTCGAAGTTCTTCCCTTTGAGGCGGGCCGCGTTGTCGCTGGAATCGCCATGGAGCCGGACCTTCGTCTTCCCATCCCAGCCGGCTCCCGGCAGCCCCTGCGTATAAATCACCGCGTCGAACCGGCCGCCGCCCAGCGCGATCACCTGTGCGCCGATTTTCGCCTTGTTGCCGATGGTCCCCTCGTACTCGCCCTGAAGGGCGAAGTCAGGGCCGGCCTCTTTGGGATCGAGGTACGCCCGTTTGACAGGAGCGTCGGCTCCCAGTACGACGATCGGAACAAGCAAGTAAGACGCAAAGCCGACGAGGACTCGCGTCGAATGGGGCTTGATGAACATAGACGGGCCTTCTTGAAGTCTTTCGAGGTTTTTCGTCGTAGACCGGATCGCATTCCCACTAAGAGGATCTGTGATGTCCACCCGCGCTGCAACCGAATATCGCTACGAAAAATTGACCTGGCTGGAAATCAACGATGCCGTCGAGCTGGGCAAAGTCTGCATTGTGCCGTGCGGAGCCGTCGAGCAGCACGGACCGCATCTGCCGCTCGACGTCGATCTGGTCTGCCCGCTGGGCATTGCCACGGGCGCGGGGCGGGCGATTCCGGACAAAATCCTGGTGCTGCCGATCCTCGCCTACGGATACACCGGACACGTGATGGATTTTCCCGGCACGATCAACACGCACTATGAGACGTACATCAAGCAGGTGCTCGACGTCACGAAGTCGCTGGCTTACCACGGCTTCAAGCGGATCGTGCTGTTGAACGGCCACGGCTCCAACATGCCCAACCTCGACCTGGCCGCCCGACGCACGAATCTGGAGACCGACGCCGACTGCGTGGTCTGCGCCTGGTGGAACCTGCTGACGGTCGACAAGCAGTTTTTGCCGAGTTGGCGCGAGAGCAAATTCCCCGGCGGCTGCTCGCACGCCTGCGAACTGGAGACGTCGCTCTATCTTTACCTCGACGAAGACAACGTTCGCAAAGACAAAATCAAAAGCGGGACCATCTCGATCAACGAGGAGCACAGCCCGTTCAATTACGTCGACCTCTTCGGTCAAGGCCCGGCCACCGTCGTTTCGTGGACGAGCAGCTATTCACAGACCGGCGTCCTGGGCGACGCCGAAAAAGCGACTAAGGAAAAAGGCGAGCGGGCCTACAACGAAGCGGTCAAGCAACTGGTCCGCTTTGTCGAATATTTTCAACAACGCCCGCAAGACCGACGCCACCGGGAACAGCGCGCACGCCGCACCATGCCGATGCCGTGGGGGCAGGTGGACGAAGTCTAATACAGAGAGACGAGGAGGAGTGAATTGGCGACAGGACTCGTCTGGCTGGTGCTTCGCATTTGAAAGGAATCGAAGGAACCGGCGGGCTGACACCCGCCGCTCGCCCTCATTCTTCTTCTTGCCGCAGCTTGGCCAGGATGCCGTAGTCTTCGAGCGTCGTCGTGTCGCCGACTTGCTCTTTGCCGGCGGCGATGTCGCGAAGCAGGCGGCGCATGATTTTTCCGCTGCGCGTCTTGGGCAAGGCGCTCGTGAAGCGGATCGCGTCGGGCGTGGCCAGGGCGCCGATGTGCTTGCGAACGTGCGCTTTGAGCTCTTCCTTGAGCGCGTCGTCTCCGTCACCCTGCTTGAGCGTTACGAAGCAGCAGATTCCCTCGCCCTTGAGATCGTGCGGATAGCCAACGACGGCCGCCTCGGCGACGCGCGCGTGCGAGACGAGGGCACTTTCGATTTCCATCGTGCTCAAACGATGGCCGGCGACGTTCAGCACGTCGTCGACGCGGCCCATCACCCAGTAGTAGCCGTCTTCGTCGCGGCGAGCGCCGTCGCCGGTGAAGTAGCAGCCTTTGACCTCGCTGAAATAGGTTCGCACGAAACGATCGTGATCTCCGTACAGAGTCCGCAGCATCGACGGCCACGGCTGCCTCACGACGAGGAAGCCGCCTTGGTTCGCCGGCAGGCTGACGCCCGATTTGTTGACGATGTCGGGCACGATCCCAGGCAGCGGCCTGGTGCAGCTTCCCGGCTTGGTCGGTGTGACGCCGGGGAGTGGGCTGATCATGATCGAGCCCGTTTCGGTCTGCCACCAGGTGTCGACGATCGGGCACCGGTTCTGGCCGATTACCCGCTGGTACCACATCCACGCCTCAGGGTTGATCGGCTCGCCGACTGAACCCAGGAGCCGCAGGCTGGAGAGATCGTATTTTTCCGGCCAGTGATCGCCCCATTTGACGAAGGCGCGGATTGCCGTCGGCGCGGTGTAGAGGATGCTGACCTGGTATTTCTCGATGATCTGCCAGAAGCGACCCTCGTCGGGCCAGTTCGGGGCTCCTTCATACATCATGACCGTTGCGCCGGCGGCGAGTGGTCCGTAGACAATGTAGCTGTGCCCGGTCACCCAGCCGACGTCGGCCGTGCACCAGTAGGTGTCTTCGTCCTTGAGGTCGAAAACCCAGCGGCTCGTCATCAAGGTGCCGAGCAAATAGCCGGCCGTCGTGTGCAGGATGCCTTTCGGCTTGCCCGTGCTGCCGGACGTATAGAGCAGGTACAGCGGATGCTCGGAATCGAGTTCGGCCGCGTCGCACTCGGCCGACGTGCCGGACATCAGCTCGTGCCACCAGTAGTCGCGGTCGGGGACCATGTTGACGTTCGAGCCCGTGCGGCGGACGACGACGGTCTTTTGGATGGTGGAGGATTTCTCGAGACTCTCGTCGACCGTTTGCTTGAGTTGAACTTCCTTGCCCCGCCGCCAGCCGCCGTCGGCTGTGATCACCAGTTTTGACTGGGCGTCGTTGTTGCGGTCGGAGATTGCGTCGGCGCTGAAGCCGCCGAAGATCACCGAGTGGGTCGCGCCGATCCGGGCGCAGCCCAGCATGGCGATCACCAGTTCGGGAATCATCGGCAGATAGATGGTGACGCGGTCGCCGCTCTTGATTCCGAGCTTCTTAAGGACGTTCGCGAACCGGCAGACTTCGCGATGCAAATCCTGGTAGCGCAGCACGCGGCTATCGCCGGGCTCGCCTTCCCAAATGATGGCCGCTTTGTTCTTCCGCCAGGTTTCGAGGTGCCGGTCGAGACAGTTGTACGAGGCGTTGATCTTGCCGCCGACAAACCACTTGGTGTTGGGCATTGTGCCGTCGAGGACTTTGTCCCATTTGCGGAACCAGTGAAGGTTGGCCGCCATTTCACCCCAGAAACCGGCCGGGTCGTCCTTCGCCCGGTTCCACAGCTTGTTGTATTCCTCTTCGCTCTTGATGTTGGCCTGCGCGGCAAACTCGGCGGGAGGAGGAAAGACGCGCGATTCCTGCAGAACGCTGACGATGCTCTCGCTCGGGGTGCCGGCGCCCGGTGTTGCTGGCTTGCCCCCGGTGCCAGTGCTTGTAGTGCCCGAGCTTGTGGTGCCTGTCATAATTTGCCTCCTGCTGCGTGGGTGTCGGCGACTTTGCTCGAGGAAAGTGCATCCTCGATCGCCGCTTCGAGGGAGCCCCCTTCGTCGAGGTTCCAGTGAATCTTGCCGTCGGTCCCGACGACCCAGACCTGGGGGATAAATTCGGTTCCGAGTGCTCTCAGAGTGTCCTTCGCCCCGTATCCGCACGGCCAAGTAATCTTGGTCTCGGCGAGGAACTCTTTCATTTCGCGCAGCTTGTCTTCCGAATCGCTCGTGAGGGCGATAAAGACCACGCCCCGCTTGTGGAATATATCGTACGCTTCGACCAGGTGGGGCGCCTCGGCCTTGCATGGGCCGCACCAATGGGCCCAGGCGTCGACGACCAGCACCTTCCCCTTCAAGCTGTCAGGAGTCGGCCGCGAGCCGTTGAGCCAGCCTTCGGCTCGGATCGGCGGCATCGGGCTTCCCTCGCCCAAGCCGCCGCGGGGCGCAACTTGCTGACGCAGGAACATCGAAAAGGTCAGGCTGACGAGCGCGATCGCGATTACGACCAACAGCAGCCCAACGACTTTGCGGCCCGATGACGACGGCCCTGGGCCCGACGTGGCAGCCTGCGACATGCGAACTTGCTCCTATCGTTAAACCGCACTACGCCAGTCGGGGGGCACCACGTCGGGCCCCCCCTCACCCCCAGCCCCCTCTCCCGCAAGGGGAGAGGGGAGAGGAGTGCCAGCGTAGGCGTTCCTTCCACAACAATGCGCTGCGTTCAAATCTTCCCCCCTCTCCCCTCGCGGGAGAGGGGCTGGGGGTGAGGGGGTATGGGGCCGGTCACAAGCCATACAGCGGCTCGAACTTCGCCTTCAGATGCGCGACTAGCGGCTCATGCGACAGCGGCTGCCCCGTGATCCGCTCGACGAGGTTGCCCGGCAAATATTGCCTGCCGAGGTTGTGCACATTTTCTTTGAGCCAATTTCGCAGCGGGACGAACTCCCCTCTGGCAAATTGCGAATCGAGGTCGCCGAGCGCCTTTCGCGCCGCCCCAAACAATTGGGCCGCGTACATGTTGCCGAGGGCATACGTCGGAAAGTATCCGAGCATCCCGCCGCTCCAATGAATGTCCTGCAGGCAACCCTCGGCGTCTTTCGACGGCGTGATGCCCAGCGATTGTGTGTATTGGGCGTTCCAGGCGGCGGGGACGTCGGCCGGCTGCAGCTTGCCGGAAATCAGCTGTTGCTCGAGTTCGAAGCGAATCATGATGTGCAGATTGTAGGTCACCTCGTCCGCCTCGACGCGGATGAAGCTCGGCCGCACGTCGTTGACGGCGGCGTAAAAGTCGTCGCGCGGCACCGAGCCGAGCGCTTCGGAGAATTTCGCCTGCGCTTGCGGATAAAAATGCTTCCAAAAGGCCAGGCTACGACCGACGAAGTTCTCCCACATCCGCGATTGCGATTCGTGAATGCCCAGCGAGGCCGCCTCGCCGATCGGCGTGCCGAAAGCCTGCCGGTCGAGCCCCTGCTCATAAAGTCCGTGTCCCGCCTCGTGCAGCACGCCGAAAAACGCGCCCGGGAAGTGATGCTCGTCGTAACGCGTGGTCAGGCGGCAGTCGCCCGGGCCCATGCCGCTGCAGAACGGATGGGGCGATTCGTCGAGCCGCCCGTCCTGAAAGCTGAACCCGATCGCGGCCGCCGCGCTCGTGGCAAATTCGGCCTGGGCCGCCTCGGGGTATCGTCGGGTCAGGATCGAGACGTCCGGCCGCTTCTTCGAGTTCGCGATCGCACGGACCAGCGGAACCAGCGCCTCCCGCAGGGCGGTGAAGATTTTCGCGACATCGGCTGTCTTGGCGCCTGGCTCGTAGTCGTCGATCAGCGCGTCGTAGGGGACGCCGTTACTGCCGCCCCCACCCAGCGCGGCGGCTTCCTCGCGCTTGAGGGCGACGATCTTCTCGAGCCAGGGGCGGAACATCTCGAAGTTCGATTTCTTCCGCGCCTCGACCCAGTTCTGCTGCGCGAGGGAAGTGACTCGCGTCAGTTCTTCAACCAGCCGCGTCGGCAGTTTCGTGAGACGATCGTACCGGCGACGCGCCTCGCGGACGTTCGCCTCGAACACGCCGTTGGATCCGGCCGGCTTGCCACCGGTTTCAATCCCCGAGATCAACTCGCCGAGTCGAGGCGCCGTGAGTTGCTGATGGACCATCCCCGCGAGCAGACTCATCTGGTCGGCCCGATGGGCGGCTCCGCCGGGAGGAAGATACGTCTGCTCGTCCCAGCCGAGCTGGCTCTGCACCGAGCCCAACAGCACGGCCTTGCGCCAGGATTCGAGCAACTCGTCGTAAAGCGCCTGTGTCGCAGCCATCGTCTGTTCCCGGTCCCGGTCTTTCGCCCGGCTTAAGCATAATCAGTGGGACTGGTTAATGTCCCGTCAAGCAGTTCCGCGCTCCGGCAAATGCAGGGTGGGCCAAGGCCCGCTCAGGGCCGCCGGTCCACCATTCGTAAGCGATGGCCGCTGGCCCAAAGATGGTGGGCCTGCGTCCGCTGACGCGGACTTGGCCCACCCTACTCGCGGGCGTGACCCGTCACGATTGGCGGCCGTCTGAGGGCGTCGCGCTAAGCGCGGCGGCCGTTTCGGCGGGACGCGAGGTCGGCGCGTTAGGTGGCTCGCGTCGGGCGCGCCGCCGCGAGTTGAGCCATTCGATGCCCATCGGCATAACCGAGATCAACACAATCGCCACCATCACGAACTCGAAGTGATTTCTGATGAGCGGAATGTTGCCGAAGTAATAGCCGCCCAAGAGAAATCCGCAAATCCACACGGTTCCCCCGACGCAGTTGAATTGCCAGAAGCGGATGTAGCCCATGCGGGCCACCCCCGCGACAAACGGCGCGAACGTGCGCACGATGGGGACGAACCGGGCGATCACGATCGTCTTTCCGCCGTGCCGCTCGTAGAACTCGTGCGTCCTCGTCAGGTGCTTCTTATTGAGCAGCCACGAGTCTTCGTAGTGAAAGACTTTGGGGCCGAGCACATAGCCGATCCAATAGTTGAGGGCGTCGCCGGCGACTGCCGCCACGATCAAGAGCGGAACGGAAAAGGCAATGCTCAAGTGCGAGCCTTCGCGCGCGGCCAGCATCCCGAACGCGAACAAGAGCGAGTCCCCGGGCAGAATCGGCGTGACAACCAAGCCCGTCTCGCAAAAGATCACGACGAACATGAGCAGATAGAGCCACGGCCCAAAGGTCGTCGCGACCGTGTCGAGATGCTTGTCGAGATGCAGGAAGAGGTCGATCGCCTGCCAGACGAGATCCATTTCAGGTCCCTGATTCACCGGCAATTCGAGCCGGGCTCACGGTTAAACGGTGAAAGCACGAAATCCGGCCGAAGCATTATTCCTTCGGCAGGCTTCCGATCTGATAGAGCGGCAGGAAGCGATAATACACTTCCAGGCAAAGCGTGCTCAACGCGGTGGAATAGATTCGCCCGCCATATTGGGCCCAGGGTCCGATCGGGTCCCAGCTCCCGGCGTACTCGCCGTCGGTCCGCTGTTCGGAGATGAGCAAGTCCCGGATCGCCGCGTTCCACGAGTTCCAACCGTCGCCGCCGAACTGGTACATGGCCAGCGTGCCGTAGTACCAGTAGTACTCGTTGAAACTCTCCCGTGCGGGGAGCCGGGCCAGCAGATACTCGGCCGCTTCGCGCGCGGCCGCGTTGTCTCGCCGCATGCCGAGCATCTGCTTGCAGAACATCGCCTCGGCGGTCATCGAGGGCGAAGGGGGCAGTTCCTCGCGATAGCCCGCCAGGCCGCCATAGGTCCCGAGGCTGCGCGCTTTGAGAAACGCGACCACTTCGGCCTTGGCGCTGCGGGGAATGTTCACGCCGGCGATTTCGGCGCTTTTGAGCGCCATCAACTGCCAGCCTGACATGCTGATGTCGCTTTTTTGCCCTTTGAGATAGCGCCATCCGCCGTCGGGATTCTGATTCTGCAGGATGTAACGCACGCCGCGCAAGAGGGGCTCGCGGAGCATGGTGTTCGACGTCGGGTCGTTCTGCATTCCGTACGCTTCGGCGATCGCGTACGTCGCGATCGCATGGCAGTAGTGCATGGCGAAGTGCCCCGCGTCGGCACCGAGATTTCCGTCGGATTTTTGTTGGGCGATCAGCCAGCGGAGGGCTCGATCGACGGCTTCTGAGTATTGGCCCTCTTCGTGCGTGTAGCCCGCGCCCAGAAAGGCGAGCACGGCCAGAGCAGTGACGCCACTATCGGCGTCGCGGCCGGCGTAATCGCGGTCGACGCCGTTTTCGTCGATCTTCACCTTCCCGGCCCCGAAGGCTTTCGCGTCCCAGCGGCCTTCGCGGCTCTGCATGCGCGCGAGCCAGCGCAGGCTGGCCTCGACCGATTTCTCAGAGTGCTCGGTGCCGCCGAACTGCCGGGCGTTTTCCTTGCGGTTGGAGAGTTTTCGCAGGCGGTAGGTCGGCGCGACGCCAGCGCTACGCTTCACAATCAACGGTTCCGTGCCTGCCCCCGCGCCTTGGATGGCAGGCGAAGGTCGATCGTCCACCGACTGATAATCTTCGACGCGTGCCGGTTCTGGCTGTCCGGACGTGGTGCCGCTTAGTTCTTTGCTCGGCAAGCGACCGACGACCATGCCCGCGGCTCCGGACTGTTGCGGAGTGATTGCGGGCCCAGACACGGACCCAGTTCCGCCTGCGGCCGCTGGACGCGATTGTCCGACGTTCGCGCTAGCGTCGACTTGCGGTGAAGGAACCGGCGCGGGGACAGCATCGCGACGCATGGGATCGGTGGACGAGTTGCTGGCGACGGTCGCTTTGGGAGCGGGGGCGGTGGAATCGGGAATCACGGGCGGCTCGAGACGACCCGTTTCAGTGGGGACGAGTGGCGAATCAGCTGGGGCGGCCGTCTGTCGGTCGACTGTGGCGGTCGTAGTCGGTGCGGTTAGGCGCTCGGCCGGCCGGGGCGCTGTGGCAGCGGACTGGGCCGAGACCGGCGCCGATTTCGGTGCTTCGATCTCGGGCGTCCGCGCGGACTGCTTGGGAGGCGATGCAGCCGCTTGCACCGGCGTCGCGGTCGGGGGCTGTTGCACGTCAGGCAGGACGGCCGCATCGGGCGGCGGTAGCTCGGGTGGCTTAATTGACTCGGCAACCCGGTCGACGCTCGGCGCGACAGCCGCAGCGGGCAGCGTTGGCTGCGGACCAAGCGGTTTGACAGGACCGGGCGTGTGAATGCGATCCCAGACGGGCATCTGGCCGGCGGCACCCACATCAGCCCCGAAGTCGCGCTCCGCCTGGGCCGCCACACTGCGGATCATCACCCGGTGCGACTGTTCGCCGCCTTCCGGATCGCCCGGCGGCAGAGAAGGAGCGGGCGCCACCGTCACGACGCCGATCAGGCAGCCGAAATGCAGCATCAGTGAAAACAGGAGTGCCTTACCGGTCACCCGGTGATCGCCCCAGCGCGTGGCGAACATCGTGACCAGGTGCACGAGCGACAGCAGGCACGCGCCGATCAGAATGCCCCAGAGGAGCGACTGGGGGTCAACCTTGCTCCCCTCGACCAGGCGCTGCAACAAGTCGCCGACGACGTGCCTCATCGGTGCGTCGCCTCGGACTTGAGCCGCACGGGCAGTGACACGACATTGATCTTGGCCCGATCGCAGACCGCCAGCACGTCGACGACGTTCTGATAGGGGCCCTGCCCTTCTCCGCGCACCACCACGCTCTGGTCGGCGTAGTTCTTCTTGGCCTTCACCAGGTCGGCTTCGAGCTCGGGCAGAGTGCGCGGCTTGCCGTTCAAAAGCACTTTTCCATTTGCGGCGACGTGAATCACCAGTTCGTCGGGCAGTGCGGTCAAGGGTCGGGCATTGGCGGCGGTAGCGAGCTGAACGTCGAACTTTTGTTCGGCGTCCTCGTCCTGGGCAAACCGCGTCGCCAGCATCAGGAAGAGCAGCAGATTGAAGACGATGTCGACGAGGGGCGTGAGATTGATGTGGGGCTCCTCCATCGGTTCCGTCTTGAATGGCATCAGAGCACTCCCACCTCCCCAAAATCCGTACCCGAACTATATCCCAGATCGGCAGATTGCGTATATGCGACTTAGGGTGTGGGAATTCGCCAATCGGGAGGACGAAGCTCCGGCTGAGCCTCTTGGGACTTGCCACGTTGATTCTGGTTTGCGGCTCAGCGGGAGCTTCGCCCTCCCGTTCGCGACAGCCGGTCCTCAGCGTACCGGGGGCACCGTCTCTTCGGTCACGACCTGAAGGGCGGCGGCCGTAGCGGGAAGGATACCCATTTGTGTGTAAATGGGGCGCACAATCAGCCGGATCTTGGGAAGCTGTCGGGCGAACAGGACCGCTCCCAGCAGGCAGCACACGCCTCCCAAACACACCGTCGCAGGCGTTCCGATGCGGGAGGCCAGGCTACCGGCCATCAGGCTCCCGAGCGGCGCCATTCCCAAAAAAGCCACGGTGTACAGACTCATCACGCGGCCCCGCTTCTGATCGTCTACGATCGTTTGCAGGATCGTGTTGCTCGAAGCGAGTTGCACGACAACGGAAAAACCGGCCACGCTGAGGATGACCATCGAGAGATAGAGGTTTCGCGAGAAGGAAAAAGCGACGAGCGCGAGGCCGAAGGTCCCAGCCGTCCCGGCGATCCAGCGGCCCAGTCCGACGACCGTGCTCCGCGACGCTAAGTAGAGACTCCCGCTGAGAGCCCCCACCCCCGAGGCGCCCGCCAGAAACCCAAACGTCCGGGCGTCACCGTGCAAGATGTCGCCCGCAAAAATCGGCAGCAAGACAATGTAGGGCAGTCCGACGAGGCCGGTCAGCGCCACCAGCAACAAAATGGCGCGGACCGGTGCAAAGCCGAACGCATACACAAATCCCTCGTGCAACCCGCGAACGACCGAACCGTGCGAGGACTTGCGAGGCCGCGGGTTGAGCTTCATCGCTAAGAGCGCGGCAATCACGAAAAAAAAGCTGACGCCGTTGATGAGAAAGCAAATCGCTTCCCCCACGAAAGAAATCACGATCCCCGCGATCGTCGGGCCCAACAGCCGCGCCCCGTTCACCATCGACGAATTGAGCGCGATAGCGTTGGGCAGGTCAGCCGCGGAATCGACGATCTCGGTCATGAACGCCTGGCGCGTCGGCATGTCGAAGGAATTGATGCAGCCCAGGCAAAAGCAGAGGAAGATCAGCTCGCCGACGGTGATCAGGTTCGTGACGGTCAAGATACCGAGCAGAAAAGCTTGGATCATCGCGAGGGTCTGCGTGGCGATCACGATCCGCCGGCGGTCCCATCGATCGCTAAAGACGCCGGCGACGAGGCCCAGAAACAGGACCGGAATCTGCCCCGCGAAGTTGGTGATGCCCAGCAGAAAGGCCGAGTCGCGCCCTTGCTCCTTCGACAGCCGATAGACCAGCCAGATCATGGCCGTCTGTTGCATCCAAGTGCCCAAGAGCGAAGTCGTCTGCCCGGCGAAGAACAGGCGAAAATTTCGATGGGCGAGCGACCGGCCGATTTCCCGCCAGCCCTGTTTGGGCGCGGCTCGGCCAGGAGTGGCGGTTCCCGCAGAATTCGAGTCGCTCATCGCGTGCGTCTGCCTGATTTGCGCCTGACTGTCACTTAGGCGCAAGTTAACTGACGCGTATGCCCCCTGCTAGGCGGGAATCCCAAGGGGCGTGACCACGACGACTTCACAATGTGGAAATAAAAAACGGCGCCCCGATCTGGCTGGGACGCCGTTTGAACTTGTCCGTTTCAAGCAACCCCGTCGCGCAGCGAACGTGTTACTTCGCGGCGTCTTTGCTCTTCACGAAGGCTTTGTCGAAGGACTTGTCGTTGAAGACCATCTTCACCCGCGCGTCCTTGTTGGCCTTCGTGACTTTCGCCTGGCACTTTTCGCAGCAAAACGTCACGTTGATGCCGGCGACTTCGACCGCGGTATCGGGATTGAGCTTACCGCCGGAGAACGGGCACTTCACTTCTTTGTATTGTCCGGTCGCGGCGAGCTGAGCGTTGGCCTTGGTGGCGAACTTTTTGGTGTTGGCGGTGAACGCCTTGGGGCAATCGTCGCAGCAGAAATAGACCTGGCCGTCCTTGTACTTTTCGGCGTGCTCCTTGCTCGCCGGGTGTCCCGACACGGGACAGATCAACTTGGTCTCATCGGCCGCCTGTGCCGAAAGACAAAAACAGAGAGACGCGACAATAACGGCCGTCAATGAAAACTTCTGCATGGCTGATTACCCTTTGCACACCGCGGGGAACTTCGCACCACTCTCGAACCAATAAGATCGCGTTTATCTGTCAAAAAGTCAACCGCCAGCCCTCTGGGCCCTCGGAGAAGTGCATGACCGTAACGTTTCCCTCATAATGTCATTTTTCGATTCCCGGGGAAGACTGGCATGTCCGATGAGCTGGCTCAACAGTTGCGAGCCGCAACCAATGCTGCCGAGCGTTTTCAGATCTCCGTAATCGGCGAGGACAGCGTCGCGCCCGTTGTCCATGAATTCAACTACCCCTACGTGGTCATCGGACGCGGCGAGGGCTGCGATGTCCTGCTGCAAAACGCGAGGGTCAGCTTTCGGCACGCGTACCTGCAGGTGATCGAGGGGCGCGTCTTTTGCGTTGACCTGGCCAGCCGCAACGGCGTGTTCTGGCCCGACGGCCCCCGCAAGTTCGGCTGGCTGGCGCCGGACGAGCCGATTCAGATCGGCCCCTACATGCTGCGAGTGCACGGCGAAGAGGCGCGCGATCGCTCTTTGGCTGAGATGCTGGCCGATCTCAATCCGCTCGAGCGGTACCGCGGGCAGGCTGGTCCGATGCCGGCAGTCGATCTCGAATTTCGCTATGAGACGGCCGGACAGCCGACCTGGTCGGTGAATCGTCTGCTGACGCTGATCGGCCGCAGCCCGGTTTGCAAGCTGCGATTCGACACGCCCAAGGTCTCGGGCGTGCATTGCGGATTGCTGCTGACGCGTCACGGTCTGTGGGCCATCGATCTCAAGGGTCGCGGCGGCACTCGTGTCGACGGGGAGCAAATTCGCGCCTATCCGCTCGAGACCGGAAACGAAATCAGCTTCGGCGAATTCCAGATCGCCGTCTATTACGAGGATCCGGCCGACCTGGCCGCCCCCGATCGCTTGACCGACAACGCGGCCGAGGCCGAAACTTCACTCAGCGATATTGAATCTCCCTATTTGCAAGATGCCCCGGTTCCCGAGACGGCCGTCGCCAATCCCACCGAGGGCTCCGCGGCGGGCGTGGCCGATTGGCACGGGTCGATTTTCAAACTCGACCCGGTGGCCAACACGCTCGTGGTGAGTCCCGTCGCGGATCACTGCGGCTTCCGCTATCAGCAACTACACATTGAGGCCAACCATTTGCAACGGAAATTCGAAACGCGGGCGTTCGAGCACCTGGTGATGGATTTAGAGAACCTGAGCTATTTTGGCACCGAGCTGATCGGCGTTATGATTCGCCTGGCGCGCGCGGTGACAAACTTTGGCGGGCGATCGGCCTTTTGCGCCCCGTCGCCCCGAATGCTGGAAGTGTTGGAGAGCATGAGGCTCACCAAGCTCTGGCCGATCTTTCCGACTCGGGCCGAGGCGCTTCAACACGTTCAGGGATGAGTGGCGACAGTTCTTGGCGCCTCTCGGTCCCGACTTTCAAAAAGGAGTCTGATCATGTTCCGATGGACCGTTCCGAGCGGCCGCGCGATCGCGGGCACGTTCGCGCTCCTCGGTTGTTCGATTTCGGCGTTCGCGGATCAGCCGGCCCCCGGTTCAGCGCCGCTGCCATCGACGAGCCTGGGACAGCCGGCGCCCGTCCCTAAATCGAAAACAACAAAGCCAACCGCGCCGGCAACGGGCACAGCGCCGGCGCAGCCCGCCCCCGCACTACCCCAGCCGGCTCCTGCAGTCGGCCAAGCGCCGGAATCCGTTCCCCCAGCCCCGACTCCCGCTCTGCCGGGGCTCGGCGGCTTGATGACGCCCAACGGCATCGCGCTGCCCGGCGGCGTCGGCTTCATTCGCCCGGGCGCCGACACCGTGGGAGTTCAAATCAATACGCCCACTGGCCCGATCGAATTCACGGTTCCGCGGCGACGCCGCGGCGCACGCAACGTTCAGGAGCCACCTACCCCGCAGGCGACCACCGACGCGCCGCTTTTCGGTCAGCCTGGAAAACCTGCGCCTTCGGCCGGTCCCCAGGCCAGCGTCCCCGGTGCGCCGATTGAAAATGACCGCACTCTGCCGGGCGAATTGACTCCGCCTAGCGCCGGTCGGCCGAGCCGGGGTAACCGCGAGTTCGCGCACGCCTCGAGACTCTTTCACGCGCGCAACTTTCCGCTCGTGCTGAGGCGCTTGGATCGGGCACTCCTCCGAGAACCCGGCGATCGCGACCTCCTGCAACTGCGGTCACTGACCCACCTCACACTGGGCGATTACAAGTCCGCGTACGCCGACGCGATTGTGGTGCTGGCGCAAGACGATGTCTGGGACTGGTCGACACTGCGATCACTCTATCATTCCGCCGACGAATACACGGCCAGCTATCGCGCCCTCGAGGACCGAGTGATGGCCAACCCCAGCGCGATCGACTTGCGAGTCCTGTTGGCGTACCACAACTTGATGCTGGGACATCGCGACGCAGCGCGGCGGCACTTCGAGCGAGTTCTCGCACTCGATCCGTCGAACGAGATCGCCCGCCGGATGGCCTCGGCCGAGCAACCGCCGCAACCAAGAGACTCGGCTCAGTTGCCATCGGTACCGCAGAAACCGGGTGCGGCTCTCGTTCCTATTCCGGCGCGGAAAAGGGCTCCGTCAAACAGCGGATCCGTCGGCCCCTCGATCGATTTGGGCCAGCCTTCTCCCGCTCCGCCTGCCGAGGAGCCCGGGTCCACTAAGCCGGCAACTCCCAAGCCGGGGGGGTAACCGGTTTGCGTAAGGGAGTGATCGCTCAGGGTCGTGCAGCCGAAAATACTCTGGCTGCGAGCTGATTTTGAGCGGAGATCATTCCCAGACTAGCGTGGCACCGCTGTCGCAAAGTGTACGATCACCGCGCACTCCGAAATGATTGCAAGTGCCTCGAGGACCGGCCGGCAGCGGCTAAGTTGAATCCACCGTCGGGCCAAACGAGACTGCTCCTCCGTAAGATCGCCAGCCTTCTCGAACCAGAGCGCTTTTGGAATAAAATACGCGAAGGACCACGCACGGGATGCGAAATGCGCGATCAGCGCGACAATGATGCAGCCGCGGGCAAAGGCATCGCCCCAGACCGCCCACGCGCTAACGAGAAGCGCGACCTCGTACACTATGTGAATTGGTGCCCAGAATAGGCCTCGATTGATCCCTCCGCGGCTTGGCTGAATGATCGCTGGATTGCCGGGCCACACTCGATCAACCAGGACCGTCTCATAGATACCGCCGCCAAGAGCGATTGCTCCGAGAACAATGGCGCAGAGGACAAATGCGGCAAGTGGCACGGCCGTGAAAACCGCCATCATTTGCACGCCCCTTCCGACAGGGTTATCTTAACTGTCAAGTATCTTAGTCGTCGATTCATCAGATTGTCAAGGGGACAGGCTCTCATCATTGGGTGCAGGCTTTCCGCTCGCCGGTGCGTTAGCCACGCTGACCCAGTACGCGCGCCCGAACCTCGCAGCATACTAAGGATGAGCGAATACTAAAGATGAGCGATCGGAAGATCTTACTCGAAAAAATTGAGATGAGGATGAGAGAGGTGGCGGGCCTCAGCATTCATTACGGTGAGACAATGGCCGTACGGCTGGGCATCAACAGCACCGATCTGGAATGCCTTGAGCTTGTAGGATTTGGATCGGGCGTGACCGCCGGCGCACTTGCGGATAAGACAGGCCTAACGACCGGAGCGATTACCACGGCCATTGATCGGCTTGAACGCGCCGGTTTCGTGGAGCGTCAAAGAGATGCTGCGGACCGACGCAAGGTCGTTGTCGTCACATCATCCGCCATGCGGCGTCAGCCTGCGTCTATCGGCGCGCCAATGCGCAAAATCGTTAGCGACGTGCTGGCCCGTTATGAAAACGAGCAACTCGAATTGCTGAATCAAGCTCTCAGTGAGTTATGCGAAGCAGCGAAGAAAGTCATCGTCTCGCTTCGTTCTGACAAGCATCTCGCTAAGCTACGGACCAAAGGCAAATCTCGCCGGCAGCCGAGATCCGGTCGCGCAAATAAGGCGCAATGATCATGGCGGTGTCGGATTCACTTTGGCGCGTCGTTGCGACCCTGAATCGACACTCGGTCCGCTGCGGCGGTTTTGGGCATTCTTGACTCGCCGCGGCGGCTCAGGTTTGGTCGCGCTTTCTGCGCACCGCGTCGATCGCCTCGCGGCGAGTGGGATAATACGGCATGACCGAGTCGATCTTCATGATCTGCAGCATGTCGAGCATCCCGTCGGACGCGTTGCAGAATGCCGCCAGGCCCCCCCGGTTATTGGCCTTTTTGCATAAGGCCATGATCGCGCCGATCACCAGCGAACCGTAGTGCGGGGCGTTTCCGACGTCGACGACGACATTGATGAGGCCGGGGGCGTCCATCAACTTGTGGAGCGCGTCGACCTCGCGGCGCAGATCAGATTCCAAAACTTGCAGCGAGTCGCCGTTGGGAATGACGATCAGAGTGTCGTCCTGGCGCTCGTATTGAAATACCTTAGAGGGACGCATCGCTCGATTTGGCCCTACTAAAAGCCGTCTGCGGCGACGTCGTGTGCGGCTTGCGCGAAGTCAGGCACCCGCGCCGCTCGCCGGCGGGGAATCACAGGTCACTCAAAGCGGGTCAGTCAAAGACGGACGAGAGGGCGCCCGTCGCTTCACTCGATCCCACCATTATCTGCGATTGCGGGCCGCATTTCCATACGGCCTGATCGGGCACTTTTGGCAGTCCGCTGCGACACATTTATCGTGTCGTGTCCAAGGCTTTTCCTTGGACACTCGAGCCTTCTTCCGTCACCGAGCCCTGCCGTGTCTTGGCATTGGTGCTGGCGACACAGTTGCGGCCGCTCCGCTTGGCCAAAAACAGCCCTTCGTCGGCGGCCTTCAAGAGGGCTTCGGGACTGCGCGTGTGCGGGCTGCGGACGTCGACGCCGATGCTGACGGTCACTCGCCGGGCAAACGGAGAGAGGAGCGCGGGCATTTCCTCCTCGATTCCCTTGCGAAGCCGCTCGGCAAATTGCACGGCCGACTCGAAATCGGTCGCCGTGATCACGACGAATTCTTCACCCCCAAAGCGGCAAACGACGTCGGTGCCGCGCACGTGGTGCTGCAGCACAGCGGCCACCGACCGGAGCACTTCATCACCCACGTCGTGTCCGAAGGTGTCGTTGACGTCTTTAAAATGGTCGATGTCGATCACCATGCAGGCCAGCGGAGTGCCGCCACGCCGCGCGGCTGCCCAATCGTGCGCCAAGCGGTCAATCAAGTAGCGGCGGTTGGGCAATCCGGTCAAGACGTCGGTGAGCGCATCCTGCTCGAGGCGACGATGGGCCACCGCCAGCTCAGCATGCACGCGATGGATCTCGTCGCGATCGGCACTCACCTTGTGCTGCAGCGCAACGACCCGCAGGCTCGCGCGAATGCGAGCAAAAAGCGGCCGGGCCGCGAAGGGCTTCGTCACAAAATCGTCGACCCCCGCCTCGAAAAGTCGCACCAGCGTCTCTTCATCGTCCGGAGGCGTGAGCATAATCACATAAGATTGTCGGCCGGCCGACGTCTGCCGCAGGCGCCGGCACAATTCGAGCCCGCCAAAATCGGGCAGCGCCGCATCGACGATCACGAGCGGCGGCGCCGACTCGAGAAAGGCCTGCAAGGCCTGCCGTGCGTCGCTCGCGCAGCACACTCGATGCCCCGAGAGGACCAAGAATCGCTCCAGAAACGACAACGACGCGGGATCGTGGTCCGCAAGCAGGATCTGTAAGCCGTCAGAGTTGCCCGAAGGGGGCACAACGGTGGGCGGCTCCCCAGTGGGCCCTCCTTCCTGCGACTCTTCCGACGGGGACGGCTCCAGCGATCCGGTCGCGGCGGTCAGTGCCCGTTGCCGCGGATCGTCGGGCATCACAGTGGGACCGGCTGAATGAAATGCTCGGCCCGCCTCGATCAGTTCGTCCAAATTCGGCAGCTGTTGCGTCGGGACGTCCAGCAACCGACCCCACTCGGCCCATTGGACGAACACTCCCTCGAACAGGGCCGCCAAGGCCTGCGAGTCGATGCCCACCGCCTCGCAACCGGCGACGAGTTCCGCCGCGCTCGCAGCCGCCTCCCGGTCGTTGGGCGCCACGCACACGTTGGCAATTTGTGAAGCGGCGTGCACGATCCGGGCCAGCTCGCGGCCGGGCGCCCGCTCGTCGAGCCCGCTCGCGGACGGATTTTCGTGATATTGGGCCGCCTCGCAGATCGATTTCGGCAAGCCCCAATCGGCCAACATCACGCCGCTCAGTTCGTTGTGATCGGTGATGAAGGTATTCTGCTCCAGCCGTACGAGTCCCTCCGGAGTCCGGTTGCCCCACTCGGCGAGCACGCTCGAGTACTGCTCGGTGTGGATGCTGGCCAGCGCCAATCGGCCGACCTGGGCCAAGAGTCCGGCCGTGAACCCGTCGGCTGCGTTCTTGTGCCGCGTGTGCGACGAGAGAATCTGCG
>DASZIA010000490.1:0-7924 GCA_035949535.1 Planctomycetaceae bacterium | reverse complement strand
GGTCCGTCGCTGGTGTTGTCGGCCCGCTCGCTCGGCAAGCGGGGGTCGCTGCCGCTGGCGGCGTTCCTGTTGGGGGTGGGGGCCTTCGCGCTCACGCTGGGCGTAGTGATCAGCAGCTTTCTGCAGAGCCGCGAGGAAGCCAAGCAACGCTACCTGCAGACGACAAGAACCGAAGTGCGGATGTTGGCCGGGGCGATCAACTCGGGGCGAAAAAAAGATTGGGAGCAAGTTCGCAAGGACGTTCTTGAGCAGTGGGTGTATGCCGGTCACTGGGGAGCGCAAACGGACGAACACTTCGTCATTGTCGACAACAAAGACGGCCAAGTCATTCTCAACGTAGGACATCACCTCGCGGATGAAGCCTCATCCGATCTCGAGGTGCGGCGGATCATTGTCGCCTTGCGTGAACGCTTGGGCCCAACTTCGCTGAGGAGCAGCCCCGTCAAATTCACGGATGAGTTTCGCTCGGAGACCGGGCAGGAGATGTTGGGGTCTTTCCTGGGACTCTCGGAGCCGAACCGGGACGTCCATCGCGACTGGCTCGTGGGGGTTTATCGCTCAAAGCAGGGCCTTTACGAGTCGGAACTCAAATTCGGACTCTTCGGCACATCGATTCCGTTTGCCAGCACCGGCAGTTTGATTTTGGCAAGTATCCTTGTGATGCTCGTGTCGCTGTTCGTGATGTATCGCACCTACTATCTTGCGCGTCGCGAGCAAGCGCGCACCGAGGAGGCCCGGGCGCGGTTGGCGGCCATCGTGCAAAATTCCGACGATGCGATTTTCAGCCAGGCATTCGACGGCCGGATCACCAGTTGGAACCACGGGGCGGAACAGGTCTTCGGATTCACGGAATCGGAGGCGGTCGATCGCCAGAGCCGCTTGCTGATCCCTGCTCAGTCTGAAGAGGACGAACAAAAGATCATTCGGCAAATTCAGCAGGGCGAATCGCCCCCCGAGCATTCCTGGGAAACCATCCGCACGCGCAAGGATGGCTGCCCGATCCACGTCTCGCAATCGGTCTCTCCGCTCGAAGACGGCCACGGGCAGCGCGTGGGCGTTTCGATCATCGCCCGCGACATCACGGCCCGTAAAAACCTCGAGCGCGAGGTGCTTGAGATCACCGGCAGCGAGCAACAACGAATCGGCCGCGAGTTGCACGACAGCCTGGGTCAAGAGCTTACCGGACTAAGCTACCTGGCCAAGGGGCTCACCCACAAACTCTCCGCGGAGAGCAGTCCGCAAACCGGAATCGCCCAGACGATCGCCGACGGCGTGCAGCGCGCCCTGCGTGAGGTCCGAACGGCCGTGCAGGGGCTGGTTCCGGTCGAGGTCGACGCGTCGGGCTTTATGGCGGCCCTCGAGCAGCTGGCCGCGGAGACAAGCGCCCGTTGCGGCATCGATTGCCGCGTCGAGGGAGACGAGCGCGTTTCCATCGACGACAATGTCGTGGCGACGCATCTCTTCCGAATCGTGCAGGAGGCGATCAACAATGCCGTCAAGCACGCAGAGCCGCGACAGATTCTAGTTCGTCCGGAGCTGTCCAACGGGACGATTCGCGTTACTGTTCAGGACGACGGCATCGGAATCGTCGCGGAGAGCCCCTCGCGCAATGGCGGGGGAATGGGCCTGAGGATCATGCAATACCGCGCGGGCGTGATCGATGCGACGCTCGAAGTTCGCCGCCGGGCGGGCCACGGAACGGCCGTTGTCTGCCAGATCAAGAACCAGGCCCCCGTGCCTGAACCAGAAACTGTTCGGAAACCATGAAACGCACCGCAACCAACACTCATCGGGCCCGCATTTTGATCGTCGACGATCACCCGCACGTGCGCAGCGGGCTGAGACTGCTCATCGACTGCGAACCGGACCTCACGGTTTGCGGAGAAGCGGCGAACGTCACCGACGCGCTGCGCCTGGTCGAGAGCGAAAAGCCCGATTTGCTGATCGTCGATTTGTCGCTCAAAGAAAGCAGCGGCCTCGAGCTGATCAAGCGGATCAAGTCCAAGAATACGGACGTCAAGATGCTGGTCAGCTCGATGTTTGAGGAATCGCTGTATGCCGAGCGGGTGCTCAGCGCCGGGGCCCTCGGCTACGTCCACAAGCAAGAGGGGATGGAGCGCGTGATCGAGGCCATTCGTTGCGTTTTGTCGGGCCGCGTGTGGCTGAGCACTGCCATGAGCGACCGCATGCTGCGCAGAATGACCATCTCTCAGGCGCCTCCCACCCAGTCGCCCGTGCACTCACTTTCCGACCGTGAGCTGGAGGTGTTCGAGCAGATCGGCCGCGGCCGTTCGACGAAGGACATTGCCCGACAACTGCACCTGAGCATCAAGACGGTCGAAACCCACAGGGAAAAGATCAAGGCCAAGCTCGATCTGAAATCGGCCTCCGAGCTGAACCGTGCAGCCGTGCAGTGGATCCTCGAACAGGGAGGCTGAAGCCCAATTCCACGGGGGACTGATCCCAAACTGGACGATTTGTTTTGACGGGATTCCCTGGAACGCGATAGCATAAGGGATACCGTTGCCGGGGAGGCGTGGCCGGTCGATACAGCCTTGCCGCTGTTTCGAGCCGGCGGAGTTGCCGGGCGCCCAGGAAGACTTTCCGGGCCTGGTCGTTTCGCGCCGTCGAGTGACCGCCGTATCTTTCGTAGCGTTTTCGTTTGAGAGTCTTCGCTCGCTTCCTCGAAGGAGGTGCCCAGTGTCCCAGCGCCGTGCCTTGAAGGGTTTCACGCTGATCGAGTTGTTGGTGGTGATTGCGATCATTGCCGTTCTCATCTCGCTGTTGCTCCCCGCCGTCCAACAGGCGCGCGAGGCGGCGCGGCGCACGCAGTGTTTGAATAACCTCAAGCAGATGGGGCTGGCGCTGCACAACTACCACGACGTGCATCAGCGGTTCCCGATCGGCCAGATTGCGGTGTTGTTCCTCGATCAGGTCAACATCACCGGTTTCCAGCACGCCGATCCAACGGAAGCGTCGACCTTGACCGGTAACGGACTCGGGTTCGGTGGCGGCGGGGGCGGCGGGGGCGGGGGCGGCGGCGGGAATAACCTCGGCGGCTTCGGACTGCACGGCACGAGCTGGATGCTGCAAATCCTCCCCTTCCTGGAACAAACCCAGCTTTATAACGAGTGGAATTTCCAATTCAACGTGCGGGCCAACGGTGAGCTGTTGACCTCGACCAATCAGTCGCAACCGGCCCAAACCGACGTCGCCGCTTTCTACTGCCCCACGCGGCGAGGCAGCATGAACACGGCCAAATACACCAACGTCCGGCGAGTCGACTTCTTTCAACCGGGAACGATTCCCTGGTCGCGGGGGGGGAACGATTATGGCGGTTGCATCGGGGGGGGCATCGGCTGGTTCACCACTGTGATTCCCATGCCCCAGGACGCGCAGACGGGAGGTCAACCGGTCACCGACATCGGCACGTTTGAGCTGACCACCCAGCAGATCCAACAGCAAGAGCTGCTCAATCCGGTCGAGGTCTTCGTCCCCACTGGGAATGTCTTGGGTCTGTTTTCGGTCAATCGCTCGCTGGGACTTCGCGATTGCACGAACGGAAGCTCCAACGTCATCATGATCGGCGAGGTGCAAAGGCTGAACGGGACCGATCTGAACGGCAACGGCACGGTGCTCGATCCGACCGAAACGCAGACGATCAGTTGCGACGGCTGGGCATGGGGAGGTGCCGCAACTCTCTTCAGCACGCGCAATCCGCCGAACCGTCCGTTTACGTTCGACACGCCGGGAAGCGACCATACCGGCGGCATCATGCAGGTCGGTTTGGCTGACGGAAGCTGTCGGGGGCTGAGCCAGAACATCGACCTGAACACGTTCAATAACTTGGGCTGCATCGCCAGCAACAAGCCGGTCACCAACTGGAACGTCGAATAGTCGGCTAGTCGCCGCGCGCAGGGAGCGCTGATGTCGATCCGCTTCTCGTGTAGTTGCGGCCGTAAGCTCAAAGTTTCCGATGAAAAAATCGGAATGAAAGTGCTCTGCTCGTCTTGCGGGGCCACGCTCAAGGTCCCGAAAAAATCGATGGACGAGTACTGGCAGGACGTGCCGGCCAAGAGCGACGAAGCAAAGGTCGATTATGTTGGCGGGTTGAAGATCTTCCTCGTCAACTTCCTCCCGGGCGGCGTGGTCATCGCGCTCATGTGCGTGGGCGCGTATTATCTGTCGAGCCAGATCCTTACAGGGCACGGCAACTATCCGCCGCTCGGGCAGGTTTCGGGCAAAGTGACGCTCGCGGGCCAGCCACTGCCCAACGCCACCGTCCGTTTCGCGCCGAAGGATCCCATTTACGGCGAAGGGCAGAATGGGAAACACCTTGCGGCTTCGGTCTCGATCGGCGTCACCGACGACAACGGCAACTACACGCTGCTCTACGTGAAGGATGTCAACGGCGCTTACGTCGGAATGCATAAGGTCACAATCGAAGCCAAAGATCCCTCCGGGCGAGAGCGACTGCGTCCTGAATTCAACGGGAGGTCCACGCTGGAGCGCGACGTCAAAGCGGGCTCGCAGGTGATGGATTTCGAGGTCCAGTCGAACGATTCCACGAGCGCGATCGCTACGCCCGCTCCGCCAGTTCAGCCTTAGATCAGTTCAACCCTTAATTCCCACCGGCCGGACAATGTCCGTGTCTCCCCGCGATTCGGCTCACGAGCCGCTCGGTTCGGCAGACGCGCACGCGCTCGCCGCGAACAAGGGTGCGCCGTCGCCCGTCCCCTCTCTCCTGGCCGACTCGGCGAGCAACCCGCCCAGTGAAACCACGGTTCCGGCCGGGCGCTTGCCTCCCTGGAACGTCTCGACGCTCGACCCGGCCCCCCGGCACTCGTGGCGCGACTGGAAGACGCTGCTCGGTCCCGGCATCCTTCTGGCCGGATCCTCGATCGGCGCCGGCGAGTGGTTGTTCGGACCGGCCGTCTCTGCGCAGTTCGGCGGCACATTTCTCTGGCTGGCGACCTTAAGCATCGTCACGCAGGTGTTTTACAACCTCGAGGTGATGCGCTACACGCTCTACTGCGGCGAGCCGATTTTTGCGGGGTTCTTTCGCTTGGCGCCCGGCCCGAAGTTCTGGACGTTCGTGTATCTGGTGCTGTGCGTCTCCCATATCTGGCCGTTCATGGCGTCGAATGCGGCGGTGCCGCTCGCCGCCGCCATCCTGGGGCATTTGCCCGGGAACAATCTCATCCACGTGGCCGGCTACGTTCTGAGCGAGTCGGGCCTCGTCAAGTTGCTGGGGTATGTGCTCTTTTTGCTGGCCTTCGTTCCCCTGATTTTCGGCGGAAAGATTTACAACGTCTTGGAACGGATGATGACGGCCAAGCTCGTGATCGTGCTTGGTTTTCTGGTGTCGATCTCGATCTTGCTGATCGCACCGCGCAATGCTTGGGAAGTTTTTACCGGGTTCTTCCGCTTCGGCCAGGTCGCTCTGCGGGGTGACACGGTGATAGCCGGCCCGCACTTCGACGTGCGGATCCGCGATGGGGACACGACCTACGTCCTGAAGGGCACCTTCGAGGAAAGCCAGTCCGATCCGATCACAAAATTCGGAACATGGGACGGCGCGCGGTTGCAGGAGTTGACCCCGCCCTTCTCCCCGGAGGTCGCCGACGCTCGCAGCAAGCTCTTGGCCCAAGTGCGCGAGATGGTGAAGCCGGGCCGCTTCCTCGTCGATGCCACGCATGAGGGAGCTCTCTGGCGCGTGACGGGCGAACTCAAACCCGGCGGCGAATGGTCGCTAGGCCACGTGACGCGCCGGGCCGCCGACGGCTCGGTCACCGATTATCGCCCCGGCGAACTGACCGGCTCCGACGCACAGTTCGTCGAGAGCCTCGTCAGGAACCAGGGCTTCGAGCGAGTGGGAATCGTCGGCTATTGGAAAGAACACGGGCGGCTTCCCTTTCTCGATTGGCCCCTCTTGGCCGCGTTTGCCGCGATCGCCGGGGCGGGCATGTTGTCCAATGCGCTCTTCTCGAACTACGCGCGCGACAAGGGCTGGGGTATGGGCGCGAAAACCGGCGCGATCCCAAGCGCCGTCGGCGGAGGTCGCATTTCGCTCAGCCATGTCGGCAAGGTGTTCGTGGTCGACGCCGAATCGCAGGTTCGCTGGCGAGGTTGGCTGCGTCATGTGCGGCGCGACCAAATCATCTGGTGCACCTGCAGTTTCGTCGGCATGGCTCTGCCCTGCATGATGTCGCTCGAATTCATCCGCAATGCGCCCGTGTCGGACGATCGGGTGGCGGCGCTCACCGCCGACGGTTTGGCGTCGCGCTTTCCCGCTTACGCGGGGTTCTGGTGGGTCAGCACGCTCTTCGTCGGCTTTGTGATTCTCGCGCCCAACGCGGTCTTCGCCGGCGACCTGATCGCCCGGTTGTGGACCGACTTGATCTGGATCGGCAGCTCGAAGGTGCGTAACCGGCCCGGCAACGCCGTGATGTACGTCTATTACGGCATCCTCGCGCTTTACTGTGCGTGGGGTCTCGTGGCGCTCACGATTTTGAGCCCGCTCAAGATCGCCATCTTGGGCACCGTGCTGGGCAACGTCGCGCTGGGTGTTTCGGCCTTCCATACGCTGGCCGTCAACCGCACCCTGCTACCGCCGCCCTTGCGCCCCAACCTCTTTATGCAGGCGGGCCTGGCCGCGTGCGGCTTTTTCTTTCTGGGAATCACGGCGGTCGTCGTGTATGCGGCGTTCCAGTAGCGTAACCCGGATTTGTTGGCCGGCAGATGCTGGCCTGGCGGATTTTCTTGGAGTACGCTTATAGGACCATGCGCGAGCTGAGCGAAATCCTGATTGTGGGATGCGTCGTCTGGGCGGCGTGGATCGCGCTTTCTCCCAAGCCCGTGTTCAAGATTCGCGTCGCCAAGGGATCCGTGCGTGTCACGAAAGGCAAAGTGACGGCTGACTTTCAGCAACAAGCCGCCGACATCCTTCAACAGTGGAAGATCTCGCGCGGCTGGATCGGGGCGGTCAAACGCGGGCGACGCCTGACTCTGGTCTTTTCCCACAGCGTTCCGCCCGGTTGCCGTCAGCAACTTCGGAATTTGTGGACCAACTGCTAGACCGGCTCGTGTTGTCATCCTGACGACGCGATTGTCCCGCTGCGACGCCTCGCCCCCACGACATCGCGCCAATCGCGCCCATTGTGGACGGCTTTATCCTTCGATGCCAAAACAGCTTGAATCAATTCCGCGCCCGGAATTGGCGGATTGGCACCGCGTTCGCCTTTGAGGGAGCCACGGATCGAGAACGCAGAAGTCAAAACGATCGATCCAGACCCTCCCACGAGATTCAAAGGAAACGGCCATGAGCCTCAAGAAACTGCTGGTCGCCGGAATCGTCGGAACCATGATGCTCTTCACTGCCAATTCGCAGACCGCCACCGCCGGTGGGCCGCACGTCCGCGTTGTTGCACGCCCTTACGTCGGTGCCTATTGGGGCCGCCCCTACTATTACTACAACACGTATCCGACGGTGTACGTGCCGCCCACGCCGGTTGTGACAACGCCGGTCTATGACGGCGGATATTGGTGCAACGGCGTGTGGGTCGGCGCTCCGCGCGTCGGCATTCGCATCGGACGCTAATCTTAACGCGTGCTCTGCGCCTGCCATGGCTGAGTGGCCGACGCAGACACGCACGGGCGACCGGCGTGTAGGGTGGGCCAAGTCCGCCGGTCGGCGGACGCCGGCCCACCATCGCTTCGAATGGGACGTTATCAGCTGGTGGGCCTGCGGCCCGAAACGGGCCTTGGCCCACCCTACATCTACGTCATTCGTCGCCGCCGACTTCGTTCATGCCGAGTTGGCGCATCTTGCGGTACAGGTTCGAGCGATGCACCCCCAAGAGACGGGCCGCCTCGCTCATGTTCCCTTGCACGCGCTTGATCGATCGGCGGATGAACTCTTGCT
>DASZIA010000489.1:0-4718 GCA_035949535.1 Planctomycetaceae bacterium | reverse complement strand
GCAAAATGATTTTGCCTGGTCCGCCGTATGACTTGGACGGAGTTCAGGTTTTTACAGCTAGGAGTCGAGCAGTTTTATGACCCATGAGTATCCGTCGGATGCTGTGATTGATGCTTCACAGTTTCGCACGTGGCAGACCTTCGTAGACACCTCCGATGCCGCCCACGTAACCCTTCGCGGCTATCTGATCACCAAGCGAGTTCTCGATCTCGCGATCACGATCCCGGTGCTCGTCCTTCTGTCACCCCTGCTTGTGCTCGTCGCGCTGACGATCAAGCTTTGGGATCGGGGCCCGATCTTTTTCACGCAGATTCGCGTTGGTAAGGACGGCGAAAAGTTTACCTGTTGCAAGTTCCGGTCGATGGTGCCGCACGCTGAGCGGTTGAAGGATGACCTGCTCTCGCAGAACCATCACGACGACCCGCGGACCTTCAAAATCCCTCGCGATCCGCGGATTACGTGGTTTGGCCGAATCATCCGCAAAACCAGCATCGACGAACTGCCTCAGCTTTGGAACGTTGTGGTCGGCGACATGTCTCTGGTCGGCCCGCGGCCTCCGGTGCCCTCCGAGGTTAATCTTTATTCCGATCGCGACCGCCGTCGACTCCATGTGCAGCCCGGGATCACGTGTATCTGGCAGGTCAGCGGGCGCGGCGATCTGCCGTTTTCCGAACAGGTACGGCTCGACCTGGAATACATCCAAAACCGCAGTCTCCTGTTGGATCTGAAGCTATTGCTGTGGACGGTTCCGGCCGTGATTACCGGGCGCGGCGCTTATTGAGCGATCGTTGGACGGATCGCAGGCAAACTGACAGCCAGCCTTGGATCGCGAGTGGAATTGCGAGACTCTTCGAGTCGCAACGTTGGCACGGGGTGAGCCGACAGGAAGGTCGCGGGGCGAACTTATTTCGCCGGTGGCTGAAAATTACGCCCTTCACACTCGCGAAGCGGGCAGTCACGGTTTAGACTCTTGATTGTTCGAGCAATGCTCCAGCGACGCAGAGCGTCGTAGCTCGGTCAACGCCCAGAAAGGAGTCGAGGATGCGCAACCGCCGCCCCGTCGAGCTTGGGTCGCCGCGCAGTTTTGTTGAGCCTGCGCTGCATTCCAGCGCGCCTCGGTGCTTTAACGCGCCGCACGGCCTCGAACAGGCTGTGCACCGCCGGCTTCGCTCGCATCCAGGGCTTCAGTTCGCCTCACTTGTCATTCGCCGAATTCCGAACGGGGTGTGCCTCGAAGGCGTCTTGGAGAGTGACGCGGACCAAGACGTTTGCCACTTGGCGCGTAGTGTCGCTGGCGTCGACGAGGTTCTAAACCATCTGGTCGTCCGCCAACGCGTTCACTGAACTTTGGCATCGAACCAGCGTCGATTCGCAGGTCAACCCAAGACTGCCTGGACCCAACCGAACCCCCCGTCTGCCGGTCTTGACACTTCCGGCATCCAAGTCCTACAAGACGGCCCTTTCTTGCCCGCTTGCGCTTCCCCTGAAGGTCAACATTGCGCGCAGGGGGCATTGCGATCAATCTGGAGCGTTCATTCGACCGTCAGGACCGCTCGGTGCTCCGAGCGCGCACATCATGCCCAAACCTCTAGCCAGCATGGTGACTGCCTTCGCGTCCGCGACGGAGGAAGCCGGCGAGTCGGAGCCGTCAGCGGCGTTCCGTGGCGCCGCCCCGCGTCTCTTGTGCGTTTGCGAGCGAGAGCCGTCCTGGGTCCTGCTGACCGTTGGCTTGAACTCGGTCGGGCTTGCGCCGCCGCGGCTGGTCTGGGTCTCGTCGCCCCGGGCTGCTCTTTCGCGGCTGCATGAGGAACAGTTCGACTGCCTGGTAGTGGATGTGCCCGCTTCGCTCGCGTCACCAGCCGACGACAATGGACCATTCGGTTTGATCCGTGCAGCTCGGACCGCTGGCTGCACAGAGCCCGTCGTGATCGTCGGGCGCTTACTCACAGACGCCGAATGGAACGAAGCGTGCTCCTGCGATTGCGATGTCTTTGTCTCTCCACGCGGCTGGGAATCTTCGGCGCTCGGCGGAGTCGTCAAGCGGTCCTTGCTGCGGGGCGCCTTGTCGCAAGAGAACCGATCCTTGACCGCGGCCAACCACCGTCGCCTCGTGCGTGAGCGCGACGAGTCGGAACAGTTGCTTGCTCATCAGCGCCAACTGATCGCGGAACTCGAGGCGTTGCCGCACCCGTTACGACAGCCGGCCGAACTCGGAGCGGAGCGGTTGTACTCCACTGCGTCCGCTGAACGGGAACGGGTCATCGCGGAGGAAGGCTTGGCCGAGACGTTCGCGCCGCACTATGCGTCATTGTTGCGCTCCTACGTGCTCATGGGCTCGGGCAGTCTGGCCGGAGAAATCTCGGAAATGGCCGATCGCCTGCTCGCCGCCCGGTTGCCGCCCCACGAGGCGCTGCAACTGCACCTGGGTTGTGTCGAAAGCCTCGTCAAGGGTCTCGGCAACCGCAGTGCGCGCCACGTGATGGGCCGCGCCGATCTCTTAGCGGTCGAAATGATGACTCGCCTCGCTCAACGCAGTCACACGGTGACGGGTGCAGCGTTGTCCCGTGCCCCGGCTGCCGTTCCGCTACGCAACGTGACGGGTGCGGCCGGCATCGATCTCGGAGACTTCAGCGCGGACGAGCCTTGATTGCAATCGCGCTCGGTTCAGCGCTGATCCAGAAGAACAACCGAGTGCTAGTCAGCCGCGCGGTCACATGTCGGAGCGATCAGCCGGCGGATCCCCGACGGAACTTGGCCGCTGGAGCCAAAACGCCCGTGCGTGTGTCGCGTATCCGTGGCGCAAGGCGCAGCTCAAACAGTACTTCTCGTTGCCTCGCTGCAAAAAGATCTCACCAGTCAGGAGCAAGTGATAGAAGTCTTCTCCCGGCTTTTGGACGAAGCAATATTCTTTATTCCAGTCGTTTTTGATTGCGGCTTTCCAACCGGCGTACTCCGGGACGTACAGACGCTCCTCGCCGGCTTTCGATTCGGGCACCTCGGGCATAGCGCGCTCCGTGTTTCGCAAGATCTCGGTTGCGTCAGCACGGTATCTTAACACGCAATGACAGTGTCAAAGATGCTCAATCGGTGAGCAGGCAAGTCGAGGCCGCCAAATGCGAGCCGGCCGGCTCGTGGGTGAACCGGCCGACTCGCTCCTGCCCCAATCGGAGTGAGATCCTCGATGCAACCGGGCGCTACTTGATGAGGTCGGCCATCTTTGAGAAGTCCTGAAACGCCGCATCCAGCGGTTTGTCTGACGCGTTCGACGAGCCGCCCGACCCGCTTGAGCCGGCTCCGCTCAAGTCGGTCGATTCGACGACCCCGGTTTTGGTGCGCGAGTTCAACGTGCCGGAAGCCACGACTGCGGAATTCGCGCCGGTACGACTCACTCCGGTAAGGCCCGGCTGAATAGACGACGGGTCGTTCTGCAGTCCAGCGAGTGACGCCGGAGTCCCGATGTCGATTACACCCGCGGTCGCGCCACCGACCGAAGTGCTGGCACCACCGGTATTGCCACCGCTGAGCGATTGCGTCCCCTTGCCAGACAACAATGACTGCAAGGATGCCAGTTCCGTCTGCATCGTTTGCGGAGTGGTGCCGCCGAAATTGAGCCCCACCTCAAAGTTGACGTCTTGGAAGTTCTGGCCGCCGCGCGTCAGCGTAACGGTGCCGGGGCCTTCCCCGACCTGCGTAAGGAAGGACGGCAGGACAACTACGACCTGATAGGTCCCGACCGCGCTCAACCCCTGTTGCGACTCAACGCTTGAGGCCCCGGGGCTGAGCTGGTTGAAGTTGTAAGTCCCGCCAAGACCGGTTGTGGTCGTAGCGAAGATGTTGCCGCTGGTGTCCTCCAGCTGGACGGTGAGGCCGGGCAAACCGATTCCGCCCCGGCCCCCTCCAAAGAGATTCAGCCTGACCGTTCCACTGATTGAGGACCTGAAGAAGAACACGTTGCCCTGTAGGTTGGTGATGTCGGTGTTGGCCTGGATGACCTTGGCCAACGTGTTCCCTTGATCCAAGATTGCCCGTTCGGCGGGGCTCCAAGTCTCGTTGAGATAAAAGAAGCGATCGCCATCGCGCAATCGCGCGAACTGGTTGCGCATGATCGTCTCGAATAGCGGCCCCACATCGGAGCCCGGGAGATGGTCCTCGGCCAGTCCCCCCTCGAAAGCGTCGATGTTGTTGACGTTGCCATACGCCTTTTCCAGCGCTTGCTGGACCTGGACGTTCGAGGTGATTTGCGAGAAGCTCGTCACGGCGTGTAGGCCGAGCGCCGGGCGGACCTCGTTGTATGAGCCGATCCCCTGGTCACGTCCCCGCTGGATATCAAGGGCAATCAGATCCTGGCCAAAACCGACGCCCGTTACCACCTCGTTAAACAGCTGGTTGCGAACTTGTTCGATGGCCATCACGTCCATCGCCTGAGCGTCGTTGTCGGCGTCGGCCTTGAGAACGGCGCCGATGTCCGTTGTGGGAAGCCCCGTGACGGGATCGGTCGTCGACGGTTGGCCTTGGCCATTGAGGATCGTGGGATCGAAGAAGTCCTGTTGCAATGGCACGCCGGGGGCGACCGACACGCCGTTATTGCCGTCGCGTCCCACCTGCCCACTCAACAGGCTGTGACCGAAGCGGAAGGCCACGGTGGAGAATTCGTCCGCGATCGTGGCATTGACGTTCGGATTGTAGCCGGTGTACGCGGGCAGCGAGTTCTTGCCCAA
>DASZIA010000488.1:0-2951 GCA_035949535.1 Planctomycetaceae bacterium | reverse complement strand
GGTCAAACAGCACGCCCGCTTCGGCCACATCCCGGTGATCCTGATGTCCGGCGTGGTCAACAAGACCGTGGCCGACAAAGCGGTATCGGTCCGCGCCGACGAGCTCATTCGCAAACCATTTCAGCCTCAAGAACTAATCGGCCGCGTAAAAGCATTGCTGAACCCCAAGCCCGTGAACCAATCGCCGTCGCCGGCGGAACGCTCGTCGCTGCCGGCTTTTCCCAACGTTCCCGGCATCTCCAATGCCGGCAGCCCCGCAAACTCGCTGAGCAGCCTTTTCGCGCCTGCGCCGCCACCGTCGCAAGCTCCAACGCACGCCGCCCCGCAAGTCAACGCGTCCGAACAACGCGCTCCTGAATCCGCGTGGCCCCGCGCCCTTGCCGAAGCCTTCCATCCCAATGTAGACACCGGGCTTCAGCCCGGACAGCCCGCAAATCCCCTTCAACCGGTATCCGGCATCCGGTCCCAGCAACCACCAGCCCCAACCGCCCAGCACCAGGTTCACCCCGGCCAGCCCGCTCAACCGGGCCAACCCGCACACAATCAAGCCGCGCAACCAGCCCGACCTTTGCGCTCCGTACCCAGCGGCGACGCCCAAAAACTTCGCGCCGAAGTCGCGCGTCTCGAACTCCTGGTAAAGAAACTCCAAACCGAGCTTCAAATCGAACGCCAATACAACCAAGCCCTGGAATCCCAGATCCACGACCTAACCCACACCGAATAAACTCCGGGTAGCACAGGAGCTCATGCGGGATCAGCACGCTCGTTAGCCACTCGGGCTATTTGCCGCG
Source organism: Planctomycetaceae bacterium (assembly GCA_035949535.1). Classification (GTDB taxonomy): domain Bacteria; phylum Planctomycetota; class Planctomycetia; order Planctomycetales; family Planctomycetaceae; genus DASPSM01. The sequence goes on along the minus strand of DASZIA010000488.1, from coordinate 2,160 downwards.
AGGCGCTGACTCACTCGCGCAGGTCGCCCGGGAGCACGCCAGCTCGGTGCGCTTCGTCCTCGATTCGTTCCATTTTGGCTAGGACCTCCTTGCGTTTTCCATCGTAGACCTTGATCCATGCCGCGGTGTCCTCGCGGGCATTGCCTTTCGCCTCTTTCGCCAGCTGAATCTTGCGATCAATATCCGCCAGGTTTGAGCGCAGCGGTGCGAGCTTGTCCCGATACGATTGGACCAATCGTTCGTAACCCGAGGGCTCTGAGCAAGAGGAACAAGAGGACGACGTCGATCCGCTCTCGTGGGCTCCTACGACCGATACCCCATCTTTCATCGAGCCCACATCTTCATTGGTCCACACCTTCTTTTGTTTTTTCTTGTTCTCCGCAGGGGATGGATCCTGGTTCTTTGTCGATGCTTGCGCACCAGGTCTTGGGTTTGAACCGTCTTGTTGTCCCGATGTCGGTGAGCCAGAAGTGGAGGGGCCCGCGGTCGAAGACGACGACTGCGCGGATGACACGCTTGTCATGCCGAAGAAGACCAAGCCTGCAATCAGGAGGGGGCGGACCATGACGGCTCCTTTTCCCGATTATAAAGAAAGTCCCCTCCACGAGTGGCGATCCGACCGCGCCATTTGCGCACTTGGTTACACATATGGTTTACGCTTCATTCCTGCCCGAAGACATTGGCCGACGATGACTTCAATCTCCAACCCATGTTGCACTTGACAATGTTCACGTCCCCGACCTCCTGCAACCGATCCGCAACAGGACAGAGGGAATGTTGACGTAAATACGATAGGTGAGCCACCCCGGCCGGACTATCGAAGCGTCTGTGTCTCCGTGCCCTCCGGTCGCACACCTATATCCCTGATTCCGCAATTCGTATTCCCTTTAACGAGTGTTGATTAATTTGCGCTCGCGCTGCAGCGGGGGCAGGCTCGTCCCAGTGAATCACGACCCCACCGCTGTCGCCGTTGATTTCGCGATCGATGGCGGGGAGGGTGCGGAGCTCGAGATTGGCGATGTAGGCCAGGACCGCGGCGCGGAGGGAGGTGATGCGATTTTCGATGAGGAGGCCGCTGAGCTTGGCGGCGGGCTCGGGGGCCATCAGCAAACAGGGCAACACCATGGTGCGCTCGCTGCTGATCGAAACCCTGCATCACGCCGCGCGCCAGGATCCCGAACTGCGGCAGGACTATCAGCGCGTCAGCAGCTCTATACTCTTTCACTACTCTCCGCCCCAACCATCACGCTAGACTCAATCCAGGCCCATGCCCGACCCTATGCAGACCTCCGTGCCCGCCACTCCCCGGATGAGCAGAACCCTCAAGCGCCTCTTGTTCATCGCCACGATCGGCTTCGTGTTTCTACTGAGGTTCACCACAAACGAAATCCTGCTCACCGTCTTGTGCATCGCCGTCCTCATCGGGCTCGTCTACTATCTCGCTTCCGGCCAGGCGTCTCCGGATCCCACGAGCATCTATCCTCTTGACGATCTTTCGAGATTGTTTACCCGCCAACGGACACATTTCATTCCCACTGACTGGCTACCCACCCACGCACTCATTTCTTCTGTCGATCAGCACAGGTGGAACTCTGGGAACTCGTTTTCTTTTGGCTCGGCAGTGCTAGTGCAGATGCAACCCGATCTTCTCTATGTTTCTTTTCAGTACAAGGTCTCCGGCGCACTGTACACCAACGGCTTCATCGTCGCTTGCGACCAACACGATCGATTCTTCGAACAAATCGCAGCCAAAGCCACCGGCACAGAATCCATCGCCATCCACTTCGACCTCGCCAACCCTTCCGACGCTATCCCCAGTGCCCCAACCTGGCACGGCTGGCCCATCCGCTACTTTCGCATCACCAAACCCTAGCCTTCCACGCCTCCCACCCTCCGTATATCTATTCTGGAACGGGTGGACAGCCGGGGAACTCGCGCACTTCATAGATGGAATGAGAAGGCCGGTCTCCGCGGGAACGTGCTGGAGGCACAAGGGAAAGGAGACCGGCTGAAAAAGCTTAGCCCAACTTGACCAGTTGCAGGGGACTTTCGGTGTTTTTGCCGTAGTTTTCCGCGGTTAAGTCGTGTGTTTCCATCGCCGCGAGGTGAAAAAACGGTAGAGTGAAGACCAAGTGTCTTCCTTCGGCGCCGCAGTTCTGG
>DASZIA010000487.1:0-10811 GCA_035949535.1 Planctomycetaceae bacterium | reverse complement strand
CCGCCGATGAGGTTGACCTGCTGGGTGTTCATCGCGCTCGAGCGGCGTTTGTCGACGATCGCCAGGTTGCCCCCGAGCCGCTCCAGGTGCTGTAAGGCCCGCTTGATGCTGCCTTCGTCGGGGCTGACAACAACGATGTCGTTGCCGGGGATTTTCAGGCTCTGGAAGTATTCGTCGAGGATCGGAGCGGCGAACAGGTGATCGACGGGAACGTCGAAGAATCCCTGAATCTGAGCGGCGTGCAGATCCATGGTCAGCACCCGCTGGGCCCCCGCCGTCGTGATCAGGTTGGCGACGAGCTTGGCCGTGATCGGCACGCGGCCCGAATCCTTGCGGTCCTGCCGGGCGTAGCCGAAATAGGGGAGGACGGCCGTGATCCGCGCGGCGCTGGCCCGTCGACACGTGTCGATCAGGATCAAGAGCTCCATGATGTTGCGGTTCACCGGCGGCCCGGTCGGCTGGACGATGAAGACGTCGCAGCCCCGGATGTTCTGATTCAGCTTGACGCTGATTTCGCCGTCGGGGAAATCGCCGATCTCGATGGCGGCCAGCTTGATACCGAGATACTCGGAAATCTCGCGAGCCAACTCGGGATGAGCGCGGCCGCTGATGATCGTGAGATGATCGTACGCCATCCGTGCGAACTCGTCTCAGTTCCAGGAAAGGAACACTGCCCTTTCAATTCAATTTAAACGCCCCTCAGTCTGTCGTGCGGGGCGATCAAGTCAAGCGTGCGCCGGAAAAGACGCTGAGCGGATAAGACGTGAAAGGCGCCCTCACCCTTCCCTCTCCCATCGGAATGGGAGAGGGCTTGCGTGGCACGTGCAGTGACGCGCCAGCGGCTCAGGAGACCGCGCCAAAAGCGGGGATGATCGTGTTATCGGGAATTTGAACCGGGCCGTGAACGAGCGCGTGAGGGCCGATGCGGCAGTTGCGGCCAATCACCACCGGGCCCGTAATCGTGGTGAGCGGATAAACGATCGTCTCGGCACCGATGCGGGCGCGCGGGTCGATGTAAGTCATCTCCGGAGCGACGATCGTCACGCCCTCCGCCATCAGGGCCTGCTGGGTGTCTCGCTGGATCGACCGCTCGACGTCCGCAAGCTGGGCCCGCGTGTTGACCCCCATCGCTTCGCGGAAATCGAAGCGGGGTGACGCCACGACGGTTCGCCCCGACTCCTTCAACACACTCGGGCAATCGGTGAGGTAGTACTCCTTTTGGACATTGTTTGGCCGGATGTGATCGAGCGCCCAATACAGTGCCGGACCGTCGAAGGCGTAGCTGCCCGTATTGATTTCGCGGATCGCCAGCTCGGCGGGCGTGGCATCCTTGTGCTCCACAATTCGCAAGAATGCCCCGCTACCGTCCCGGACGATGCGGCCGAGGCCTTCGTTGGCGTCGGTCACCGCGCTGCCGATCACGCAGGCCGCCCGGCTCAGGATCTGGTCGGACAGCAAGCCGGACAGCGACGTGCTCTTTACGAGCGGAATGTCGCCATTAAGCACGAACACCGGACCCTCGACGCCGGCCAGATGCTCCCGGCACATCATCACCGCATGCCCGGTTCCCCGCTGCTCGGCCTGGAGCGCGAACTCGATGCCCGGTTGGCCCTCAAACAGGCCGCGGACTATCTCCGCCCCGTGCCCGACGACCAGCACGATCCGACGCACGCCGGCCTGGCGGACAGCGTCGATCACGTATTCGACCATCGGCCGGCCGCAGACCTCGTGGATCACCTTCGGCAAAACCGATTTCATCCGCGTGCTTTTGCCGGCCGCGAGGATGATGGCCAGCGCGGGCTGGGTTTTTTGATCGCCTCCGCTCTGGGTGATTTGGTCGCCTCCGCTCTGGGTGATTTGGTCGCCTCCGCTCTGGGTGATTTGGTCGCCTCCGCTCTGGGTGATTTGGTCGCCTCCGCTCGGTGCCGCCATCTGGTCCGATATCCCCCGTTTGGATGTCTCGACTTTCCCCAACCCCGAAGCCTATCATAAGTTATCGACGCGCAGCAGGGCCCGCCGACCGGATGTTTGGGATTGGTCACACTTCGCGCGAAAATTGCGGCGAATGTTGGACGGCGGCTGCCGGTAAATACGTGCAGGATCATTTCCTGCTTCACTTCGAAGCCTTTCCACTGTGTCTGTGCCCTGTTTGTTGGTCTTTGCGCTTGCAACTTTCGGCTGTGTGGCTGATTTGCTGACCTCGCCATGAGCAATCTCCTCCGCTGGTGTGAGCTTCGAGTCGAACTCGCGAGCGTGTGCGTCCGCAGGTTCGTCGCGGCGCGATTCGCCGGCGCTTTCGCGACAGTCGCGACATTACTGCTGCTGACGACCGCCGCGCCCGGGGGGGACAAACCGGCCGACAAAACCCCGGCACATGGCTCAAAGGCCGACAAGGTCCTCCGCTCGGGCGATCTTCATCGCTCCGCCGATCCGGTGGTCGCTCTGATCAATCAGCAGATCCGGCAAGCCTGGCAGGAGAACCAGATCGTTCCGTCTCCCGTGGCGGATGACGAAGAGTGGCTCCGTCGCGTCTCCTTGGATTTGCACGGGCACATTCCGTTCTGGAAGGAGATCGACCGGTTCCGCAAGGACAAGAATCCGAACAAACGGGCCGCGCTCGTCGACAAAATGCTGGATGATCCCGCCTTCGTGCGGAATTGGACGACGCTCTGGACCAACCTCACGATCGGCCGCCAGACACCGCGGCAGGTGAGCCGGGCGGGCATCCAAAAGTTCTTTCGGGAATCGTTTGCCCAGAACCGGCCCTGGAACGAGATTGTCTACGATCTGGTCTCGGCCGAAGGGCGCTCCGACGAAAATGGAGCGGTCAACTTTCTGCTCGCGCAGATGGCCACCCGGGACGAAATGGTCTTGGCCACCGCGAAGACGACGCGGCTCTTCATGGGCGTCCAGCTGCAGTGCGCCCAGTGCCACAACCATCCGTTCGACCCGTGGAAGCAGGCCCAATTTTGGGAACTCAACAGCTTTCTGCGTCAGACGCGGCCGATCGAGCATCGGACTCTGAACCGCGCGACCGGGCAGCGGATGACCGATTACACCGAGCTGGTTCGCACCGATTTCTCGGGTCCGGTGTATTACGAGAAACGCAGCGGCGAGATGCAGGTCGCCTATCCGATCTTTTTCGATAGGAAAATCGATCCGGGAAGCGGGATCGATCGCCGCAAAGAGCTGGCCCGACTCATGACCAGCGGCGACAGGCCCTTCATCGCACAGGCGATGGTCAATCGCACTTGGGGCCACTTCTTCGGCTTCGGCTTTTCCAACCCCGTCGATGATATTGGGGCCCGTCACCCCCCGTCGCACCCCGAGCTGCTCGAACGCCTGTCGCAGGAGTTCGCCAAGAATCACTTCGACGTGAAGGGGATGATCCGCTGGATCTGTAATTCCGAGGCCTATCAGCTCACGAGCCGGACCACGAACAAGAACGCCAAGGACGATCCGGCGATGGGACACACGCCGCTGTTCAGCCGGGTCTATCCCAAGCCGCTCGAGGCCGAGCAGCTTTACGATTCGCTGTTGATCGCCACCGACGTGGAGCACACGGTAAAGGCCGACTGGGCCGCGCGGCAAAAGCAGCGGGACGAGTGGCTGCAGCAATTCATCATCGCCTTCGGCACCGACGAGAACGACGAGGCGTCGACTTTCAACGGGACGATTCCGCAGGCGCTGTTGATGATGAACGGGCAACTGATCGAAAAGGCCACCAGCGGCGAATCGGGCAGCTTCTTGCATAAGGTGCTCGATTCCGAAAGTACCGATATCCAGAAAATTCAGCGGCTCTATCTGGCGAGCCTGTCGCGGCATCCGCACGGCAAAGAGTTGGGCGCTGCCGAGCACTTGATCGAGCTCTATCCAGACAAGCTGCCGGGCTACCAGGATTTGTTCTGGGCCCTGTTGAACTCGAACGAATTCATCATCAATCACTAGAGGCACCTTCAGAACCCTCTCCCATTCCGATGGGAGAGGGCAGGGTGAGAGCTCTTCATTCGCGACGGGTAGTATTTAAAGACGGCCCTCACCCCGGCCCTCTCCCGGAGTACCGGGAGAGGGTGGTAATGAATCGGCTCTTCGTCCCGCAGACTTTTCAGGCGCACACGCCATGCAAATCCGCGTTCCCAGCGGCATGTCCCGCCGGCATTTTTTGAATCACGCCCTGACGAGCGCCGCCGCCTTGCCGGCGCTCGAGTTCCTGATGCACCTCGAGGCCAATGCGGCCACGGTGCGCAAGAACCAAAAAGCGTGCATCCTGCTCTGGCTGGGGGGCGGTCCTCCCTCGATCGACATGTGGGACCTGAAGCCCGGATCGAAGAACGGCGGCGAATTCAAACCGATTCGCACGACCGGCGGCTACGAGATCTGCGAACTCCTGCCGAAAACGGCCAAGATTGCCAACAACCTTTCGATCGTGCGCTCGATGAGCACGCGCGAGGCCGATCATGGTCGGGGCCGCTACTACCTCCACACCGCGTACATTCCCAATCCCACAGTCGTCCACCCATCGTTCGGGTCGGTCGTCAGCCACGAGCTGGGGCCGAAACGCGCGGGGCTCGAAATCCCGGCTTTCGTCTCTGTTGGCGGAACGAGCGAAGGGCCGGGCTTCCTGGGTATGGCAAACGCCCCGTTCGTCGTCGACGCCGGTGGCAAAATTCGCAACGCCGAGATGGACAAGATGGATGGCGACCGCTTCCACAATCGACTCTCGATGCTCGAGGTCGTCGAGACGGGGTTCATTAACTCCAAGCGAGGTGAAGCTCCGCAGGCCCATGCCGATGTCTACAAAAAAGCGGTCAACCTGATGACCTCCAAGCAGATGTCGGCATTTCGTCTCCAGGATGAAAAGCCCGAGGTCTGCACCGCCTACGGCAACAACAACTTCGGCCGCGGATTGCTGATGGCCCGGCGGCTGGTGGAAATCGGCGTGCCCTTCGTCGAAGTCACGATGGATGGCTGGGACCTGCACCAGCAGGTCTTTAGCGGGTTGAAGACGCGGCTCTTGCCCAATCTCGACCAAGGATTCTCGTCTCTCGTTAGCGACCTGTCCGCCCGTGCCATGCTCGAGCACACGGTCGTCATCTGCATGGGCGAATTCGGACGCACGCCCAACATCAACGCCAACGTGGGCCGCGATCACTGGGCACAAAGCTGGTCGGTCGTAATGGGCGGCGGCGGCTTGAAAGGCGGCCGTGTCGTAGGTGGCACCGACAAGGACGGTGTCGCCGTCGAAGGCAAGAGCTACTTGCCCGGCGATCTGTGGGCCACCGTCGCACACGCGCTCGGAATTCCGCTCAATACCGTGCACACATCCAAGCTGGGCCGGCCGATGAAAATCGCCAACGGCGGCACTCCGATCTCGGAACTCACCACTTAGCCTCGGCGCGGGAGGGCGAAGCTCCTGCTGAGCCGCTTTCGCAGATTCCGGTAAGGCAACGGCTCGGCGGGAGCCTCGCCCTCCCGGGAAGTCAATTGGCAATTCACTCCACGACTCTGAACGGAACCCTCGCCGATGAATCGTGCTGAAGACGGCTCCGACTCGGCCGTTAAGATTCCGCAGGCGCCGAGCGACGAATTCGTCCAGCTGTTCACCAAGTGGCAGCGGCGGTTGTTCTTGTTCATCCTCGCCCAAGCTCCCAATCCGGTCGAAGCCGAGGAAATCCTACAGGAAACCAACCTGGTGATCTGGCGGAAGTCGCACACCTACCGCGAGGGGACGAACTTCTACGCGTGGGGTTGTCGCATCGCGGTGCTCGAGGTCCTCAAGTTCCGCGACCGCCGACGGCGCCAAGCAGTAATCTTGAGCGACGCATTCGTAGAGGCCATCGCGCGCGAGGCCGAAGACAATGTCGAGTCGCTCGAAGAACGGCGCCGCGCGCTCTTGGCCTGCCTGGCCCGCCTGGCACCCTCCGACCGTGACCTGATTCGCCGGCGCTACGCTCCCGGCGAGACCGGCAAAACCGTGGCCCGTCAGCTCGGGCGCCCGGCCAACTCGGTCTACCAATCGCTGTCCCGGATTCGCCGCACGCTCTTGGAATGCATCAAGCGCCGCCTGGCTGCGGAGGCGCAAGCATGAGCCCCGGCGGTGTGAATCCAGACGGTGTGAATCGAGACGGTGCGAATCCCTCGGGCCAGCATCCTGCCGGCGATCAGACGGCCGAGCTGCGGCAAATCCTCGAAGCCCTGTTCGAGGAGCGCGCCGACGCCGCCCAGCTCGGTCGGCTCGAGACCTTGGCGCTCGGCGATCCGGCCTGCCGCCGATTTTATCTCGAATATGTCGACCTGCACGGGAATCTGTATTGGGACGCGGCACAGGCCAACACCACACAGGGCGACGCAGAGCCGGTGCCGATCGCCACGCCGGTTCCCGAACGGCGAGCGGAGACGCGTCTGGCAAGCCTGAGCACGCTCGTCGATTCGTCGCCGCGGACCGACCGCCGCCCGGCAAGGCCGCGCCGCGTCCAGATCCGCTGGATCTGGGCATCGCTCGCCGTTGCTGCGACGGTAATTCTCGTGGCGCTGGCCAACTGGCCGGCCCAACCCGTGCAAGGTCCGGTGCCCGGCGTCGAGCGGAACATGCCGATCGCTGGAAACGGTCCGCAGCCCGAAGAAAAACCGCCCGCGGCCGTGGACAAGAGGCTGCGAAAGACGGTCGAACTCCAACCTCTTGCCAATCGAGAAAAATCGGCTGAACCATCGATCACGGCGGTTCCCCCCGCGAATTCCGGATCCGCCGAGGAATCCTTGCCTGGGCGTAAGAGCCCGCCGGCGTCTTTGTCCGTCGCGGCTTCGCTCAAGCCGGCTGGCGATCACCCGCTCGACGTGAGGGCTCGACCCGAGCCTGCGATCGAGCATGAGCCGGAGTCAAAGGACGTCGTCGCCTTCATCGACTCGCGATTGAAGAAGGCTTGGAAGACGGCCGGCGTTAAACCGTCTCTTACCGCCACCGACGAAGAATGGCTGCGCCGCGTGTACCTCGACATTGCGGGCCACATCCCCCCGGAAGCCGCCGTCGATGCATTTCTAAAGGACGAAAGTTCGGGCAAACGGTCTCGGGTCGTCAATCAGTTGCTCAAGGAGCCCGACTACGCCCGTAACTGGGCGACAATCTGGGCCAATCTGCTCGTCGGTCGTCAGCCGCGCGCCGCGGGCGTCAGCCGCGAGATGCTCGAGAAGTTTTTGCGGGACAGCTTTTCCACGGACGTCCCCTGGAACGAAGTGGTCTATGAGCTTGTTTCGGCGGAAGGGACTCCCGAGCAGAACCCGGCGACCAACTTTCTGCTCGCGCATCTCAACAACGATGCGGTCCCCGCGACCGCGATGACGGCTCGCCTGCTCCTGGGCATTCAGGTGCAATGTACGCAGTGCCACGACCACCCGTTTCAAAACGACAAGCAGGGTCATTTTTGGGAACTCAAGAGCTTCTTCCAGCAGACGGAAATGGCGTCGCTTGCGCCAAGCGGCGCGATGGGATCCGCCGAGCGATCGAGTTCCATGTCGGCAGTCCCCGAGCTTGTGACACGGAAAGTCGGCGGGCCGCTTTACTATGAAACGCGGCGGGGCGAGATGCGGGTCGCCTATCCGATTTACGCCGGCCACAAGATCGATCCCGGCCCCTCGGTCAACCGCCGCCGCGAATTGGCCCGACTGATCGCCAAAGGGGACGATCGGCAAGTGGCCCTGGCGTTCGTCAACCGCACCTGGCAGCACTTTTTCGGCTATGGCTTCACCCGACCCGTGGACGACATGGGGCCGCACAACCCGCCGTCCAATCCCGAGATCCTCGAGCGGCTGGCCGACGAATTCATCGCCTCCGGCTACGATTTGAAACAACTCTGCCGATGGATCTGCACGAGCGACGCTTATCAGCGGACGAGCGCGCTGCGTCCCGAAAACCGGTCTGACGAACCGGCGACCGGTGGGCCTCCGACCTTCAGCCACGTCTACCTCAAGCCGATGACCGCCGAACAGCTGTACGACTCGCTGCTCCTGGCGACGCGAGCTAAGTCTTCGGCCCGAACCGATTGGAATGACGCGGGCCGCCGCCGGCAGGATTGGGTGCGTCAATTCGTCATCAATTACGGGACGGATGAAAACGACGAGGCGACGGTCCCCGCGGGATCGGTGTCGCAGGCGCTCGTGATGATGAACGATTCGATCGTCCGCTCGGCGCTCGCCGTCGAGCCAGGGACTTTCCTCGACGACGTCGTGCACGCCCGCGTGAGCGACGTCACCAAGATCCGCCGTCTCTGCCGTTCGGCCCTGTCGCGCGACCCGAAGCCGGCCGAGCTCGATGCGGCGCTCGAACAGCTGCGGGCCGCCTCCAAAGAGGCCGGATCAGACAAGGCCCGCCAACTCGCCCAGGCCGAGGCGCTACAGGACATTTTCTGGGCGTTCCTCAACGCGAACGAGTTTGCGTTCGTGCATTGAGAAGGACTAATCCATCGCTAGCGTTTGTCCTTGTTCAGCGCCGAAACAAGGGTCGTAATCTCGTCGTCGGTCAGTCGTTGGGCAGTGGCGCGGAGCATCCAGGCAAAATACGACGTCTCTTGCGCCGTGTCGGGAACGCCGATGTTTCCGCGCGGGCTGGTGCCGCTGGCCGCTGGGTGACCGTCCGCATCGAGGATCACCATCCACGGCAGCGACGGCTTGTCCATCCGGTAGTATTCGCTTGCATCAAAATCGCGAATGCGGTCGATCACCATCGAGGCGTTGGCATAGCGGATGTCGATTTTCAAGCAGACATAATCTTTCTCGAGAAGATTCTTGTTTTCCTCGAGGTAACGGCTCATCCGGCAGCAGTACTCGGCGGGGCGGCCTGGGGCCGTCTCCAGCAGAAGCACGCACTTGTTTTCGCGCTTAGCCTGCGCGAGAGCTTCGGCCCGCAGCCTGTTGGCGTCGGGCAGCTTCGGCGCGTTGCTCGCCAGCCATTTGGTGAGCGGCTTGGCCGTGGGTGGCTTGCCCGCAAAGAGTTGCCGGCCGGTGGTCTGGGCTACCAGGCGCCCATCGATATCGAGCGCGGCCAGCGTCACGTCGCCGTCCGGCGGTGCCGCGACCTGGTAGCGGTCGAGGAATGCGCGGGTCGTCGAATCTGCGCCGTCGACGTCGAGCCCCATCACGGCGAAGTTGTTGAGCGCGACATGTAATGAATCAGCGTCAGGCCGGGCAGGCCCGGTTTTAGCCCAGTCCGGATCGCCGGGACCCTTCGGCGGATTGGGGTTCCAGGGGACGGGCGAATCGAGGGCCAGTACGGCACGGATGCCGCGGACCACTTCGTTTGCCGGTGAGCCGGCGACGACGAGCACCCGCTGGTCGAGCATTCGGGCGCTTTCGCTCGCCGTTTCGCGGACTTTCTCGACCTTTTCCGGCGCGCTAGTCGCGCTCAAGAACGCGTCCTCCATCGTTGGCGTAGGCGGCCTCTTCACGTTACCAAGTTGCGTGACTCCAGACAGAGCTGTCGTGAAGTTGGTGATCGTCACAAACGATTGGTTAGCCCCGCCCACCAGGGTGCCTGGGCAGCAAGTAATGCGGTATTTCCAACCGGGGGCCAGTCCGGGCACGGTAAAGTGCCCGTTGGGACCTGTGGACGTATAGCCGCCGAGCATTTTCTTGGCGTCGCGCGCCTGAAACATGATGAATTCATCGGTGAAGCCGCCGTCGGGTACGAGGTAGTAATCGATGGGCCACTTCCCGAGCGGCTCGCCCTCTGAACTGAGCAGCCGACCTTTGGCCGAGACCGGCCGACCAACGGGAATGACGAAGGTCGACTCGGTCGACTCGACGCGCGCCATTCCCGAAAGGTTCCGCTCGTCGCTTTGCGCGAGAAACAGCATCGCACTTCTGAGCCGCGGAAGGTGGAAGTTGCCTTGGGCATCAGCCACCGCGGTCACGTAGGATGCCTTGGGATTCTCGGGAATTCCCAGGATCCGCGCCCGCGCCAGCCCTTTTTGCGCGTCGGATGTCAGTACGACGCGGCCGGTAATCTCGCCCGCGGGGGCGGGGGGCAAATGTTGTTGGCCCAGCGCCCGCTGCGCGGCGTTGATGCGGATCCACTCGCTTTGGGGATCGCCCACCCCGTTTGGTGTCGACTCATGCGACTCGATACCGCGCGTGATTCCCTCCTTTGCCGACGCAACACCCTCACTCGAGAGAGGGCTCAACGACGCGGCCGCCAGGGTAATCCCAACGGCGGCGAACGCACACATGCGACCGACGCGGGGTCCAACCGGTGAGCGCGGGCGGCTCTTGTCGAGGATCGCGCGGACTCGGCCTTCCAGCCCCGAAAAGCTCGACATCGGCAGTGCGGCAGCCGGTGTGCGGTGCGCCACCATCTCGCGAGCGAAGCGCAACAGAACGCTCGCGTAATCGACCGGCCGCTCGACGATTGCCAATACGCTGTCGTCGCAGGCCGTTTCTCGCTCGACGCGCATCTTGCGGGCCGCCAACCAGACGAGGGGATGGAACCAGTACAAGTAGCACGCGACGCGCGCGACCATTTGCCATGCAACGTCGCGCCGCACGATGTGCGAGACCTCGTGGGCCAAGACGGCCCGCAGAGTCATGTCGCCCCAGGTTCGCCAATCCGGCGGCAACAGAATGCAGGGCCTCTTCCAACCCACGCACAACGGAATCGCAGTTCGACTCGATTGCCGCAGGTCGACCACGCCGTCCCAGTGCAGCCGCCGGCAAACTTCCGCGACAAGCCCCAGCGTCGCCGCGTCCTGGACCAGGCGCGCCTCATCGACGACGCGACGCACGGCGCGAGCCGACCGCACCGATTGCCAAATTCCGCAAACCGC
>DASZIA010000486.1:0-7820 GCA_035949535.1 Planctomycetaceae bacterium | reverse complement strand
ATCGACGAAGGCGAGGAACGGGAGGAAGCCGGCGCCGAGCGAACTCTTGAAGAAGGCGGACGTCCGCCGCGGCGGAGGCGCCGCCGGCGCCGTTCGCGTTCGCGACGAGAGAGACCGGCAGGACCGATGGATCGGGAGACGAATGTGAGCGACGAAGGACCGCGCGAGGAGACCGAGCCCGAAATGTTCGACGAAGAGGGTGCCGACCTCGGGCCCTCGGAAGACGTCGAAGAGTTGTCCGACGAGCCCGCACTCGACGAGGGGGCCCTTGAAGAAGCGGCCGAAGCCGGCTCGGAAGAATCCGAGGGCCCACCGCGTCGCCGCCGCAGACGCCGCCGGGGCCGGGGCGATCGGGGTCCGGGCGACCGCGGCCCGCGCGAAGAGCGGAGGCCGCCCCGTCCCGCGGGTGCGCCGGCCGAATCGCGTTCGTATGCTGACGAGTCCGACGACGATTTGGATGAGGACTCGGGCGATCTGACGGGTGAATCGGAGCTCAGTGCCGAAGATGAGGACGGGGAAGAAGCTCCGCGCGTCTACCGCAATGTTCCGACCTGGGAAGAGGCGATTTCATTTCTGGTTCACAAACGCCCGCCGGAGGGCCGTTCTCGCGACGACTCGGGTCCCCGCGAACCGCGACGCGACGGCGGTCGTCCCAGATAAATGACCGCGCAATTGAATTTGTCGCCCGTCTTCGCGCAAAGGCGAGCCCCTCGCTGAGCAATTCCCGATGCAACTCCGCACGTGCCGCCTGGTGACGTTGGGCTGCAAGGTCAACCAATACGAGACGCAGCTCGTCAAAGAGGCCCTCGCGCAGCACGGATATCGCGAGGCCGACGACGGCGAAACGGCCGACTTGTGCGTCGTCAACACGTGCACGGTCACCGGCACTGGCGACGCCAAGTCACGGCAAGTCGTTCGCCAGCTCGCGCGACACAATCCGGGCACGCGGACGATCGTGATGGGCTGCTACGCCACGCGCGATCCGCAGGCCGTCTCGCAGTTGCCCGGCGTGTTCGAGGTCGTGCGCGACAAGCGCGAATTGCCCGACGTCCTCGGCCGCCTGGGCATCGTCGATATGCCCCGCGGCATCAGCCACTTCGACGGACGCAAACGAGCCTACGTCAAAGTGCAGGATGGCTGCATCCTCAAATGCACGTATTGCATCATTCCGCACGTGCGGCCCGGATTGACAAGCCGCTCGCCCGACGACATCGAAGACGAAGTACGGCGGCTGGTTGGCAACGGTTATCGCGAGATCGTGCTTTGCGGCATCCATGTCGGCCACTACGGGGTCGAATCGACGCGCGGCCGATCGGGCCGTCCGCCGTTTCGGCTCTGGCACCTGTTTCGCCAGCTCGATCGCATACCGGGCGATTGGCGGATGCGGCTCTCGAGCATCGAGGCGGCCGAGATCAACGACGACTTTATCGCGGCCGCGGCCGACTGCGAGCACCTCTGCCCGCAATTTCATCCCGCCCTGCAAAGCGGCTCAGACCAGGTGCTGCGGCGGATGCGCCGGCGCTATTCGGTCACCCGCTTCCTGGAGAAGATCGAGCAGATGCGCGAGCAACTCGATCGGCCTGCCTTCACCACCGACATGATTGTCGGTTTTCCGGGAGAGACTGACGCCGACTTCGAGCTCTCGGCCGAGGCCTGCCGCCGCATCGGTTTCCTCAAGGTCCACGTCTTTCCCTTTAGCGCCCGCACCGGCACAAAGGCGGCGACGTTCGCCGACGCGCTTCCAGCACCGGTGATTCGCAAACGGGCGGCCCGACTGGGCAAACTCGAACGCGAGCTGGCGCTGGCGTGTTATCGCACTCTTGAGAACCAGCCGCTCGAAGTTCTCGTCGAACAATGCGTGCCCGACCGGCCCGGCTTCGTCCGCGGCACCGATCGCCGCTACGCTCCGGTCGAACTGCCGGGTGACGCGAGCGACCTCGGACGATTTGTGGCGGCGGTCGGCATCCGCGCTTCAAGAGACTCTCTCATTGCGACCCGCGCTTCTTAGCGCTTTAGGGCTTCGTCCTTCCTTCGTCACTAGTGCTTCGTCATTCGAGCTTCTACAGTGGGATATTTGGTCGCCATCGAAGGGATCGACGGATCTGGAAAAGGGACGCAGGCAAAGCGGTTGCTCGAACGGCTCAAGGCCGAAGGGCAACGGGCAACGCTGCTCTCCTTCCCGCGCTATGACGCGACTTTTTTTGGCCGGGCGGTCGGCGACTTCCTCAACGGTGCGTTCGGCTCTCTCGACCAGGTCCATCCGTTCTTCTCGGCGCTGCTTTTTGCCGGCGACCGCTTCGAATCGCGGTCTCTGCTCGCTGACGCGCTTGCGGGCAATGACGTCGTGGTGCTCGACCGCTACGTAGCCTCAAACGTTGCCCACCAGGCGGCGCGGCTGGAAGGAAGCGCGCGTGAGCGGCTGATCGCCGCGATCGAATATCTGGAGTTCGAACTTTACCGGCTGCCTCGCCCCGATCTGATCGTGCTGCTCGATCTGAGCGTGTCGCAGGCCCAGCACCTGATCGCCAACAAACCGGCACGTTCCTACACCGAGCGCTCCGCCGACATTCAAGAAGCCGACGCCGATTACCTCGCGCGGGTCCGCGATTTGTATCTCGATCTCGCGCGCAGCGAATCGAACTGGTCCGTCATTGGGTGCGAGCAACATGGGTCGCTCCGCCCTGTCGGAGACATCGCGGAAGAGATTGGAAGTCTCGTGCTGAGCCGCCGCTCTTCGTAGTGGTCCGTCTACGACAAAAAGGTGGATTCGGGGTGGCACTGGCGGCTTGTCCGCCAGTGGGCTCGTTTAGAACGCGCGATCAAGACACTGGCGGACAAGCCGCCAGTGCCACCCACTAAATTGGTGTGGACACACCAGTAGGGTGGGCCAAGCGAACGCAGTGAGCGCCGGCCCACCATTCCTTTCAACCCACAAAAGATTGGTGGGCCTGCGGCCGAAGCGGCCTTGGCCCACCCTACGAAAACCTGGCTACACCGAACTCGGCGCGGGCGCTGTGACGTTCTCCACACGCAGCTTGAGGATGCGGCGCTTGTCGGCGTCGAGCACGGTGACCCGCAGGTGCTTCCACGCCACGACTTCGCGGCGCTTGGGGATGCGGCCCAGCTGCGCGTAGACAAAGCCACCGACAGTGTCGTAGTCCTCGTCCTCCGGCACGTCGAAGGCAAACTGCTCGTCGAGGTCATCGATCCGCACCCAAGGCTCGACCTCAACCGCAGCCGGCCCGACCTGGCGAATGCCCGTGTCGTCGGCCGTGTCGTATTCGTCGACAATTTCTCCGACGAATTGCTCCAGGACGTCCTCCATCGTCACGAGGCCGGCTACCCCGCTGTACTCGTCGATGACGATGGCGATGTGAACGCCGCGGCGCTTCATACTTTCCAAAAGCTTGTCGAGGCCGATCGTTTCGGGGACGTAAAACGGCTCTCGGACGACGTCTTTGAGGGAAAGGGGCGGATCGGCACTCTCGGTCGACATGTGCCGCAGGAGTTCCTTCGCATAGAGGATGCCGACGATATCATCGGGAGAGGCGCCGATCACTGGCATTCGGGAGTGCCCGCCTGCGACCATCAGCAACCGGGCTTCCTCGAGCGAGGCGTTGGCGGGGACGCATTCCATTTCGGTGCGCGGCGTCATCACGGCCGAGACGTCTTCCTGCTGGGCGGCGATCACGCGCTCGATCATCCGCCGCGCCTGCGGAGCCAGGATTCCCTCGCGCTGCCCCAGGTCGACTACGCTTTCGACCTCGCGCAAGAGAGATTCGGTGGTGTGGCCGGCCGGCTCCTTCAGGCCCCAAAGCCGGTGCATGAAGGCGTCGATTCGCCGCACCGCCGAGACGGCCAGCCGCATTCCGCGGAGCACGATTTCGAGCGCCGGCCAGCACCGTGCGAGAAATCGCTCCCCAGTGACTCGGGCCAGGCTCCAAGGAAGCACGAAGAGCCCGAAGACAAAAACTGCCGCCAGCAAAATCGGCTCCGTGAGAACGGCGAGCCAATCGCGAATCTCGTTCAGATGGCTCAGATCAGCGGCAAATCGGTCGCCGGCGAGGGCCGCCAACGCCGCGACTGAAAGCAACGTCAAAATCCGCCACGCGATCAATCCGTCGACCGACCGCCGGAGTACGACAGCGAACCGCTCCGGGTGCCCCAACTGCCGGCACGCCTCATCGAGTCGGCTTCGCGAGAAGGTCCGCAGGGCCTCGCAGGCGAACGATCCGATCAGGGCGATGACGACCAAGATGCTGACGGCCGCAGCCTGCACCCACATCGTCACGAGACGCACCCCTTGGTCGCGCCCACTCCTCGAACAGATCGACCGCGCCTGACGGCCGCCGGCCAGGCGATCCCAAGTTCGGCCAGAATGGCCTGTTCGCGTTCGCGCATCATGCGGCGTTCCCGCGGCGTCTGATCCTCGTACTCGCACAAGTGCAGCAAGCCGTGGACCAGGTAGAGAGTAAGCTCCTCGCGAGCGCTCCAACCGAATCGCGGCGCCATTTGCGCTGCCATTTCCCCGCTGACCAGTACCTCGCCGTCGATCGCACGGCCATGGGCACGGCGCCGGATGCCGCGGTAGGTATCTCGCGCGACGCAGTGCGATTCGAACAAAAAGCTGAGGACGTCGGTGTCGTAGTCGTGACCGAGAAAGTCACGGTTGACGCGGCGGAGGGCGGCGTTATCGACGAGCGCAATGCTCACCGTCGCTCCTGCCACGCGTTCGGCGGCGAACACCGCCCGCGCGATCTTACGGAGGCGAGCAACGGTGACCGGAACGTGCGATTGAAGATTATTAATCTCGATCTCGCTCACGCCGTCCTCTGCTCGGGATACTTGATCCGCGAGTGGTAGATGCCGATCACTGATTTGACGAGCGATTCCTCGATGGCGTGGATTTCCGAAAGCGTCAGCGAACATTCGTCGAACTGACCGTCGAGCAGCCGATTCATCGCAATGTCGTGAACCAGGTTCTCGATCCGCTTGGGCGTCGGGTCGCTCAGCGTGCGGCTGGCACTTTCGACGGCGTCGGCCAGCATCAATACGCCGGCCTCGCGCGACTGCGGCTTCGGCCCCGGATAGCGGAAGGCCGATTCCTCGACACCGGGCCGGTAATCGGGCTGACGGTCGGCCAGCCGCGTTGCCTCGCGATAAAAGTATTCGACCAGCGTCGTGCCGTGATGCTGCTCGATAAAGTCGACCAAGGGCCGCGGAAGATTGTATTGGGCCGCCAGGTCCACGCCGTCCTTCACGTGGCCGATGATGATCAGCGTGCTCATCGCCGGCGCCAGGCTCAGATGGCGGCTCGTGCTTCCTTCCGTCATGTTCTCGACGAAATAGTGCGGCTTGAGCATCTTGCCGATGTCGTGATAGTAGGCGCCCACGCGGACCAAGAGCCCGTTGGCCCCGATCTTCTCCGCGGCCGTTTCGCCAATTGTTGCGACCGAAATCGAGTGGTTGTACGTGCCGGGCGCCAGCCGCACCAACTCACGCAAGAGCGGATGCGAGATATCACTCATCTCGAGCAGGCTGATATTGGTCACGACGCCGAACGCTTGCTCGATGAAGGGCAAGCTGCCCGCGACGAGATAACCGGCCACGAGGCACCAGCCAGCCGTGCGCGCTCCGCGAATGAACACGCTCTGATCGAACCACGGTCCGGTCACCGGTTCGCCGGCCAAAAGCTCGAAGCCGGCGGAGATCAGAAAGCAGGCCGCCGCCGTTTGAAAGCCGACCTTCACCAGCCGCGAGCGGGAGGCGATGCGTCCCAGGGGGGCGACCGCAATCACCGCGACGGCAATCAAGAGCACCAGCTCGCCCACGCTTCCAGTCGTCGACGGGGTGAGGACCAGTGCCAGGGAAACCGCCGTCAGGATCGCCAGTTCGTTGCCATACACGATTGCCAGCACCATCACGACCACCGTGATCGGCACAATCTCGGCCCGCCAGGGGTCGAACGACAGCACGTGCCCCAGCACGACGGCCGAGACGCACATTGTCAAATAGACGAACAACCGGCCGGAGCTGGCGAGCATCCGCTGCTCATTGTGCCGCAGATACAGGCCGATGATCGCTGCCAGGATCAGCAACATGACGCTGACCGTGGCGATGCGCAGCGCCTTGCGGGCGGGCGTCAGTCGGGCGCCGAGCGCCTCATGCTCGGTCCTCAGAACGGTCAGGCGGTCGTCGTCGATGAAGGTTCGCGCGGGGACGAGGATCGTATTTCGCGGGTACTCGAGCATCACGGGGAGCGTTTTGTCCCGCGCGTCGTGCCGCGCCCTGAGAGTTGCCGCGCCGTCGTAGGTCAGCGTCACCGAAGCCTGCTTGACGAGCCAGCGCTCGAACAGACGGCGGCACGCGTTCAAGCGCGGGTACTTGATCCAGGACTGGCCGAGACTTCCGCTCTCCTTAAGCAATTCCGCGAGCTCGACGTCGGCGGGAAACACGACTTCTTGGGGCGAAACTTCGCTCGGCACCTCGGACTTCGCCGGAACGATCGCCAAGCTCTGGTCGCCGCCGATTTTGTGTGCCGCAAACTGATCGACATCCGCGAGCCCCCGCACCCGCAGGATCGTGGTGAAGTCTTCGAACTCCTTGATGACCGATTCGATCTGATTTCCTGCCGCGCCGATTCCGGCCGTGAGCACGCGACGCAGAATGGCAAATTCGTCTTCCGGCGGCAGGCCGCGCGGATTGGCAGGACCGCCCCGTCCTTGGGCGGTCAATCCGAATGCGTCCCGCGTTTTTGCAGAAACGTCCTTGAGCGACTTGGAATCGGCGATCTCGCGCAGATTCGCGCGCAGCTTGGCGGGCAAGAGTAGCAACGGCTCGGGATCGTTGCGGAAAATGTGCGGCGTTTGGGCCTCGGCGTCGGCCCGTGCCCGGTCGGTGTTAAACCGGTCGACGCGTTTGAAATCGACTCGGGCGATGATCCCATGATCGATGTAATCGCCGATCCGGTACGGGAATGGAGACTGCCAGGCACGCAGGCAGATCACCAGAGCAGCCAGCGCCATGCCGCACATTCCCAGCCGCAGCCAGACCGAGCGGTTGGCCACCGGTTGTCGGATGGCGTTTAAGAACGAGCCGGCCGGCTTGAGTGGAAGCACCCGCGAAAAGCGCTTCTTCCGAAAGCCGAATACGGGCATCGTGAAAACCTGATGGGACCGACGTCGGCATCCGCGTGGTCACGCGGAGCCCCCGACGGATGCAATAAGCCGCCCATTCCTCGGGAGCGATTTCAACGGGCTCTGATTCTAGATCAACGGATGGAATTGTGCGAAGGGGGACCCGGCGTTGGGTGTGACAAGGCCGGCTTTGCGGCCGCAGGCACACCCTACTCTTGGTCAACGACGGATCCAAAGGTGTGCCTGCGCCGCCTCCGGCGGCTGGTCACACCCTACAGGGACCGGTCACACCCTACAAATCGGTCATTTTTTTCGCGGATGGGGGCCGTGATCGTCCTTTTCGTACGCCCGGACGATGTCCTTCACAAGGCGGTGGCGGACGATGTCGCGCCCCGTCATCTCGACGATGCCCACCCGATCGATCCCCGACAGTCGCCGCATGGCGTCAGTCAGGCCACAGACCATGTGCGGCGGGAGGTCGACCTGCGTGATGTCGCCCGTGACGACCACTTTCGAGCCGTTCCCCATCCGCGTCAGAAACATCTTCATCTGCGTGACGGTGGTGTTTTGGCCCTCGTCCAGAATGATGAACGTGTTGTTCAAGGTGCGGCCGCGCATGAAGGCCAGCGGTGCAATCTCGACGACGTCCCGCTCCATATAGCGCTTGACCGTGTCGTAATCGAG
>DASZIA010000485.1:0-2460 GCA_035949535.1 Planctomycetaceae bacterium | reverse complement strand
CGATCAGACGTTCAATCAGGCCGGGCGCGGGAGCGATGGGAACTTCGCTGCTTTCGACTTCGGTGGATGGAGTTTTCGACTGCACGATTCCTATCCGATGCGGGCGCCGAGCGAGCGCATCGCTTCTCCTACAATGTAAATCGAACCGGTGACGACTACCAAACCCCGGGTTCCCGCGACGACACGTGCTCGGGCCAGCGCGGAAGCGACGTCGGGAGCCTCGTCGATGTCGACAGAGACGCGCCTGGAAGCCTCGCGAATCTCGGAAGCGGTCGCCGCGCGCGGGTTTTCGACGTGGGTGGCGATGACACGGTCGGCCAGCGGAAAGAGTATTTCAGCGATTTCGCGGATGGCTTTGTCGCGCATGGCACCGAAAACGAATACCAGCGGGCGTTCTTCGTAGGTGGCCGAGAGGGTGGAGCGCAGGGCCCAGGCTCCGGCGGGATTGTGGGCGACATCGAAGACGATCTCAGGGTGCTCGGCCGTAGCGGGCAGGACCTGAAAGCGGCCGGGCCAGCGGGTTTCGCGGATGCCACCCTCGATAGTGCTTGCGGTGATCGCGGCGAATCCCTGGTGCGCGAGTTCTTCCGCGGCGGCAATGGCAAGCGCGATATTGCGCAGTTGGTGGCGGCCGACCAGCGGTGTCTCGACCGTGATTTCCGTTCCCATTAGCTGTAACGGATAACGCGAAACGTAACCCGCTTTTTCCTGCGCACTCGGAAGCAGATATTGCGAGCTGTTGGGAGTGACTGGCGGCACGTAGGGAACCGCGCTGATCGCCCTGGCTCCGAGATCGAGAATGGTGTTGCCGATGACGTCGTTGGCATCGGGATTCTGCGGCAAGGTGACGACCACGCCACTCGGTCGGATGATCCCGGCTTTCTCGCGCGCAATTTCAGTGAGCGTGTCCCCGAGGAATTTCTGATGGTCGAGCGAAATATCAGTAATCACGCTGACGCGCGGTTCGACCACGTTGGTCGCGTCCAGTCGTCCACCCATGCCGACCTCAAGCACTGCGATTTCGACTTTCTCTTGCGCGAAATACTCGAATGCAATGGCGGTGAGCATCTCGAAGAAGCTCGGGTGCCAGGGGAGTTCGGCTTCGGTGACCAGACGCTCGGCGGTGCGATCGACGACATCGTGAATGAGGGCGAAATCGTCGTCGGCAATGGCGGAGCCGTTAATGCGAATGCGTTCATTAATCCGAACCAGGTGGGGCGAAGTGTAGAGGCCGGTCTTGTAGCCCGAGGCCTGGAGGATCGAAGCAAGTGTGGCGGCGGTTGACCCCTTGCCGTTGGTGCCGGCGATCAGGACGGCAGGAGATTTTTGTTCGGGATGCTCAAGCGCGTCGAGCAGCACGCGCATGTGAGCGAGATCGAACTTGTGCGAAGGCGTCTGGGCCAGTTCATGGCCGAGGGCAAACATGCGCGCGATGGCGGCTTCGTAGGACAAAGACCTGACCGGCAGCTTGGTTAAGAGTATCAAGGACAAGTGGCAATTTTCGAGAGGACGGCAGCGGGAGGCGTCCTGGAACCAGCAAGGCGTTGAAAGGGGGATGGAGCGGGCCGGGCGCGCGGCCCGTCTCTGCGATGAGAGCAGTCCCGGCTTCAGATACAAAACAGCCATTCGGTGTCTGACCGATGCCAAACTGTGAAACGTAGGTGAACCCTCGCGACCTTCGCTTGCCAACACTCGTGTCAGATGCCCTTTTCATCGCACTCTGCCCGATGGACACCCCCCAAATATGCTCGCCAGTTTAGCCCACGATTGGATGGTGTAAAGAGGAAGACGCGACTTAAGGCTCTGGGCTTAGGCTTTAAAGCTGAACCCCCCGTTTTGTCATTCCGACGCCGAACGGCGGAGGAATCTTGTTCGTTCACAGCTGCCTCTGTCGTCCAAACACATCGTGCACACAGAGCTCTTCGGTATCGGAGATTCCTCCGCCGCGTTCGGCGTCGGAATGACAAGAACGATAGAGCAGGGAGATCCCGCGAGTTTTTCAGCAAAGTGTTTAACCGCCGTCTCCTACGTGGGAGTTGGTGTCCACGCCGACGGGAGGCCCGTCTCTCCATCTGTTTTCAGGCGGCTTGCACCATGAACTCGAGGGCGCGGGATATGTAGGGCTTCAGTTCGCGGCGGTGCACGACCGCGTCGAGCATGCCGTGTTCGAGCAGGAATTCGCTGCGTTGGAATCCCTGGGGAAGTTTCTGGCGGATGGTTTGCTCGATGACCCGTGGACCGGCGAAGCCGATGAGGGCGCCGGGTTCGGCAATATTCAGATCGCCCAGCATGGCAAAAGAGGCGGTGACCCCACCGGTTGTGGGATCGGTCAGCACGGAAATGTAGGGAATCTTCAGCTCGTCGAGGCGGGCGAGGGCGGCGGAAATTTTGGCGAGCTGCATGAGGCTGATGACGCCTTCCATCATGCGGGCACCGCCCGATGCCGAGATGATGATCAGC
>DASZIA010000484.1:0-2997 GCA_035949535.1 Planctomycetaceae bacterium | reverse complement strand
TTTTTCAAATATCTGGGCCGCACCACGAATCGACAGACGCTCTACCTGTGGTATCTCGGCACGCGCTACACCGATCGAAATCATCCCTGGCACTACTGCGCGGTTCTGTTCTTGACCACCGTCCCGATCGGCCTGCAAGCGCTCGGGGGTGTCGGCGTGTTCGCGGGTCGGACGCGGATGCGATTCGCGCGACACGAACAGTTGGTGCTCGGGGCCATGCTGTTTCCGCTCTGTTTGTTCAGCATTCCGCGGGTCGCCGTCTATGACGGAGCGCGGCTGTTTCTGGTCGCGTTTCCTCTGTGGGCGATTTTCATCGGTCGAGGAGGATCGCTGGCCTGGGATTGGCTTCGCAGACGAGTTTCGCGGCGAGGCGCGCTTGCGATCGCGACCTTGCTTCTTGCCGCTCAAAGTTGGGGACTCGTTGCAGTATGGCCTTGTTTTCTCAGCTCGTACAATCTGGCGGTCGGAGGTCTCAGTGGTGCGCAGCGATTGGGTTTCGAACTCGACTATTGGGGCGCATCGCTGACACGGGATCTGCTCGAGCGCATGGCCGAAAAGGTGCCGGAGGGAGCAGAGATCGATTGCGCTCCCGTGCTGCACGACTTCCAGCTCGATGAAATGCTCAAACAGTCGCCAGTGCTGCGTCGCCGCGGGATTCGGCTGCATCCGTACGACGCCGGTCAGCCGCGGCACTCGGGCTACTTGCTGATCTTCTGCCGGCTGGCTGACCTGTCGCCCGAGCTGCAAACGCTGATCTCTGAGCGCACGCCCCTCGTCGAAATTCGGCGCAGCGGAGTGCTTTTGTCCGGGCTCTACGACCTCAATGCCGCGTCAGGCGCGCAACCCGCGGAATGATCGTCGGGCGATCTGTTTCGAGTCTCTATTTGGCCTGACCCGCCTTCGACGTCGTTCCCATCGACTCCGTTTGCGGCGCATTCGGATTGGTGAAGGCTCGTGAAGTCCGTCCCAGCGATTCCGGACGGTTCTTGGTATCCGGCCGTGCGACGTTCCCCGCGGCGCCCTGGTGAAGGTTCCAGGTCTGAGTGATACCCGGACGCCAGATGCGGCGGCCCGGTTCGTAGCCGACGTAATTCAGAAAGTCCTCGAGAGTGACGACGCGCACGCCGTGCTCCTGAGCTTCTTTCACCATGTTTTTATGGGCTTCGCCGATACGCTGGTAGGCTTCCTTATCCTCGGGCTTGGCTTCGTAAGCGTCGGGGATTTTGCCGACGACGAGGAATTTTGTGCCGACATTGATGTTACCCGCCGTCGGATGCCGAACGCCCTTGTCGTCAACCTCGTCGATGATTTCACCTCCCGACGCGGCCACCAGGTCATGCAGCACGTCGCGGTCGTTGACGCCGTCGTTGTCCAGGTCGATCAAGCCGACGAACGCGAACTTTTCTTTGCGTCCCGGCGCCCACAGCGGTGTGTAGATTTCATCGCCCTTGACGATGGGATCGCTGATGCGGTCGCGGGTGATGCGGGCTTCGGCCATGTCGGGCATAACCGCTGTGACTTCGATCGCGCCCTTAATGTCTCTCAGACCGCGGGCCACACCTTCATTGACCTGCTTGTAAACGCTGAAGGTCGTCCCCTTGCGGAGGTTGTCGCGCAGCCCGCGGTTGATCCACACGCGTCGGGTATCCAGATCGACCCATTCAACCTTTCCACTGGGCACTTCGAAGCTCCACTTCTCGCGCGCGTCTTTTTCGGTCCGCAGACCGGTATTGATCTTTTCGAGGTTGCCGATTCTCCCAGCTTGTAACTCGTCCCGCTTGCCGGCGTCGGATTTAATCTGCTGATTCGAGGCCTGCAGGTCCTGAATTTCCTTCTGCCGATCGGCGAGAGCTTTCTCCTTGTTGGTCACCAACTCTTCCTTCGACGACTGGGCTTCCTGGCGGTCCTGCTCGGCTTTCTGTTGGGCCTTCGCGTGCGTATCGACCATTGCTTGGTACTCGCCCTGCAAGGCGAGGATCCGCTTGTTAAGGTCGATTGTCTGGGCGTTGAGCGTGGCCCGGTTCGTTTGCAAAGTGTCGAGTTCTTGGCCGATCCGCTGAAAAGTGGCGGCCACCGTCGGCTGCGTGAGTTCGCCGGGCGCGACTTTGACCATCAGGCCCCTGAGCTGTCCGATCACCGAGTTTTCTCCCTCGGCATCGGGCTTGCCGATCGACTCGGTATTGGGGTAACCCAAAAACTGCTTGATGCTCTGCAAATCGTTCATAGCGTTCGTCTTCTCAGTCTCAGTCTTGCTATGGGCCTCGCGGTCCGTGGCCAACTTCGCTTCTGCATCAGCGGCGGCACGGTACTGTAAGAACGCCACGACGAATGCGATGATCATGCTCATGACGGTAAACACGAGCGCGATCTGAAGACCGGTGGATTTGTTGGCAGCCGCCATAACTCACTCCGATTCGGAAAGACGTGACCTGAGCTGATTTCGAGTAGCCGTGTTCGCAAAGGACCCGGTCGAAAAGACGGGCCGCGCCCATTCGGATTGGGAGCGGGCCGGTTGAGCAATGGTGTCGACAGTGGTTTGAAGGGCACTGGATATCTTCAGTGCAGCCGATGGGGGCTGATTTCGCGCCCGCGCACCCCTATCCTACGAGTGTAAAGGGGGCCAGAGGCAAGTCAAGCGGTTTCCGCGGCCTTGTGATCAACCCATCTGCCGCAGTGGTCAGGTTTTGCGTAGAGCACGGGACGCAGACCGCCCCTCAGATGCGACACAAAAGCGGCATTTTCAGACGCAAAACCGGTCGTAGCGATTGTTTGGCACGTCGGGGGTCGAAAACCAGCGGCCCGATCACCAAAATCAGGAACCGCGAGCCCGACTCAACCAAGACTGAGACCATTTTCGAGGATTCGATGCCCGAGACGTTGTTCATCGTCGACATGAATTCGCTGGTGTTCCAGGTCTTCCATGCCATCCCCGAGATGACCGGACCCAACGGACAGCCGACGAATGCCGTCTTTGGCTTCACTCGCGATCTGCAAACG
>DASZIA010000483.1:0-3580 GCA_035949535.1 Planctomycetaceae bacterium | reverse complement strand
GAGTGGTGCTCGCATCCGGCGCCGTCGAGTGACCAGTGCTTTGCGAAATGTCATTGATCGACCTCCCGGGTTACCGGGCGATTTCGATCGGTCGTGTCACCAGCGCCGATTCGCAGGTCACGAACGGAGTGCCGTTGATTTGGCGCGAGAGAGCTCCCGCCCGATCGACTTCGGTTGCGAGTGACGGTCAAGACGGGGAGTGGGAGATGCTGTTTGGACGAGTTTTCGCCAACGCATTGGAGCCACGATTCGGCCCAAGGGCGTTGATTGCGCCCGAGCTCTATCAAAAATCATAGCTGAAAGCGAGGTCGCGCGGCCCGAAAAAGGCCAGGCCACGAGAACTTGGGGAGTTTTGTCAAATTGGGCCGGTGTCGAACAGCACCCATCGAGCTTTTTGCGAAAAGGGGTCGCCGATCAATCTTCCCCGGCCCCCTCAAGGCCCGGCCCGGTTTCGCGCCCGGTGTGTTCGCCGTCCTTGAGCACGGGGACGCCGTTGGCAAGCATGTGACGCATTCCGACTGCGTATTGGTGGGGCTTCTCGTACGTAGCCCGGTCGCCGATCGTGTTCGGGTCGAAAACGACAGCGTCGGCGAAGTAGCCTTCTTTCAACAGGCCTCAGCCGTCGAGTCCCAGATTGGTCGCGGGCAAATGGCTGAGCTTGCGGATCGCTGCCTTGAGGGTCAGTAACTTGGCAGGGTTCCGCTAATACCAACCAACGCTTCGTCCATTCTTGGCCCTGCTTGCTCGATGGCGAAGGACGGATCATCTTCTGATCAAGGGGGAGGAATTTCTCCGCAGTCGGACCGACAAACGTTCGAATTCCGCCGTCGGAATCCGGGTGTTTTAGCCGCCCTCGCCGCCTGATTGCCCCATTCCGCTAAAACGTATGGGAATCCGGCACGGGGAATCGCATGCCGAAAAACGGATGAGTTTCGAGTTCCCGTCACGGCCGCACTTATCGGTCGTTCAATGGCATTCGCGGAAAACGCTTGAGATTCTGGAATGCCTCGAGGAACTTGCTCTCGAAACGTGAAAGACGTTGCCTTTGATGCGCTGGAACTAAACCAACGGTAACGTAGTTCGAATTCCGCTCGGGCGTTCTAAGGACGGAAGGCGATTTGTGGTGCTCGCCCACATCTCGGACTTACTTTGGGAGAGCGAGGCGATTCGACTCGGGTTTCGGCTAATATGGGCCTTTTGAAGACGAAATAAATCAGAGAGGAAGTGAAGCGCCGCAATCCAGACCGTCCGTAGATCAATTTGGTTGCGTCCGATGAGCCAATCGACCGACCTACTCGCCGTCCCGCCCATAACGCTGGAGCGGCCATCCCTTGCGGTCGGAAAGCATGATACCGGGTTCCCGCTCGGGTCGTATGCGTGTCTGGGCGCGGCCCTGTTGACCTTCTTGTTGGCCAACGGCCGTTGGATTGTTCCCGTCGCCGCCTGGATTTCGCCGGTCTTCATGGTGCGGTTCGTGCGAACACAGAGACCGCGCTGGGGACTTTGTTTGCTGTTCGTTGGGCTCGCATGCGTCGGGTACGTGAGCTGGTGGGGAATGGTTCCGGCCCCGGGCATTCTTTATTTCGTGATTGTGACGATAATTACCGCCGGCCAGCTCGCACCGCTAGCCGTTGACCGCTTCCTCAGTCCACGCTTCGAGGGACTTGCGCGAACGCTCATCTTGCCGTGCGCGGTGGTCAGCGGCGAGTTTCTGAGTTTCGCCGTCAGTCCTTACGGAACGTGGGGAGCCATTGGCAACACACAATTCGGCAACTTGCCGCTGATGCAATTGGTCTCCGTCACCGGCCTCTGCGGAGTCGCGTTTCTCGTTGCCTGGTTTGCGGCCGTCGTCAACGATGCCTGGGAAAAGTCATTTGTCTGGCGTCGCTTCCGTTGGACGGCATGCTCATTTGCGGCAATCTGCGCTCTCGTGCTCATCTCCGGGGCCTGGCGACTGGCCTTCTTGCCACCGACTGCCGAGACGGTTCGCGTTGCGTCCATTACCGCTCCAGACGACCTTCGCGACGGAGTCAATCCGGCGAAATTGGCGAAGACGCTGAACGTGAGTCTTGGCACGTCGATGCCAGACGTCGTCTGGCAAGCGTTGGTTCCCAATACACAACCGCTCAATGCGTACCTGGCCGCCCAGAGTCGGCGCGAAGCCCAGGCCGGCGCGAAAATTGTCTTCTGGCCTGAAGGACAGGCGGTCGCCGCCAACGAGTCCGAGCCAGAGCTGATTGAACTGGGTCGGCAGACCGCGCGGGATGAGAGGATTTATCTCGGCATGGGGATGGTGGTCGTTCAGCTTGAGAACCAACAACTCAAAATTCGGAATCGATTTCTGTTCCTTGACCCCGAGGGAAACACCCTCTTCGACTATACGAAGCAAAACCCCGTCCCCGGCGGCGAGGCCCGTTCTGCGCTCATTCCCCTACACGACTACCGCCTGCCGGCGGTCGACACACCGTACGGACGGATTGCGGCTGCGATTTGCTTCGATATGGATTTCCCGCGATTCATCCACCAAGCGGGCGAGGCCCGCGCCGACATGATTCTGGCGCCCTCGAACGACTGGCGGGCGATCGACCCGCTGCACACGAACATGGCCTGCCTGCGCGGCATTGAGTTGGGCTGTGCAATCATCCGGCACACTAGCAACGGGCTATCCCAGGCTGTTGACTGTCAGGGGCACGTGCTCGCTCGCATGGACCACTTCACCACGCCCCCCAATGAGCGGGTGATGGTCGCGCATGTGCCCGTTCAGGGGACGCCGACGTTTTACGCGCGTTTCGGCGATCTTTTCAGTTGGGGCTGCGTGCTTGGTCTGGCCGCCCTGGCATGCGTCGGCGTTATCCGCCGCTCACAGGATCGTTCAGTAGTCTAATCCTCAAACAACGGACAGGACTGCAGAAGCGAACCGCCGGGCCCAGTGTCGAAATCGTTCGATTTCGCCGCGCGCCGAAGTCACTTTTCGCATCGGTCGTCGCGTCGGGCGCGACTCTGCGCTAAGGGATGAGTTTGCGGCACGCGGAGCGTATGCCGAAAAACGGATGACTTTCCGGTCCCCGTCGCGGCCGCACTTATCGGTGGTTTGATGGCGATCCCAAAAACGGTTGAGTTTCCCGGATTTGCGACGGGGCCTTCGGCCAGTTCCCAATTAAGAACCCCGGGCCTCGTTCGGTCTGCAGCGGGTGCCCGCGCAATGGGCTATGCTCGAGCCAATAACTTCGAGCAAAAAGTCGGGGGTCGCCAAGGGCCGCGGCCCCCACTCGCAAACATCCATCAGAACCAAGTCGCGTCCCGATCAGAACGACGAGTCGGTGACAGCCCGGCGGCCGCGGTAACTGATCAGGCGGCAGAAGACGACGAGGCTGATGTCCTCATTGACCATGTGGGCCGAGCCGTCGCACATCAAGAACCCGCACGATCCTGGGTGAACGCTGTAAAGACCCATGAACGACTGGTTCGTGCAGTTGATGAAGCAGGCGCCGGTCGTACGGCCACCGCTGAACATCGTTCCGTCAAACGTCGACCCGCTCAAATTGTTAAACGCGTTGCCCAGGCAGCCCCAGCAGCCGCC
>DASZIA010000482.1:0-1567 GCA_035949535.1 Planctomycetaceae bacterium | reverse complement strand
GTCGACGACCCCCGCGAAAGTCCCTCGTTTGTGTTGATGGAGATGCTGCTCGGCCGGGGCGCGAAGCTCACCTACAACGATCCCCACATCCCCCGCCTGCCCGCGATGCGGCACCATCACGTGCCAGACATGACGAGCTCCGAATTGACGCCGCAATTTCTGGCCTCGCAGGACTGCGTTCTGATCGCGACCGATCACTCCGCGTACGACTACGACTTCATCGTCGAGCACGCGAGACTGGTGATCGACACGCGCAACGCGACCAAGAACGTCAAGCAAGGCCGCGAGAAGATCCGCAAGGCCTGAGCTACGGCGCGCTTAGCGCAAGCGGCGCACTTAATCGAGTTGTAGCCCTGCAGCATGCGCCGCTTGGCGCGTCCTCGCGCGAGAGATTACGGTATCAATTGGCCCTAACGCTTTTGTCCTGCGCGCGGAGATTCATCAGCGCTCATGCTCCCGCCAAGTTCCGAACTCGGAACCGGATCGACTTCTCTCGCTTCGCGATTCGGAATCTGGATCGTTCTCGCCCTGTACCTCGCCGCCGTCTTCGCGGTGAATCCCTTCCGCGAATGCCCCGTGCGCGACGATTGGGCCTATGCGTGGTCGGCGTGGAGGCTGCTCGAGACGGGCCACTATCAAGCCCATGACTGGTCGAGTGCCAACACCCCGTTTCAAGCCCTGTGGGGTGGGGCGTTCTGTCTGGCATTCGGCAAGTCGTTCGTGGCGCTGCGCTGGTCGACCATCGTGCTGGCGCTCCTAGGCTTGCTGGCATTTCGCGCTCTCGCGCGGGAACACGGATTGAGTCGCGCCGGTGCCGATCTCCTGACGCTCTGCGTGGCCTCGTGCTCGATCTGTTTCAAGTTGAGCCTGAGCTACATGAGCGACGTTCCCTTCGCGTGGCTTTTGACGATCGCCGTGCTGTTTTACACGCGGGCAGTCCGCACGATGAGATGGGCCGACTGGATTGCCGGATCGATAGCGGCCGCCGCTACCGTCGGCACGCGACAATTCGGGGTGGCCGTCGTGGCGGCTCTCGGCCTTGTCTGGCTGTTCGACCGGCGGCGCTGGGCGCGCTGGCGATCGTATGCCGTGGGTGTCTCGCTGCCGATCCTCGCCGCGACGTGGCAAGTCAATCAGGGAATCAATTATCCGAATTGGGCCGCCGGATTTCAGGTCTACCGGGCGCGAAACTTTTTTGCGTCGGGCGCCTTTTTCAAACAGCTGCCGTGGCGTCCCGGAGCGATTCTCGAATACCTCGCCTGGCTGCTGATTCCGCTCGTGTTCCTCGCAGCGCTCGGCCTGATCCGCGAAGCACGCCGCGAGGAGTTATCTACCGATTTCGGCCCGGTTCGACGTGGCCGACCGATCGCTGCCCTTGCCTTCTGGATGATTATTTTCGCGTGCAATGTGATCTATGGCTGGAAGGTCTTGGGCTACGCCTATCACACGGCGAACTTTCAGGGCTCGCACGCGCTCATGCCCTTCTTGCCGGACTGCTACGACGTTCTCGAGGTGATGGGTGAGCCGGTACGTTGGGGAGCGACGATTTTTGTCGTGGTGGGGGCCG
>DASZIA010000481.1:0-6891 GCA_035949535.1 Planctomycetaceae bacterium | reverse complement strand
CAATTTGACGGTCTCTGCTATCTGTTCTCGGCCGAAACTCCCGTTTCTGGGCCAGCGCACGGGGTCGGGGAGCGGTGTCGAAATCGGTCGGGAAAGGATTCCCATGAGAGGCCTGGCTTGGAAGATTGCGCTTTTGACCGCCGTGCTGGCGGTCGGATTCCTGGTCATCCTGCAGGCGCAGCGGGGCATGACCCAGGCCATGCTGAAGAAAGCAGCCGAAGACCAAGCCGTCGCCGCCGGCAAATCGCCAACTAGCGCGGCTTCGGTGTCTGACGAAGTCCCCGCATCGACGAGCGCTCCCAAAGCCGATCCCTTTGGCGAAGCGACACCGACTCACGATGCGGCCGCAGCCGCCCTGAGCGGGCCGAATGGCAACAATTCCAAGACCGGCAACGATATCAAGACCGTGCCGCCGCTTAGCGATTCCGAGGTTGCCGCCAAGGACTCGCCCAAGCCGCCCGAAAAAGGGCCGGCGGTCGCCGATTCAAAAGAGACGGCTCGCAAAGAGACGGCGGCGAATGATCCTTTTGCCGACGGCAGCGAGGCCAAGCATCCCGCCCCTGCGCTTCAAGGGAAGTCGGCTGCCGCAAACGGGGTCGAGGTGAAACAAACGAGCGCTTCGACTGACGCCGGCAGCAAGAACCCCGATCCGGCCGAAAACTTCTCGAACCAGCCGACACCGATGCCCGAGGCCACCGGCCCTAAATTGCCATCGGCGGACGGGCCCAGTTTGAGCGACGCGAAGCCCGGCGACATCAAACTCAATAACACCAAATCGAACGACACCAATTCACCGCCGAAGCAATCTGAGCCCGCAGCCGGGCCACAGATCGAGCCACCCACAGATCAAAGGCCCGCAGATCAAAAGCCAGCAGATCAAAACCCGGCAGATCCAAAGTTGAGCGGGGGTCCCCAGTTGCCTGGTGCGGGTCCAGCGCTCGATTTACCGCCGACTGGGAACGGCGCTTCGCAGACGGATCCAAAACCGCCGGTCGCTCCGCCGGACTTGGACGTTCCAGCAGGCAGCAAGCCGGCCCCTGCGGCCCAATCGACACCGGGTGACAAAGCGTCTCGAGAGATGCAGCCATTGAAATCGTCCGCGACCGATCCGGCCAGCGCACCACCGGCCGCCGGCCCAAAGCCCTTCCCCGAGGAAGGACCCAAGGAATCGCCGCTGCCGGCTCCGGCACTTCCCGCGCCGAGTGTCGGAGCGTCGAACCCGACAACGTCCGGCCCACCGGTTCTCGATCTGACTCCGCCGAACTCAGCAGAAGCGAACCCGGGCCGCTCGAGTTCAACAGGCTCCACAGCAACGGGGTCGGCCTTAACTCGACCGGTCGTCGCTCCGAATAGCCCGGAGATCAAGTCGGTCGACGCTGGCAACGCGTCGGCTGGTCCGCGGTCGGCAACCGAGTTGCACTCTGAGACTCCCGCGGACTTTCAAGGAGACGGAACGGTCGGCGACGCCGCTCCGCTGGGGCCGCAGCGACCACAATTGAATATCGAGAAGATCGCGCCGCAAAACGCGCTCATCGGCCAGCCGCTCATTTATTCGATCCTGGTGAAAAACGTGGGTCAGAGCGCGGCACGGGACGTCGTCGTCGAAGACCGAATTCCCAAGGGCACCAAACTTTCCGGAACGATTCCGCGAGCCGAGCTGACCGGGAAAAAACTGATCTGGCGGATCGGCCCGTTGGGCGGAGGAGAGCAACGGAAGATCTCTATCCGTGTCATTCCTCAAGAGGCGGGCGAGATTGGCAGCGTCGCCACGGTGAATTTCGTAGCCGAGGCGGCCGCTGAGACCGTCGTCACCGCACCCCGGTTGGAGTTCAAAATCTCGGCGCCGTCGTCTGCCCGGCTGGGCGAGCTGGTGCCGTTCCACTTTGAAGTCAAAAATGTGGGCACCGGAGAGGCCCGCGGAGTAATGATTCGCGATCTCATTCCCGACGGACTTTCCCACAGTGCCGGCCACGACCTGGAATACGAGGTGGGCCGCCTGATGCCCGGAAAGTCCAAGCAGCTGACGCTCGACCTCAAGGCGGGCAAAGTCGGTACTGCCGTCAACCGAGCGGTCGTGCTGGCAGAGGGAGGGCTGACGACGGAGGCGAAGGCCGCCATTGAGATCAGCGGCTCGAAAGTGTCCCTCTCACGGAGTGGTCCCAAGCGGCGATACATGGGTCGCCAGGCCGTCTTTACCAACACGCTGGTCAATGAGTCGAGTTTTGCGGTTGACGGAGCGGTGCTGGTCGAATCGATTCCCTCGGGGATGGAATTTGCCGGCGCCTCGCAAGGCGGGCAATACAACGATGGCAACCGCA
Organism: Planctomycetaceae bacterium; assembly: GCA_035949535.1. Classification (GTDB taxonomy): domain Bacteria; phylum Planctomycetota; class Planctomycetia; order Planctomycetales; family Planctomycetaceae; genus DASPSM01. The sequence goes on along the minus strand of DASZIA010000481.1, from coordinate 4,573 downwards.
CGATCGCGTGGCGTATCGACCAGATGGCCCCGGGAGAAACGCGAGTCGTGAAGTCGCGGCTCGTCGCGCGGGGCGTGGGAAATCAAACGAGCACGGTCCGTCTGACCGTTCCCAACGGTGAGCCGGTGGAAGCCACCTCGCAAACCGAAGTCGAAGGCTTTGCCGCGATGGGTGTGGACGTGACCGGCGTCGACGGGCCGGTTGACCTTGGCGAAAAGATCACGCTGCACGTCAACGCGCGCAACAAGGGGACGGTGGCCGTGACGAATCTCGTGGTGACGGTCGAAATCCCCGAGCAGATGGAGGTCGTGACCGCGCGCGGTCCGGGAAAGACGGTGCAGGAGCCAGGCCGGCTCAAGTTCGGCCCTGTGCCGACACTCGAAGGACGCACCTCCGCCGCGTGCGAGATCGTGCTCGCGGCCCGCAAGCGGGGTGACAGCCGCGTGCGAGTGAGCATTCAGGCCGATCAGATCGACAAGCCGCTGGCGCGAGAAGAGTCGATTCTGATTCTTTCCGAATCGCCCGAGCCGACCGCGGCCCGCTCAACACGTTAGCGCGACGACACGGGTTGAGTGTTCGTCGTGTCGGCGATAATCCGCGCCCCCTGTTCGGGAGCGGGCACCGGCCGGTTGAGCAGCCGCTTTGCTTCGTTCAGGACGAAGCTGGTTTCCATGAACGGCTCGAAGCTGACGTCGAACCAGCGAACATAGCCCTCGCCATCGATCAAGAACGTCCCATGCATCGGAACGTTCTCAAAGTTGTCATACGCCCGGTACGACTGGAAGGCCGAATAGTAATCGTCGGAAAGGATCAAATAGGGATAAGGAGCCGACTTGGCTTTGTCGACGAATTTCTTCACCTTGTCGGGATCGTCGACGCTGACGGCGACCAGCGTCAGCCCTTGTTGAGCGAGTTCCTTGGATTTTTTGGCGAAGGCTTCGAGCTGCTTGACGCAGTGTGGGCAATCGCCGCCCAGAAAGAACACCAGCAGCACGGGCTTGCCGCGGTAATCGGCCAGGCTGTGGTCGCGCCCTTGTCCGTCCTTGAGCTTCCAATCGGGAGCCCGCCAGGGCCGCCAAACCAGCGGCCCTAGGGATTTGAGCGGGCGTCTGCCGGAGATCGGCTTGTTGAGCTTTTCGGGCAATCGCCAATCGGTCGGCAGGCCAAATTCGTGGGCGATCGGCTGCAGGCGCGCCAAGGGGGGCGAATCGAGATCCGCCATCCCACCCAACTCGCGGAGTTTTTCGAACTCTGCACGGGCCTCCTCTTGTTGGCCGATGCGATACAAGATTTCCACTAGGTTGGCTTGCGGCTTGACTTGGTACTCGCGGTTGTTGGCGAATTCACGTGCACACCACTCGGCCGCGGCCGGATCGCCCGCCTCGAGCATTTTGCGGGACATAAATGCAAAGTCGACGTTGACCGAATCGTACGGCAGTTCGAGCAGGGCGAGGTGCGTCTTAAACAGCCACACGCCGACGCCGATCGTCACCAAAACTGACAGAACCGAAATGATCATCCCTCGCCGCCACAGCAGGACAAACGCCACAATTTCGATCGCCACCAGGCCACACAACGACAGAATAAGCGCGCGCTTGCCGAGGTAGAATCCGGTGACGATGTGGCGATACGACTCTAATTCCTTGATGGCGTGCGACAGCTCTCCGACCGGTCGCGCGTACTTCATTTCAGCCACCGCCATCGCCCGAGTGCGTTTGGACGATTCGCTCGCTTCCTCGAGCGCCGCTTTGGCGGCCGCTTCCTCGGCCTCATGAAGGCGGCGCAATTCGGCAAGCTCCCGGTCGCCGGCCGGCACATCTCCTGTCGAATAGTAGGCGACGCCCAGGTTCAGATGCACCTTGCCCTGTTCCGCGGGAAGGGAGGTCTCCTCAATGTAGCCCGATTTACACGCCTCAATCAGTTCGTCAAAACACTCAAATTGGCGAAGTGTCTGCAGCAGGCGGTCGCGACCGTAATAGGCGCTCGTTCCGTGCGTCTCGCTAATCTTTTTCTCGCCTTTCGGCGAGTCTTCGTTGTCCGAGCTGTCGTCCTCCTCGGGAGGCTCGACCAGGTTGTACTGGGGATGCCGCGGAAGATCGATCATATGCTTGGCCGTGCGCCGCGCATCGTCCATGCGGCCCATATACAACAGGGTCCGCACGAGCCATTCGTTGTTGTGTGCGTAGAAGACCGATTGGTCGGGAATTACGCGGTCGTGGATTTGGCGGGCATGTTCCGTGCGTATGGAAGCCTCGAGCTGCCAGGCGGCCTGCGGATACCGATGCAGCGTGAAATAGATGTGGGTCGGCATGTGCCACATGTGCCCGATCGAGGGGGCCGACGGGCCGCAGTTATCGGCCGAGTCGAGCGCGCGGCTTTCGCTCGAGCTCATGTTGCAAATATGGATCACGGCGTGGTTGATCGGGTGATACTGATTCACCTTGAGGATCACGTTGGCTAGATCCAGGGCACTGCGCACTTCAGCGGGGGCCGCCTGCCCGGATTCCACCCTGAACCACAGCCGCCAGACTTCGCGGGCCTTGGCCTCGAGATCATCGGGGTACTTGGCGATGATCGCGCGGTAGCCGCCTTCCGACTGCAGCGCGTCGATATACATCTGCTCGCGCTCGGTCAGACCGGTTTTGTTTTTGGCGGCCAAGAGCGCAAATTGCTTGGCCCGAGGGGGGCGGTAATGGCTCGCGAGCGAGACTCCCCACCACGCCATGCCGGCGCAGGTTGGATCGAGGGCAGCCGCCTCCCGGAAGGATCGCTCGGCCTCGGCATACCAGAAGCCGTGCAACTGGCCCACGCCTTGTTCGAAGAATTGTTGGGCCTTCTCGACCTTGTGGGTGATGGGGAAACGGACGTTTCCCGTCCCGCCCATCAAGTAGGCGCTTTGCCGCAGACCGGTGTCGAAGATCTCGCCGTGCTTCGAGTGGCCGGGGAGAACCGCCTCATCCCCATTGGCAGCGGGACCCAAAAGACTGACCGCTCCAATGAGGAACAGGCATTTCGCAATCGCGGGCATGCAAACGACCCTTCCCCCGACTCCTACGTCAGCCACCGTCAAAGCGTTAAAAGAATCCGGACAAGTCAGCCCCGATCCCGGACCGCGATTTCGGGGGCGGAGGAATCGGCTTCCGGCGAGCCTGGACGCGTCGGCGTGTCGGACTTTCCCTCGCAAAGTCGTCAATCCCGCGTCAAGGTGGTCGGCTGATCCCGTCCCTCGACAATCAGCAGCTCCTGGTCGCCGGGAATTGCGGTGAGGCGTTGGTCGCGTCCTGACATCCAGTGAATGACGATCGATTCGGCGGCCGCGTTCGACCCAAGTCCGAAGACCAGGGCCCGCTCATTGCTGGCTTGAAACCCGTCGCCGGCGCTCAATTGGCGCACGATCTTTTTGCCTCCGGCGACGACTTCGACTGTCGTTCCGATCGAATCCCGCGCCGAGCCCGTGCTGACCAGCCGGAGCGTCAAATGATGGCCTGGCTCCCGCGTTGTGTTCGTCAACAAGGCGACGGGAGCACGGGTGTGGCAAATGACCAGATCTTCCCGACCGTCGCGATTCCAATCCAGACGTGCGACCGATCGTCCCAAATGCTTTTGCTGGAAATAGGGACCCAAAGTCTCCGGCGGGACCTTGGCGAAGTGCCCCTGACCGTCGTTCGTGAAATACGACGGCTCCATTTCGTAAGGAACGAACGGGTTCCGCAGGTCGTCGCTGTTACCGCACGCAGCGATCAGGTCGAGCTTGCCGTCGAGATCAGCGTCGAGCGCCTGCGTTCCGAAACTGGTCGCTGTGTAAGTCGGTCCGTAGAGTCCGGCTTCTAGGCACGAATCGAGAAAGAAGCCGCCTTTTTGCTGCAGGAACAGCGTGCCAGGCTCATTCATGAGGTTGGTCCCGTGGAAGTCGAGCAAGCCGTCGCCGTTGAAGTCGCCCGCGGCGAGCCCCACGCACTTGCGCCCCGTCCCGTCCGCTCCGAAAGCTAATCCCAAAGGAAGCCCGGCTTCAATAAATTTGGGCGGATCACCATGTTTCGCGACGTCGTTTTTGAAGAAGTAGTTTTGAGTCCCGCTATTGCCAACGAGCAGGTCAAGCTTGCGCGAGCCGTCGACGTCGGCCGCGATCACCGACGTCCCGCGATCGGAAAAGTGGTCGATTTGGGCCGTTGCAGTCGCGTCTTCAAAGCGGCCGTCCCCCTGGTTCAGCCAGAGTCGATGATGTGCCGTCGGGAAGCCGAAGGTCAGGCAAGGATAACTGTGATTCTCCCGGTCATGGCAGATTCGGGTCAGGGCATCGCCTTCAACGTAGCCCAGAGCATAGATATCCGGCAGCGAGTCGCCGTTGAAGTCGGCAATCACGCAGCTGCTCGTCCATTGCGACTCGGCAGCACCGGAGTCTTCCGAAGCGTCGCTGAACGTCCCGTCACCGTTATTGAGAAACAAGCGATTGGACCCAATGTTGCCGACGAAGATGTCAGGAAAGCCGTCGTTGTCGATATCGCCGATGGCGACGCCTTGGCTATAGGCGTTTTCCACGAGGTGAGTCTGCGACGTCACATCTGCGAAGTGC
>DASZIA010000480.1:0-5666 GCA_035949535.1 Planctomycetaceae bacterium | reverse complement strand
TGGCGGGGCTCGTCGCCTCCGTGAGCTTCATGATCGAGCCCTTGCCGAAGGTCTTTTCGATCTGGCCCAGCGCGTTGGCGAGCAAGACTTCCGACTCGCTCTTGCCGGTCTCCGGCTTCTTGGTCCGGTCTTTGCCGGCCGCCTGTTCCTTGACCGGGGCGTGGTTATTCTTCGAGGGGGTTTTCGTCGTCATCGGCTGATCCTCGGTTGGCTCGGAAATGCGAAGTTTTCGCTTTAGCTCGATATAGTGTACAAAAAGATACTATTTAGTCAATCGGCTTTTTACAAACCCCTACAGTAGCGAAAAAGCCCTGCAATTTTCCCCTGAGCCCAACTCATCCGGGCCGCGTCGCGATCGAATTCTCTCCCGACGCTTGCTGAATCAAAAGCTGCAGATACGAACGCCGTTCTGGGTTTTTCAGCCCCAGATTTTCTGCCAGCTGCAGGATCGCGTCGCGGGCCGCGTCGCGATCGGAATCGTGCGCCATCGACTCGATTTCCAAAAATGTCCCTAAGCCATCGACCGCATCGACGGCCAACTCCAGGTGTCGACCCTCCCACATCAAATCATAAACAGCGCGCGTCTTCTCGACGCCGCGGACTGCCACAAACCCCAAAATTGTCAGCAGCTCGCGAAACTGATCGAAGTCGCCGGCATCGCGACCGACCGGCAGCTCGAGCTCTCGGCGCATCTTGGTCCGCGAGTCGATGATCGGTCCCTTGTACGTGATGCGCACGCCGTCGTCGGTTTTCCGCAGTCGCAATGCCTCATGTGTTTGTCGGAAGTCGCGGCAGGGGTGCTGGAAGTAAAGATCGCTCTGCCTCACGACGCTTCCGGGCCGGGCACCGCGCGCCAGAAGTTGCAGCGTCATGTCGTCGGCGTCGGCGATCGGGAACTTCAGCTCGACTTCAAAGGTCTCGGGACCGTTCATGGGCATCGACCGATGCAGCGGAAATCTCAGCCAGCCGCTGCCAAGTATACAGGCCCGTCGAGTGCCCGTCGTTCCATTCGATCTTGAGGGCGTAGTTGCCGCACAACTCGACGCGGGCCGGAGCAATGTTGGGGAGGATCGCATCGACATTGAGCGTGCGAATGCCAGTCAGCTCATCGACGCAGCCAGCACAAGGACAGTTGGCCCGCAAGGTCTTGAACGCAATCCGTCGGACGCCGAGGCGCGGCCAAGTGATTTCGAGCACGCCCTGATCGCGGAATGCCTTGATCGCGCTGGGCTGCTCGTCGCTCATCGTCGGCTCAATTCAGTCCTTGCCCTTATGTTCAATCTGCGGCCAGTACTTGTCGAAGTCGAAGTTCGGATCGTTGTCCAGATCGTGGCACTTGTAGCAGAGTGTCTTTCGGATCTCGGCCACCTTGAGTGTCGCCCGCTTCCGGCCCGCGTCGAGGTCGTCTTTTTTCACCAACTTCGGATCGCGCTTCCAGGCCAGCTCCAACTCGACGTGCTTGGCGGCGGGGCCGTGGCAGTTTTCGCACTGCTGGTCTTTAAGCTTGGGGGTCCGTTCCAAACTATAGAAGCCGCCGACGTAGGGGAAAACCCCCTGCGGATCCCAGCCCGTCGTGTGACAGTTGATGCACTCGGGATCGTGGTTTCGCGCGATCGGGTTTTTCGTTCCTTCGCGGCCGGTGATCAGGGTCTGGTACCCGTGAGAGTGATTCGAGTCCTTCCAGATTTCGTATGCTTTCTTGTGGCAGTCTTTGCACGAATCGACGCCAGCGTATTGATCGCCATTTGGACTCGGCGGTCGGGCGAAATCTTTGAGCACCGCGTCGTAATTGGCTTCGAGCATGTGCTGGTACTCGCGCATGCGGTCGAGCATCTTGGGCGTGTCTTTGAACCGCTCCTTGTCGAGATCGACCAGCTCGTAGCGGAAGGGCCGCTTTGAGTCATCCGGGTAATAACCGACGATCGCGACGTGCTTCCCCTTCTGGCCGACCGTCACGAGCAGCGTGTTGCCGATGTGTTCGGCCGTGTCTTCACCGTCCTCGGGACCGCGGGCGGTCGCGACGATTTGAAATTCGAGAAATTTCTTCGCTAACTCGACCGACTCGCTCTTTTCGGCATGCGAGAGCAGGATCAGCACTTCGGCTTTCTCACGCTTGAGCTCGGCGATCGCGGGCGGAAGGGAGTTGGCCGGATCGTTGACTTTAATCTGCGGGTCGCCCGCTTCGCCGAAGAGAGCCGCCGTGAGCGTCTTGCCAAAGATCGCCGTCACGCCGATCCGATGTCCATTGATCGTGATAATCTTCACGGGCAGGGCTGGTCGGAGGCTAGGGTCTTTGAAGAGAGTGAAATCAACGTTCGCATTGACAAATGGAGGTTCTTTTTGTTCCGTGCCCTGCTGCACGAGGAAGCCTGGCTCGATTCGCTCAATCGACAACTCCTCCGGCCCCAATGCCATGACGCCGTAGCTGAGATCCTTGAGGGCAGCGCGCATCACCTGGAACTTGAACTTGTTCTGCTGATTGTCCTTTTTGACCAGGCCGCCGAGATCAATGGCGGCAAACGGCCAGCCCTTTTCGGTGAGTTGACGCATCAGGTCGCCGCGGCGCGACAATCCGCCCGACTGGGTCACCGAGCAGCCGCAGGGTTCCATGTATCCGTGCTGCTCGCCGGAGAAGACCAGGGTGACGGCGGGCTTGGTCCAGCCCTTGGCGAGCGGCTTGACGTCGGGCAGGTTGGCCGGCTTGGGGTGGGGGGCGGGAGCGTGTGGTTCCGGTTCCTTAGAGCTCTGGTTCTCTGGAATCGCGGGACTCGTGGCGTCGGAGGCGTGCTGAGGAACGTCGGTCTTATTGATCTGGTCGCCGCAGCCAGACGGAAGTCCGGCGACCAGCGCGATCACAATCAACCCGGCGGCGAAGGGAACAGCCCTCAGAAGCTCCTTCGACATGCAGCAATCCTCGAGAGATGACGGTCCCGGCCGGCACGATCGGAATGAGTGACGAGTGATCGCCCGGTCTCCCAGCCGTGGCAGTCGACCGATGGCGGATAATAGTGAATCGGGCCGGCGGCTGCGAGGACATTGCGCCGCCGCCCGTGGTCCTACGCAATTCCGGTGCACACCGTTTGAGTTTCGACGGGCTGCTGGTGTTACGTGCCCGCCGCCAGTTGACGCAGACGAGTCACAGTCGCGTCGGGCAGGTAGCGATCGGTGTGGCCCCAGCGGTGATTGCTCTCGTCCAGCTCCAGGGCCTTCTGGGCCTGGCTCTTTGCCTCGGCGGGCTTTCCAGCTTGGAAGAAGGCCGTCGCACACTCGCTTCGCAGCGACACTTCGGTCGGATACATGGCGACCGCTCGCTCGAATGTGTCGGCCGCCGCTTTCGCATCTTCCGGGTCCTGCGAGCGAGCGAATTTCGCCAGATAGAACTGGCCCAGCCGCCGATATCGCGAAGAGTTCAACGGATCCTGTCGAATTGCCAGATTCAATGCCGCGTTGGCTTTGGCGAAGTAATCTGTCCCGATCCCGGGCGGGCTGACTTGCCAGCGCGCGAAAAACGCATCAGCCAGCTTGTCATGCGGGTCTGGGCTGAACGGATCGTGGATAGCGGCTTGACCAAAATCTTCCACGGCCCGGTCGAAATTGCCGTCGACAAGGAGCGCCTGCTCGCCGGAGGCAATCGCCGCGCGACGATTGACGACTAGCAGCGTTCCCGTGAAAAACAGAGCAACAAACAGCACCACGCCCATGCCACCGATTGCCATGACCAAACGCGGCGACGCATTCCCGCCGGCGGGCTGATCGAGCGTGGCAAAAGCCAGCGCCGCCAGCACGAGCAGGAGCTGTACCGTCGCCGGCATTTCAATTCCTCCGGCGCCGCTCAGGTGGATCGTCAGGCCCAGCGCAGTAGCTCCGAGCGCCATGGCGGCCAGGCGCGCCGAGCCTAAACCGCGTCGCAGAATTGCAAAGGTGATCACCCAGGCGGCCAACAGGACCAGTTGCCACACATCAAAGTTGCCGCTCGCGCCCGCGACCGGGGCCACAACCCCCAACAAGAAACCGAGCACCGGACCGGGAAGGTCGGCCGTCCAGCTCGGCACTTGCTCGGGCTTTGCGGAGTCAGTGTCATCGTCGCCAGTCCGGCGCTTTCGGAACGGGATCAGAGCCAGCACCACGCACGCCAAGAAGCTGGCAACAGCCAAAACCCCGCCGCTGGCCCACAGGTCGAGCAACCAATTGTGCGGATCGGCGATCTCTTCGCTCGATTCGGGAACCTTGTACCGCAAATAGTGCTGGCGAAAGTTGCCCGGCCCGGTGCCAAAGATCACAGTTCGAGGCGAGGCCGCGATCGTGTGAACGGCACCGTTCCAATACTGAAAGCGATACGACAGCGATTTCGGAGCCTCTATGATCACTTCGGCGTCGAAGCCTTTTCCCAACGCGGCGATCACGAAGAGCAGACCTACGCCGACGCTGCCCAACGCCATCCCGAGCAGGATCCGCCGCGTGAACCAGTGCCGATTGCGCACGAGAAGCGTCGTTCCCCAAAGAGCCGCGGCAACGACGAGACCCGTCCAAGCGGTGCGGCTTTTCGTCAGGATCAGGCAGTACAGAAACAGAACGAACGCGACGGCCCAGGCGACGATCAGTCCCTTCGGGCGCGGGCTTGGGAGCGTGCGAAACAAATCGCCTGCCAGAATAAGCATGACCAGGAGAAATCCCGCGAATGTGTTCGCCAGCGCAAAAGGCCCCATTGCCTCGTTGCTGAACCGCAGCCGATTCTCGTACTGCCGGCGCCCTGTCTCATCAGTCGGAATGCCCTGCGATTGCAGCGTGAACTGCAGTTTCCCCAACTCTTGAGCATTCGCCCGAGGATCCTTTTGCAGCGCGTCGAGCTTGCTCATCATTTCCGAGTACTCGCGGCTCGCCATCCGATAGTAGACGTAGTGCTGCCAGATGCCCAAACCGCTGAGTACGACCGCGAGGGCGACGACAATCGAAGCCAGGCGCCGGGCGTCGAGCGCGGTTTGGATCGTCTGTCTCAGCAGGAAAAATGTCGCTCCCAAGCCGACCCATTCCCAGGCCAGATTGAGCGCGGTCCGGCGATCGCCCCCGGTAATAAAGACGACCGCGGTCGCCAGAGCATGCGCGGCCACCAACGCCCAAAGGGCACAGTCGAAGAGGCTCCAGCGCACGGCGTAGTTGCCGCTTCGCAAACAACTCCAGGCCCACAGGATCACGGCGGCGAAGTCGAGCTGTACAATCCAGAGGGTCTCGCCGCCGGGGGCTGATTCGGTCGGGATGAGCCACCGCACGAGAATCAGACCGATGACCAGCGTGCGGAGCAGTCCGGTCAGAGGGTCACTAACCGTCAATTGCGTCCGGGCACTTCGTCTAGGGGCTGATTGCGGCGCCGTCGTTCGTTTGCTCTTGCTCATGATGTGGCCGGGTGGCTGGGGTCGAGCGCAGCTCGCCCCCCGCTCTTGATGATCTGGGGGCGAACCGAAACCGCTCGACCCCAGCCACTCTTTCTGAACGCGATGGCTGCACGATCCATCAGCCTGATCCTCCGCCGTTGTTCTTCCTTCCCACCGTCTCGAGGATCGCGATGATGGCCAGGATGCAGACGACCAGCGCCACGATCAGGACAGCTCCCGGCCAGTCGTGCACGCGGTACAAGAGGAGGGCGGCCAGCCCCGTGGTCAGGGTCGCCA
>DASZIA010000479.1:0-4539 GCA_035949535.1 Planctomycetaceae bacterium | reverse complement strand
CGTGCGTCCTGGACCAACTGCGACGCACTCGCACGTCGCGCGTTCTCAACGGCGCTGGCAAGCAGTTGAAGGTCCTCGTCGGTCGGCGTAGATGGAGGCGGCGTGAACTGCACATCGGGCGCGGCCTGAGCATCAACGACTTGTCCGGCGAGGGCCGAGAGCGCCCTCGCCGCCACGATGGGGGCGAGGGACGCTCTGACGAGCGCTTGGCGACGCGTTATCTCCATCGTGCAGTCTCCCACGAAGTCATGCGTTCAGATTGGATTGCACAAAATCAATTCTGTCGTTTGACGACCCTTGTCGCCCGTGCCGTTCCTTTTACTTTTGCTTAAAGGCACCAGCAAGGATTTGCGACGAATTTGGTCGTTACATTTGCCGGGTTCCCCATAATCTCATCCCTTTTCCCGGATACGCCATCAAACGACCGATAAGTGTAGGCGTGGAAGTAGCCCAGACCCCAGACTTCGGGCTTTCCGGCAGGCGGATCTTCCCTCTCGACGCTAGCCATGCGGCCGTGGCCGAGCGTCGCGAGAAGCTCGTGACGCAGCTCCTGGAGCCGGGCGGGCCGCCTGTCGTGAGTCGCGCAGCTTGATCGATTTCGCCTTGTGGCCGGAATAGAGCGTGATGATGGTCGCCGTGCGGCCGCCGCTGATTGGCTAAATCAGATACGGGATCAGTCTCCATGTGCGGCGCATGTAGCGGGCGTAGGGCTCACCCAGCGTCGAGAGCAGCGCCGCCTCCTCGACTGCGATCCGATAGCCGAAAGCGCTGCCCGGCAAGAGCAGCGTCGCCAAAAGGCCGGCCCAGTTGCCAAGCGCCAGGGCAAAGCCGATCAGCGCCAGAAGTGATCCCGCATAGGCCGGGTGGCGGATGTATCGATAGGGCCCGAAATCGATCACGGGCTGCGACACCTGCGTCACGACGTCGACCGTGAAATAACGCCCTAACTTCGTGACCGCATACCAGCGCAAGGCCGTCCCGGCTAGGACGCAGCCGATTCCGATCCAGAAGACCGTTCTGGCTGCTGCGATCGCCGCGCTCGTCAGCAAAAGCGCGCTGGCAAAGTCGAGGCAGAAAACCATGCCATGGCTCAGGAATAGGAGCCGAAGGGATCGATCATGCCGCCATGCCAGTGACGTCGATCGCCGCATCGCGTTGAGGGCCAGTTCCGCTGCCTGCCACAGGGCAAAGGTCGCCCAAAACACGGAGACATAGAGCGGCCCGCCGCGAAACGGAAGAGAGGACTGGGCATTCACACCATCGGCTCCAGCGCGTCGCGGGAATCATCAACGGATGTCCTAGTTTGTTCTTCGCGGCACTCGTTGCCTTCTTGGCAGGGACCTGCTGGAGAACCAGAAATCTCTACGACAGCCCCCTTTCGAGGGGGCTACCTCGCTGGCCAATTCCAAACTGGTCGTCACACCTGGCGTCGCGACCCGCAATCTGTTTTCTAGCAATCGGAGAAAATCGACCGATAAGTGACGCACTGGCCGAATGCTTAGCGGCCCGCAAGGGTAAATTGAACATGCCGGCCGACCGCATCCCGGAACCGTTCTGCACAACAGAACGTCCCGCTGCACAACGGAACTGCCTCAACAGTCGATGCGCTCCGGCGGCCGTCGGAGTGACCGAACTTCACGGGCGATTCTCATTGCGGGCAAGATCCACGTATATGCCGTTGCCACCAACAACGCCCACCAAAGCCAATCGATAGGTGGGCGCCAGAATCTGACCAGCATGTAAACACAGAGGGCGACGTAACCAACGAAACACAAGACGCGCCACGGCAGCCAAGTGGCCCAGAATCGTCGCTGTTCGTCCGGCTTGTCGGTCATCGGATTCCCCGCGAGCTAGTGGCGCTCAACAATCTCCGCAAGGACTTCGAGAATGAGGCAGAGCGCCAGCAGGGTGGCGATTAGGCCGAGGTTTCTCGGGATCAACCGTCGCCAATTCCGCTTCGGTTCGTCGCTCATGCGGTCATTCTAGAGTTGTGTTGCTGGTGCCGATTCTTACGGTGTCGCCAGAGCACCGTAAAGTCTAAGCCGCCCGGCCCGTCGGAGCCCGTCTCGGCGCCTGAATGCTGTCCTACGGTGGCGCCCCGGTGCGATTCCCGCCCCGACCGCGGGGGTCAGAGAGCCGCAGTAATAATTATTACTGCAAGGGCGCGTGTCGAGACATTACGGGACGTTTCGCGAGACCGCTGAATGGTACGGAACAGCCTATAAAACAAGGCATTTCCCGCGTTTTTTTGGAGGCGGCGGAATCGGCAGAATAGCCTTAGGAAACCGCCGCTCTATCCTACTGAGCTACGGGTGCGTCAGACCGTTTTTACCAAGTTAAGGGCACTGGCCGAAGTCTGGCTCGTTCGCTTCAGTTCTGATTGCAGCAATGGGTTAGGACACAGCGGAATCGTCGGCGGTCCGTCCGAGTATTTCCTCGATCTCGCCAAGGGACTCGCGAGTTGAGTCAACTCCTGCATGGCGTCGGCCAATAGGGGATTCTTCCACTATCGCGAGGCGGGCGGAGCGATAGTTCTCTTCACGGCGATCCCGAGTTCTTCCAACACCTCAACGCCACGCTCGTTCCCGAGCGAGGTGTTTTTCCAACACCCCTTTAATGGATTTTCCCAAAGCCGCTCCGAGACTCTCATTTCTTTGTTCTTGATCCGCAGAGTCTCAGTGTTGAAGAGGGCACGAATCACCGACTGAAATTCTGAAAAGTCATCGGCCGTCGTGCCCGAGGACCGTGTGGGGGGAAAGATCGTCCGCAGGTTGCGTTCAATGCCACTTAGGGTTCGCGACCGGTCTGGCTGCTCTGACATAAAGTAGAGACAAACACATAAGCGATCGGCGTGCGTGCACTCTTCCATTGCCTCGTAAAGGAGCGACTCATATTGGCGAGGTACGTTGTAAAGTGTTCGAACAATAAGTTCATGCATCGCAATGTCGCTCGCTCGGTCCTCGACAAAATCGCCCAGACGCCCATCCGCTATTACAGAGTACGAAACGGTGCGCTCCGCTCAAGCGGCCTCTCGGCGGGTGGCCCGGACAACTCGTTGTCCGGGCTGCGCAGCAGCAAGAGGCCCCTCAGTTTAACCGTCCAACGGGTTCGACGCACAGGGCGCGATACCGCTGCAGCGCATTCGCCCGCCCCTATGGTGTGTAACACCCCAATCACGCCGGGCACAGCCGAAATACCGTAATCTCCGGGCGCACGTTGAATCGCACGCGGCGCAGGTAGCCCAAGCCGCGGTTGATATACAGCCGCCCACCGGGGCCAATGTCGAATTCGCCGCACGTGTAGCGTCGGTTGCGGACGGGGAGCAGCGGCGGAGGGAGGAACGGCGGCTTGCATTGGCCGCCGTGCGTGTGGCCGGAGAGGATCCAGCCGCGACAGGCCGCCAAGCCCGACGAATCGACGGCGTCTGGGTTGTGGCAGAGCGTGAGCGTCGGCCCCTGCCAGTCGACCTTGGGGATGACGGCTTCCGGCGCGAAGCACGGACTCCAGAGGTCGTCGATCCCGACCAACTGCAAGCCGGCGACTGACCGGGACTCATTGCGCAGCACGTGGATGCCCAATTCCGGAAGTCGCCGAGCCAGCGCGGCAGCCACGTCTTTGTGTGACCAGTCGAGACTGTAGTCGTGATTGCCCAAGATGGCGAAACAGCCGAGCGGCCCGGGGACCAGGTGTTCGAGGACTCGGCTCACACTCTCCACCTCCTCGGTGCCGGAACAGGTCATGAAATCGCCCGTGATGACCGTCAGTGCCGGGCCAAGAGACGAGACTCGCTTCATCGCGGCGATCAGGTACTCGCTGTCAACGGCTCGGCCGACGTGCAGGTCGCTGATCTGGATCAGAGTCTGGTCACGGAGTGCCGCGGGCAAGTTGACGATCGGCAGATCGCGCTTGACCACCTCGATCCAATGCGGCTCGATCCGCCATGCGTAGAGACCCGTGCCGCAGGCGCCCAGCGCGGCAGCAGCAAGAAAGCGTCGCCGCGTGAGCCGCGGACGCCAACGCGCGATTCCTGGCTTAGTCGGAGCTGTCGTCTCCGCAGATTGTGTATGCGGCTCAGTCACATGGCCTCGAGGGTCGTTGGAAAATCCCCATAGTATCCGCAGAGAACGGGATGCGCGTCCGATTCGAACCCGCGTGTTGCCAATCCGAACATGCCGATTTGCTCGTTGAAAACGATCTTGTAGCCGTTCTTTCTCCCAGGCTCTTCTTCGAGGACGAGCCAGACGGTCTCGGTCGAATCCTCGGACACTCCATTTCGCACGCTTCCATTAATGACTTGCATCCTGCGCGGCGGCACGAGGCAGCGGCTCAGGTCCACTCCGTGATAGTTCGGCAGTGACTCGCGTCCCGCGATCTGCCCAAGAACAAGGCCCGAGACGTCTTCAGAGTTCATGGATCGCTGTGACTTGTAGCAGGTCCACGGATTATTCCAGAGTGGTCCGCCGGAAGATGGCCTCTCTGCTATCTTAGACGCGGCCTTCGGTTTTCGCCTTATTCCTTCTCGCACCGAAGTCATCCCCA